>CAZFUQ010000008.1:5716-14217 GCA_964521905.1 uncultured Cellulosimicrobium sp.
CTCCTCCCTTCCCGACTCCTCCCTCCCCGGCGGCACCTGGTGGCTCGGTGACCTCGAGGTCACGCGGTTCGGCTACGGCGCCATGCAGCTCGCCGGCCCGGGCGTCATGGGGCCGCCCGCCGACCGCGACGGCGCGCTCGCCGTCCTGCGGGAGGTGGCCGCCCTCGGCATCACCCACGTCGACACCAGCGCTGCGTACGGCCCGGCCGTGACGAACGAGCTCCTGCGCGAGGCGTTGCACCCCTACCCGGACACGCTGCGCGTCGTGACGAAGGTCGGCGCACGACGCGACGCACAGGGTGGCTGGCCGCCGGCCCGACGGCCCGACGACCTGCGTCGCGACGTCGACGAGAACCTCGAGACGCTCGGCGTCGACGTGCTCGACGTCGTCAACCTGCGGCTCGGCGACGCGCAGGGCCCGGTCCCCGGCTCGGTGGGCGAGGCGTTCGAGACGCTCGCGGGGCTCCGGGAGCAGGGCCTGGTCCGGCACCTCGGCGTGAGCAACGCGCTGCCGGAGCAGGTCGCGGAGGCGCGCGCGATCGCACCCGTCGTCAGCGTGCAGAACCTGTACAACGTCGCGACCCGCCACGACGACGAGCTGATCGACGAGCTCGCGCGCGACGGCATCGCGTACGTGCCGTTCTTCCCGCTCGGGGGGTTCAGCCCGCTCCAGTCGGACGCGCTGTCGGCCGTCGCGGGGCGCCTCGGCGCGACGCCCCTGTCCGTGGCGCTGGCGTGGCTGCTGCAGCGGTCGCCCAACATCCTGCTGATCCCCGGGACGTCGTCCGTCGCGCACCTGCGCGAGAACGCCGCCGGCGCGGGGATCACGCTCGCGCCCGACGACGTCGCCGAGCTCGACGCGATCGGCGCCGGGAGGGACCGGGAGACCGTCGGGTGACGACCGCGGCCCCTCCCGGGGCGCCGCTACCGCAGGTCGCGCAGGTAGGCCGCCGCGCCGTCGTAGGCGGCGATGCGCCGTTCGTAGTACGTCGCGATGATGAGCAGCAGGCCGCCCGCGGCGGCGAGCGTGAGCATCCACGGCCCGGCGGAGATGCGCGTCCCGAGCTGCGACACGAAGACCACGAGGATCTCCACCGGCAGCACCGCGACGCCCAGCAGGAACGGCGCGGCGAGGTGCTTGCGCGTGCCGACGAGGACCGCCGCGAGCGCGAGGACGATGACGAGGACCGCGCGCCACGTGCGTGCGTCGGTGTAGGTCGCGAGCACCGACGGCCCGACGAGCGCGAGGATGCCCGGCGCGAGCGTGCGCCAGGACCCGAGCCGGCCGACCGGCCACGTGGCGAGGGACGGCGTCCGCCCCGCGGTCCCCGCGCCCTGCCCGACGGCGTCCCGCGCCCCCGGCGCACCGCTCCCCGGGGTGCCGGTCGCGCCCGCCGCGAGCGCGAGGTACCCCGCGACGAGCAGCCCGGCGCCGAGCGGGAGCGAGAAGACCTCGACGCGCAGCTCGCGCGGCGACCACGCACCGATCGCGGCGGCGAGCGCGAGGAGCCACGTGAACCACGGGGGAGGCAGGTCGAGGCGACCGCGCAGCGCGCGGTGCACGCCGAGCACGAGGAGCGCGAGCAGCGCGACCTCGAGCAGCCACACGGTGACGATCGCTCCCCACACGGGCCGCACGTTCGCGACCGCACCCACCACGACGAGGCCCGCCGCCGGGGCGACCGCCCAGCGGCGCACGACGCCCGCCCACCGGGCGGGGGCCGTGCGCGCACCGACGACGCCGGCGCCCAGCGCGACCGCACCCGCGGCGAGCGCCCACGCGAGGCCGAGGGCGAAGAGCGCGCCGCCACCCGGCACGTGCGCGACGTGCAAGGACTCGACGGTGCCGGCGGCCGCCGCGAGCACGCCGGCGCCCGCGAGCCGCACCGCGGCCGACCGCGACCAGGCGTGCGCGGGTCCGCGGCGCTGCAGGAGGGCCGCGGCCGCGACGCCTGCCGCACCGGCCCCGACGAGGAGGGGGGCGCGCACGTCGCCGGCGCCCTGCGCGGCGCCGAGGACGAGCACCGACGGCGCGACGAGCAGCCCGAGTCCCGCGGTCGTGAGCTCCCACCAGCGCCGCGCGCGACGCGCGAGCAACGATCCGGTGACGATCGCGGCGAGCGCCGGCGGGGCGGTGTACGCCTCCACGAGGCCGACGTGCGCGGCGGCGAGCGCGGTCCACAGGGCGACGGTCGCGAGGCCGGCGGCCAGCCACCACTCGCCGCGCCGGTCCCGGTCGCGGGCCGCGAGACCGGCCCCGACGGCGAGGAGCAGGAGCACGGCGACCGCGATCTCGGCCCCGGCCGCGGGGCGCGCGTACGCGAGGCCGACGGCGATCGCGCCCGTGAGCGCGGCGCTCGCCTCGACGGGGAGCCGGCCGGCGGGCAGCGCGAGCGCCGTCGTGGCCGGCCGTGCCCCGGCGAGCGCGGCCGCGACGAGCAGGGCCACGACGGGGAGCACGACGGGGGACCCGCTGCCCGGCAGGAGCAGGGCTCCGGCGCTGACGACGACGACGGCCGCCGTCGGCAGGACCAGCGATCCTGCGAGCACGCGCAGCGCCGTGCCGGTCCCGGGCCGGCGCGACACCACGAGGACGACCTCGAGCGCGAGCATCGCGACGCACGCCGCGACGGACCACCAGGTGCGCTCGTCGACGACGGTGAGGACGCCGAGGACGAACGGCACGGCCGTGACGCCGAGCACGGCCCACCAGGAGTCCCGCTCGACGCGCGGCACCAGCGTGACCGCGAGCGCGGCGAGCGACGCGACCCCCGACACCGTGCACAGCACCGCGACGGCGCCGATCCCGGCCCACCCGAGCGTCACGCCGAGCACGAGCAGCGCGTACCCGTAGGCCGACCCGACGAGCACCGCGTGGGCGGGGCGCGGCGCGACGGCGCGCGCGGCGAGCAGGAGGAGCCCGACGACGACGGCGCCGGCCGTCGCGGTCGGTCGCGCCACCCAGGACCCGGCGAGGAGCAGCACGACCGCCGCGACGAGACCGGCGAGCGCCGTGGCGCGCCACACGCGCCGCTCGGCCGACCCGACCGGTGCGACGCCCCGCCGGACGGCGGCGCGCGGCGTCGGGAGGAGAGTCTCGCCGACCGGTCGCAGCGCGGCGGCGAGGGCACGACGCACCGCGCGCACGAGCACACCCGGCGCGGCCTGCGCAGGGGTGCCGGCGGGCGCGGGCGCACCGGCCGGCCCGACCGGCACGACGGGACCGGCCGGGCGCGCCGTCACGACGACGAGCGCGGCGGCGAGGAGCGCCAGCAGCACGAGGGAGGTGAGTGCGGCGAGGCGCGGGTCGAGCACGAGCCCGAGGACGAGGACCAGCGCGAGCCACGGCGCGAGGGCACGCCCGAGGCGGACGACGGGCGCGGCGACCCGGCGCACCGGGCCGGTCCGCACCGCGCCCGGACGCGCCCCTCCCGGATGCGCCCCTCCCGGACCCGGCGAGGCCGGCCGCGGCGGGGCGAGGCCCGGCGCGCCCAGCGCGAGCCGACCCGCGACGAGCGTCACCACGAGCGCGGCGGCCAGCCCGACGTGCGTCGCGACGAGCACGGCCGTGACCGACCCGCCGCTCCCCCAGGCCACGGGGTCGAACGGCCCGACGCCGAGCGGCGCGTCGTCGAGGGTCGTGGCCGTGCTCGCGGTGCCCGTCACGAGGACGTCCACCACGCGCAGCCCGGTGAGGGCGAGCGCGGGGAGCGCGCCGAGCAGCGCGACGACCGCGCCCCCGAGGAGCGCGTCGGCACGCCCTGCCGGCGACAGCGGGCGCCCGCGCAGCCCCGAGACGACGCCCGGGGTGGTGAGCGCGAGGACCGCGAGCCACGCCACCGCCGCGGCGGGGACGGCGCCGACCCCCACGATCGTGCCGCCCGTCCCGAGCAGCGCCGCGGCGAGGACCGCGGCGGCGCCGGTGGCGGCGAACCAGGCGCGCTCGCGCGTCGCCCGCCGCAGCACCCCGGACACGAGCGCGGCGCCCAGCGCGACGAGCGCGGCACCGGACGCGCCGGGGAGCCCCGGCAGGGGCGGGACCGCGAGACCCGTGAGGACCGCGACCGGGACCGCCACGGAACGCACCACGCGCAGGACGCCGCGCTCTCCCCCGAGCCCGCTGCCGACGCGCGGCCCGGACCGCGCCGCGACGGGCGCCGCGAGCAGGGTGAGCAGGCTCGTCGCGAGCAGGGCCCACGCCCAGGCCCACGCCGCGCCCACGGCCGGGGCGGCGACGAGCGGCACGAGCGGTGCGAGCACGACGGCGCTCGTCACCCACGCACGCACGCGCGCACGGTCTCCGACGACCCCGAGCCCGACGACCACCGCCGCGAGCAGCAGCGCCCGCGCGGACGCGACGGGCAGCCCGCCGAGCAGGCCCGCGCTCAGCGCGAGCTCGACGTCCACGAGGGCGAGCACGACGACGAGCGCCGCGACGGACTCCGCCGAGGAGCGCAGGCCCCGCGAGCGCAGGAGCACCGTGGCCGCGACGGTGAGGACCGTGACGACCCCGGTGACGACCGCCCGGAGCGCGAGGTCGTCGCCGAACGTGAAGAAGACGAAGACGACCGTCGCGACCGCGAGCAGCCCCGCTCCCGCACCCGCGAGGACGGGCTGCAGCCCGACGGACCGCCCGGGCCGCGCCGTCGGGCCCGGACGCACCACGGCGACGGGACCCGGTCCGACCGGCACCGGCGGGCGCGGCGCAGGACGGGGCGGCACCGGCGGCGCGCCGACCGGCCCGCGGGCGGCGGGGTCGAGCGGACGCAGCGCACCGGGCGGACGGGTGCGGGTCGGCGCGGCCGGACGGGCGGCGGCCGGGACGGCCCCGGGCGGACCGGCGGCGGCGCGCGTGGCCCACGCCGCGGCGTCGGGCTGACCGGCCCGCAGCGCGTCGAGGGCGGCCTGGCGCCGGGTGAGCGCGTCCGCCGCCTGCGACGACGCGGTCGCGATCTCGAACGCGAGCGGACCGGTGAGGTCGAGCAGGCAACGGCCGCAGCGCGACGACCGCAACGGGGCGGCGCACGCCGGGCAGGAACGCGTCTCGGGCAGCCGCGCCAGCGCGACGTCGACCCACGGCTCTCTCATGGGCACATCCTGTCGAACCTGGGAGGGCCCTGGGGACGTGTCCACAGGGGGTCGCGTAGCGGTCCCGTGAAGGGGGCCGGGCGGCTCGCAGGTCGTCAGGGCTGCGCGAGCCCCGCGACGAGACGCTCGGTGAGCGGGACCTCGACGCCCGCGCGCGTCGCCGCGCGGACGATCGCGCCGCCGATCGCGTCGACCTCGAGCGGGCGGCCCGCCTCCGCGTCGCGCAGCATCGAGGACTTGGCCTCGGGGGCGAAGCGGTCGTAGAACGACAGGGTGCGCTCGGGGTCCGACGGCGCGCCGCTCGCCGCCGCGACCGCCGCGACCTCGCGCACGAGCGCCTCGAGCTCGCCGCGGCGGGCCGTGCGCACCTCGCCGATCGGCGCACGGTACGTCGTCGTGAGCAGCGCGAACGGCGCGAGGAAGCCGAGCTTGGCCCACATCAGCGCCGTCTCGTCGGCGTGCGGCGTGGTGGCGATCCCGGCACCGTCGAGGAGCGCCCGCACGGCCTCGACCCGGTCGGGCGCGACACCGCCGGGGGCGAGGTCGACGTCGGTGAACGCGCTCGTGTGCTCGATCTCGCCGGGCGCGACGCGCGTGGACTCGACGCGGATCGTCGCGGGGAGCACGCGCTCGGTCCCGTAGCGCGCCCGCAGGACGTCGAGGTGGTCGAGCCCGTTGAGCACGGGGACGACGACGCCGTCCCCGAGCACCTCGGGCGGGACGCGGTCGAGCGCGTCGTCGAGCGCCGTCTGCTTGACGGCCACGACGACCACGTCGACCGGCCCGTCGAGCCGCGTCGCGGCCCGTGCGGGGACGTGGAGCTCGCCCACCTGGCGGCTGCGCACGTGCACGCCGTGCTCGGTCAGGGCCGCCGCCGTGGCCTCGCCCGCGAGGTACGTGACGTCCGCGCCGGACCGCGCGAGCAGCGCCCCGACGAGCCCGCCGACCCCTCCGGGTCCGAGCACCGCCACGTCCCGTCCGCTCGTCGCCACCGTCGTCCTCCTGTCGTCGTGCCACGCGCCGCGTGACGGTCGTCGCCGCCCTGACCACCGCGAACGCCGTGCGCCGGGGCCACCGTGACGGCCCGCGGCGCCGTCATGCCGCGGGGACCTCGACCCTACCGACGACGGCGGGCCGGCCCGACGGCGTCCCGGGGACCGTGAGCGCGGCGATGCCGGTGGTGATCGGGATGGCGAGGACGAGGCCGATCGACCCGACGAGCGTGCGCACGACCTCCTCCGCGATCTCGCCCGAGGTGAGGCTCGCGGCGAGGTTCTGGTCGGACAGGTAGACCGCCATGAGCAGCGGCAGCGCGGCACCGACGTACGCGAAGGCGATCGTGTAGACGGTCGAGGCGATGTGGTCGCGCCCGATCCGCATGGCGCGCGTGAAGAGCTCGCTCCGCGACGCGAGCGGCGCGACCGCGCGCAGCTCCCAGACCGCGGAGGCCTGCGTGATGGTCACGTCGTTGAGCACGCCCATGCCCGCGAGGACGATGCCGCACAGCACCACGCCCTGGATGTCCAGCGCGGGCGCGTACTGCGGGATCCACAGCGACTCCTCGGACGTCAGGCCCGTGATGTTGGCGGCGCTCGAGCCCCACGACCCGAGCAGCGCCGTGAGCGCGAGGCCGACGAGCGTGCCGAGCAGCGCCGTGGACGTGCGCGCGGTGAACCCGTGCGCGACGTACAGGACGACGAACATGACGAGCGACGACGTCACGAGCGCGACCCCGAGCGCGTCCTGGCCGGTGAGCAGCGCGGGCAGGGTGAACCACGCGATGACGACGAACGCGCCGGCGAGCCCGGCGAGCGCCGCGAGACCCCGCCAGCGCGCGACCGCGAGCACGACGGCCGCGTACGCGAGCGCGAGGATCCCGATGGGCAGGCCGCGCTCGAAGTCCATGAAGACGTACGGGCTGACACCGGCCGCCTCGGCCTCCGCGATGTACAGGACGCGGAGCCGGTCACCCTCGTCGAACCCGTAGGCGACGTACTCGGGCGGCGCGTTGACGGTGATCTCCTCGCCGCCGACGTCCTGGCCGCCCGCCCGGGACCCGGCGTCGAGGCGGGCGGGGACCTCGCTCGTCTCCTCGTCGAGCGGGCCGGTGACCGTGGCGCGCAGCACCGCGGCGCCCTCGGCGGCGACGGGGATCCGGTCGGGGACGTCCTGCGTCGCCGGCCACAGCGCGACGAGGCCCGCGAGCGTCGCGAGCAGCGCCGGGACGAGCAGCGCGGCGAGCGTGAGGCGCACGCGACGCGTGGCGGGTGCGGCCGGGCCGTGCGCGTGGCCGTGGCCGTGGCTCAGCTGCGCACGCTCGCGGCGCTCCCGGCGCCCGGGGACCACGTCGGAGGTCGGTTCGCTCACGCGAGGATGCTGTCACGGCGAGGCGACCTCGCCGGCCGGCACGCGCCGTCGGGCACCGGGAACGGGCTCGAGGTCACGCCGCGCGAATCACTCGGGGAGCGTGACGAGCCCGCGGCGCACCCCGGCGACGAGCCGGCGCGGCACGGCGAGCTCGCGGCCGTCGACGACGACGGTCACGAGCTCGGGGACCTGCGCCTTCCACTGCGAGCGACGGGCGCGCGTGTTGGATCGGGAGAGCTTGCGCTTGGGCACGGCCATGAGGGGTCCTTCCGGTGGGTGGGCCGTCAGCCTACACGATTCATGAGAACGATTCTCAAGACATCTCGGGGGCGCGGGCGCACCGAGCGGTAGCATCCCCGAGGCCGGGGCAACCGCCCTCGCCGGCAGAGCACCCCACCACGCGAGGAGCCACCCCATGGCCACGGTCGACTACTTCCTCTCCGGCGACCCCGAGGTCGCCAAGCAGCACCTGCACGCCGCCCTCCAGGAGCAGGGCTTCACGGTCACCACGCGCCCCACGGGGCAGTGGGCCGCCGAGCGCGGCAGCAAGGCGAAGACGTTCTGGCTCGGCGCGTTCGCGGGCAAGGCCCAGCACCTCGTGTTCGCGGTCGACTTCATGACGCACGGCGACCAGCTCGTCGCCCGCATCGACCGCCCCACCGGGCACGGCGCCATGGCCGGGGCGATCGGCATCGCACGCTCCAACAAGGCGTTCTCCGAGGTGGACCAGGCGGTCGGCACGCGCCTGACGAACCACGGCGTCCTCGCGAACGTCGTCCACGCCTGACGCGTTCCGGCCCCGTGCCGAGCACGACCTGAGGGTCGCTATCGGGCGCACAAGGACCCTCATGTCGTGCTCGGCACGGGTGGTGGGGGCGCGACGAAGGCCCGGAGCCCCTCGCGGGACCCGGGCCTTCGTGCTGCTGACCGAGCCGGCTTCGGTCGGTCAGCGAGACGTCACTTGGCGACGGCCTTCTTGAGCAGGCTGCCGGCGCTGATCTTCACGCCGAAGCCGGCCGGGATCGAGATCTCCTCGCCCGTACGGG
>CAZFUQ010000008.1:14227-30377 GCA_964521905.1 uncultured Cellulosimicrobium sp.
CTTGACGGCCTCGCCCTTGCCCAGCGACTCGATGAGCACCTCCTGGAAGGCGTTGAGGGCCTTCTCGGCGTCCGCCTTCGACAGGTCGGCCTTGCTGGCGATGGCCGAGACGAGCTCGGACTTGTTGAGCGACATGCGAATCCCTTCTTCGGTTCACGACGCGCGGTGGTCCCCGCCCGTCGTCACGGTCTCAGTGTGCCAGCCGAGGGGCCGCGCACAGGGCACAACACTAGGGAACACGCGGAGTTTCGCGCGACTTCTCGTGAGAGAAGCGTCGACGGACCGCGCCGGAGCACGCTCGCGACGCCCACGAGATTATGCCCGAGATGTCTGCTACGCCCGGACCTGGCAGTCGGCGCAGGTGCCGAAGAGCTCCACCACGTGCTCGATGTCCACGAACCCGTGCGCCGCCGCGACGCCCTGCGCCCACGCCTCGACCGTCGGACCGTCGATCTCCTCGGCGCGGCCGCACGAGCGGCACACCAGATGGTGGTGGTGCTCCGCGCGGACGCACCGCCGGTAGAGGTTCTCCCCCTCGGCGGTCCGCAGGCTGTCGACCACGCCGGCCTCCGCGAGCGCCTGCAGCCCCCGGTACACGGTCGCCAGGCCGACCCCGTCACCGCGCGAGCGCAGGTCCTGGTGGATCGCCTGCGCGCTGCGGAAGGCCTCCTGCTCCTCGATCGCCTCCAGCAGCGCCGCCCGCTGACGCGTCATCCTCTGCACGACACCCACCTCCGCCTCCGTCAACGCCCGAGGATCTCATGCGATTCCTGGGCGCGCCGACGCCGCGGCCCGCCCGGGAGGGCGGTGCCGCGGCGCGGGCACCGGGAGAGCGTCCGGATCAGCCCTGCGCGGTCTCCTCGTCGGAGTGCTCGTGGTCGTGGTCGTGGTCCTCGTCCGCGTGCTCGCCCTCCTCCTCGGAGTGCTCGTGCTCGCCCTCGTCGTCGGAGTGCTCGTGCTCGGCGGCACCCGCCTCGACGTCGCCCGAGACCCCGTTGATCTCGTTCGGCTCGACCTCCAGCTCGACCGTGTTCCAGACCTCGCCGGTCTCGACGTCGACCGCGTGGATCGACCGGTTCGCCGGGTCGGTGACGTAGGCCGAGCCGTCGAGGACGAAGATCGCCGGGCGCGGCGACTGCCACTCGTCCGGCTCCTCCCACGCGTCGATGACCGGGATCGAGCGCACGAGCTGCTTCGTCGCCGGGTCGATCACGTGGATCTGCCCGTCGGTGCCGAGGACGAGCGCCTCCCCGGCGTCGCCGCGCGCGAGCGAGCGGAACGTGTAGCTCGACGGGAGGTCGACGAGCGTGAGCTCGCCCGTCGCGGTGTCGGTGAGCGAGACGCGCGTCGGGCGCTCGAGGTCGGCGTCCGGGTCGGACTTGTAGTCGCCGAGGACGACCGTCGACTCCTCGGACCCGGCCTGGTTGCCGATCCGGCCGTAGGCGTCCGGGCTCGCGACCTTGGTGATCGCACCGTCCTTGTAGACGAGGACACCGTCCTCGCACCCGACGAGCACCGCGTCGTCGGCCGCGACGGCCTCGCCGTGGACGCCCGGGCACTCGTCGGAGGCCGCGATCTCCTCGTCGTCGGCGTCGAGCACGCGGATACCGGTGCGGGCGTCCTCGGTGCCCTCGGACACGACGAGCGTGCCGTCGTGCAGCTCGATCGCGACGCCGTGGTGCGCCTCGGGGGTCGTGTGCTCGCGCGTCTCGCGCGCGTCGTCCGCCACCTCGGCGGAGTCGAGGACGGTCACGTGCCCGGTCCCGTCGTCGAACAGCGCGGTCCGGCCGTCGTGGACGACGACGTGCCCCGGCTTCTCGGCCGCGAGCACCGTGTCGGTGAGCTCGGGCAGCGCCCGGTAGAAGTGCGAGTGGTCCCCGTGGGGCTCGGCCCACGAGCCGGCGTCGAGGACCTGGAACCCGCCGGTCGTCGAGACGAGCAGGTGCCGGCCGTCACCCGCACCGTTGAGCCGGTTGAACCCGGCGAGCTCGATGTCGTCGACGACCTCGAGGGTCGTGGCGTCGAGGACCTGGATCCCGCCGTCGTAGGTGATGGCGAGGCGCGGGCCGACGGCGGCGGCCTCGCTCGGCGTGTTCGCCGCCTCCTCGGTGGTGGTCTCGTCCGCGCCGGGCTCCGTGTCCGTGCCACCGGACGAGCAGGCGGCGAGGAACGTGAGCGGGAGGACGAGACCGAGGGCCGCCAGGGAGCGGGTGCGGTGTCGTGCGGTGAGCGTCATGCGTGGGTCGGTCGTCGGCGGCTCGGGCGCGCGACGACCACTCCTTTCCGTGCAGGGACAGCGGCCGTGGGACGGCCCGGCGGCCACACTAACAGAAGTTAGAATCGTTCTCATTATCGATCCTGGCGGCGAGGGCGAGCACCTCCCGGGACCCCGACCAGACGACGTCGGGAGAGGACGAGCGCGGTCCCCAGCCCGACGGCGAGGAGAGACACGGCCACGGCGGCGGCCGTGCCGACGCCGGTCGTCGCGAGCGCCCCGGCACCCCCTTCGTCCCCGGCACTCTCTCCGGGCTGCCGAGCGGACGAGGTCGCGACCTGCGCCGCGGTGCCGCCATCCGGACCGTCCGTGTCGCCGGCCGGGTCACCGGTCGGGTCCGTGGGGTCGGTCGGGTCGGTCGGGTCCGTCGGGTCGGTCGGGTCCGTGGGGTCGGTCGGGTCCGTCGGGCCCGCCGCGACGTCGTCCGCCGTCATGCCGCAGTGCTGCTCGTCGACGCGCCGGGCGTCGACCCCGACGGCGAGCACGAGCGTCCCGCCGTCCGTCGCGCCGGGGAGCTCCGCTCCGGACGCGTCGAGCGCCGTCTGGCGCACGTCGAGGCAGTACACGCCCGCGGCGGCGAACGCCCACGTCCCGTGCGCGTGCGCGGCGTACGTGAGAGAGGCGTGCTCGGCGTCGTCGAGCAGGACGCGCGGCGCGCCCCAGTCGTCGCCGGCCGAGTCGTAGAGCGTGAACGACCCGGGCCCGCGCACGTCGTCGAGATCCCAGCGCACGGCCGTCACGCCGGAGCCCTCGGCGGCGTCGAGGTTCCACCCCGGCCACACGAGGTCGGCTTGCGGGCTCTCGGGCAGGAGCCACACCGGGTCGCCGGGCTCGCCGAGGAACGCGTAGGCGGGGTCGGCGGGGACCTGCTGGCGCGCGCCCTCGGGGACGTCGAGGACGACCTCGTCCGGGTCGTGCTCCAGCGCGGGCACCACGGAGTCGTCGCGGACGACGGTCTCGAGCACCGTGCCCGCCGCGTCCGCCGAGACGCGCGCGAGCAGGTCGACGTGCCCGCTGCTCAGGACCGTCCGGTCGGTGACGGGCCACACCGGGTCGGTCGGGTCCGTGGGGTCGGTCGGATCCGTCGGGTCGGTCGGATCCGTCGGGTCCGTGGGGTCGGTCGGGTCGCAGGGCTCGATGCCCGCCGGGTCGACGCCCGCCGCGACGGTGAGGGTCGTGGTCGTCGCCACGGGGCCGCCGGCCGCCGTGGTGCCGGAGAGCGTCGTGGTGACGCAGTAGCGCCCGGCGTCGGAGAAGCTCCAGCGCAGGAGGTTCGCCGCCCCCGGGGCCACCGTCGCCGACGTCGCCGGGTACTGCGCGTGCGTCGACAGCAGGGCGCCCTTGTGCCCGGGGACCAGGGACTGCCACTCGTCGACGACGAGGAAGGAGCCCGGGCCGTCGACGTCGTCGAGCGTCCAGGTGAGGTCGCCGTCGAAGGCGGCCGGGTCGAGGTCGGCCAGGTCGAGGCCCAGGTCGTTCGTCGCCGCGGACTGGGCGCGCAGCTCGTACCCGCGCACGTACGGTTCCTCCGCGTCGCGCCAGTCCTCGCGCAGCGCCTCCACGGACAAGGCGTGCACGGTGTCGCCCGTCGCGACGACGACGTCGACGAGGTCGTGACGCACGCCCGACGACGCCCGGTCGCCCTCGACGAGCGAGAGGTCCAGCCCGGCGTCGGTCAGGCGCGGCGTCAGGTGCGCGAAGTGCACGTGCTCGAGGTAGCGGGGCTCCTCGATGACGGCCGTCTCGCCGGCCGGTGCCTCGGCCGGGGCGACGACGTGGCTGACGGCGCGGTCGGCGTCCGACTGCAGGCACGTGGGCGTGGAGATCGGGTCGTACGACGTGCCGCCGACCACGAACGTGAGCACGGTGTCGTCGCCGACGCGCGTGCCGTCGGTCTCGGTGGCATCGGCCGTGATCCGGACGCAGTACGTCCCGGGCGCCGTGAAGTCCCAGCTCAGGTGCTTGTGCGCGAGGCTCGGCGGCAGCGCCTGGTGCGCCTGCGGCAGGCCCTGCTTCGTCGAGAAGTACGGGGCCGCTCCGGAGCGCACGAACGCCTCGTCCGCGCCGAAGAAGAAGTCGCCCGGCGCGGTGCCGCCGTCGAGGCCCGTCACCGAGACGACGCGGAGGTTCGGGAGCCGCTCGTAGGCGGCCGCGTCGAAGTGCTCGGACGCGAGACCGAGCCAGGCGATGTTCGGCTTGGGCTGCTTGGGCAGCCGGTAGACCGTCGCGCCCGCGGGCGCGAGGAACGTCGAGTCGGCCGCCGCCGTGGGCTCGGGCACGGTGACGCGCGCCGCGTCCGGGACGTGCACGACCGTCGTGGCCGGCTCGTGCCACGTCTCCCACGACGTGGTCGACTCGCGCAGCAGCAAGCGCAGCCCGTCGTCGCCGGGGCGCAACGAGAGGTCCGTGTGCGTCGGCGGCAGCACGGTGTTGTTGCGCGGGTCGGTGAGATCACCGGGATCGACGGGGTCCACCGGGTCGACAGGGTCCACCGGGTCGACGGGCTCCTCGCCCTCGGGCGGCAGCACCGGCTGCTCCGGGTCGACGGCGGCCCCGCACTCCGCGGTGGCGGCGTCCGGGACGTTGCCGACCGCGACGCGCAGCGTGACCGGCTCCGAGGAGACGACCTCGTCGCCGGCCGTGGTGATCTCGGCGCGCAGGTGCACGCAGTGGAGCCCGAGCTCGGTGAAGTACACCGAGTCGGACGTCGAGTGCTGGCCGGGGTTCATCGTCAACGGCTCGTACGAGGCGGCCATGCCGTGACCGGCGTACCAGCCTCGCGCCGGCGTGCCCTCGATGAAGACACCGGGCTTGCCGAACGCGACCAGGCCGCCCCCCTCGACGTCGTCGACCACCCAGCGGACCCCGCCGGCCACGACGTCGGTCCGCGACATCCCGTAGGTGCTCAGGACGATCGTCGCGGCCGTGCCCTCGAAGCCGCTCGCCGGGACGGAGCGCTGCGTCCCGTAGACGGCGGTTCCCTCCGGCCCGAGCGGTGCCCACGACGCGTCGGCGGGGACGGTGCCCTGCTTGGGGCGGGGCACCGAGACGACGACGTCCTCCACGCCGTACCGGGACTGCACGTCCTTGGGAGCGGTGGTCGTCGTCGGCCCGTGGCCCAGGTCGATCGTCGCCCGGCCGTCCGCGTACGCGGCGGTGAGGAACGACACCCCCTCGTCGATCAGGGCGGGAGCCGTCTCGAGGACCGCGTCGGCACCCCCCTGCTCCTGGCCGTGGGCCGCCGGGGCGAGGGGCAGGGCGATCCCCGCTGCCAGCATCGCCACCGCCGCGGCGCGCAGCGCCGCTCGCCCGGCCGGCGTCCGGCGTCCTGTCGTCTGTCGTCTCACTGCGTTCGTCCGTCCTGGCTCGTCGGCGCGCGACCCGTGTCGACGCGTCGTCCATCCCGTCACTTCTGTCACCCGCCGGTCGTTGCTCGCGAGCCTCGTCGCTCGCGGACACCGCGGTCCCGCGGAGTGCGGCACGCGTGCGGGCGGGCGAGGCAAGCGCCTCGCCCGCCCGCACACGCACCCGTCAGGAGCTCTTCAGCGGCAGCTCCTCGGAGGTCGCCCACGGCACCCCGTCGACGCTCACGTCGAACGTGACGAGGTACGTGCCGGTCGTGGCGAACGACCACGCGACGTCTTCGTGACCGCCCGCGCCGAGCGTGACCGACCCCGAGAAGGCGGTCTTGCTCGCCGAGAACGCGCCCGCGGTCCCGGCCGCCGAGAGCGAGGTCCCGGTGCTCGCCGCGTCGAGCGCGTTCGCCGTGAACTCGACCTCGGAGAGGTCGCACGTCGCGTCCTCCTCCACGGCGAACCCGACCGCCGGGCCGTTCGCGCCGCCGCTCGTGAAGGCCAGCCAGTCGCCCGCGGGCAGCTCGACGTGCGCGCCACCGACGTGCTCGTGGACGTGCGCGTGCACGTCCACGACGTCGCCGTTCGCGTCGCACTCGATCTCCGCGGCCACGTCGAAGTGCCCCGTGGCCCGGTCGGCGGCCGCCGCGGACGTGGCGAGCGCCGAGGCGAGCCCGACGGTCGCCACCGCCGTCCCGAGGACCGTGCCCAGAACCGTCACGCCCACCCGGGCGCCCCCTGCCGTACGCATCCGATGCATCGTCGTCTCCTTGTCCAGCTCGCTCACCGTGAGCGAACAGTATTGATAATCATTCTCATCTGGGGTCTGCGCAAGCCCTGAGCGCTCGCATCTCACCGAGTGGACGAATCGGGCACCAGGGAGGTCGCCGGCGCCGCAGGCGGCGCGCCCCGCGTCGCGGACGAGCGCGACTACGGGGCCGTCGTCGCGGGTTCTCGGTCGCCCGACGCTCCGGGAGCCGGAGCCAGTCCGTCCGCCTCCTCCTCGGGCGTGCGCGCCGACGCGTGCGCACGGCGGCGTGCCAGGAGGCCGTGACGCGGGGCGAGGAGCCAGGCGAGGAGGAAGGCGGCGGTCGCGACGAGCACGATCGTGCCTCCGGCCGGGAGGTCGAGGCTCCAGGAGAGGTACAGACCGACGAGGGCCGACCCGCCACCGATCACGGGGGCGAGGAGCATCATCACGCCGAGCCGGTCGGTGAGCAGTCGCGCGGCCGCGGCCGGGGTGATGAGCAGCGCGAGCACGAGGATGTTCCCGATCGTCTGCACCGAGATGACGATCGCGATCGTCACGAGGACGTAGAGGAAGAGGTCGAGCCAGAACACGGGCAGCCCTGCGGAGCGGGCCATCTCCCGGTCGAGGCTCACCGCGACGAGCTCCTTGTGGAGCAGGAACGCGAGCAGGAGCAGGACGGTCCCCGCGACGGCGACCACGACGACGTCCTCGTCGGGGATGCCCGTGATCGAGCCGAAGAGGAACTGCTGCAGCGACCCCGCGTACCCGGGCGCCGTCGAGATGACGACGATCCCGAGCGCGAACGCGGCGACGAAGAAGACCCCGATGATCGAGTCCTCCTTGAGCCGCCGGTTCTGCGAGAACACGGCCACGAGGACCGCCGTGACGACGCCCGCGACCGCCCCGCCGAGGACCAGCGAGCCCTGCAGCACGAACGCGACCGCGAGGCCGGGGAAGACGGCGTGCGCGACGGCATCGCCGATGAACGCCATGCCGCGCAGCACGACGTGGCACCCGATGACCCCGCACACGACGCTCGACATCACGGCGACGAGCAGCGCCTTGGGCAGGAACGCGAGGTCGGGGTTGAGCAGGTCCTGGACGAAGTCCCCGATCGAGATCACGCGTCCGCCTCCTTCTCGTGGGTCGGGGCAGCTGGGGTGGAGGCAGCGGGGGCGAGCCCGAGCGAGGCGAGCAGGGGCGAGGACGCCGAGATGCCGAACGCGCGCATCCACAGGTCGGGGTCGGCGAGCTCCGCGGGCGTGCCCGTCGCGACGACGGTGCGGTTGAGCAGGCAGATGCGCGTGCACGCGTGCATCGCCGCCACGAGGTCGTGCGTCGTCATGAGCACGGCCTGGCCGTCCTCGCGCGCGAGCTCGGCGAACAGGTCGGTGAGCAGCTCCTGCGTCGGGACGTCGAGGCCCGTGAACGGCTCGTCGAGGAGCAGGGCGCGGGGCCGCAGCGCGAGGGCGCGGGCGACGAGGACGCGCTGCCGCTGGCCGCCGGACAGCTCCCCCACCGGACGCCGCCGCAGGTGCGTCATGCGCACGCGGTCGAGCGCCTCGCGGACCGCGCGGTAGTCCGCCACGCCGGCCCTGCGCAGCCAGCCGATGCTCCGCACCCGTCCGGACAGCACGGCGTCCTCCACGGAGATCGGGAAGTCCCACGCGAACTCGTGCCGCTGGGGCACGTACCCGATCCCCGCGGACGCGGCGCGCCCCCCGGCACCGTCCACGAGAACCTCGCCCGACCGGCGTCGGACCAGGCCGAGGACCGCCCGCAGGAGCGTCGTCTTGCCCGCGCCGTTGGGGCCGATGAGCCCGACGAGCTCGCCGGCGCCCACGTCGAGGCTCGCGTCGCGCAGCACCAGGCGCCCACCGAGCTCGACCGCGACGTCACGCACCCGGAGCACGGGGACGTCCGCGCCGCGTTCCCTCGTGGTCGACGCCGCCGTGTCCACCACGGTCGGCGCGCTCACGGCCGGTCCTTCGCGCCGTCGGCGGACCCCGCGTCCGCCTCACGGCCGTCCGCCTCCAGCTCGGCGAGGGCACGAGCGCGCCGGCCCCGGACGACCGTCACGACGACGGCGGCCACGAGCACCAGCGCCGCGAGCCCGACCCAGAGGGCCACGCCGGACGTCGAGGTGTCCTCTGCCCCGGCGTCGTCCGCCTCGTCCGGCCCGCCCGCCGGGTCGGTCACCGTGTCCGGGGCGTGCGTGGTGGGCTCCGCCGTCTCCTGGCCCGGTTCCTCGTCCGCGGCGGGGAAAGCCGCCTGCGGGTCGGTGGAGGTGCCGACCGCGAACCGCAGGACGCCGGGGTCCTCGACGTGGGTGCCGTCCGTGAGGTCGGCGAGCATCGTCACGTCGAGCGTGTAGACGCCGGGCTCGGTGAACACCCAGTTGGCGTGGACGTGCGTGTTGACGTCCATCCACAGGTCCTGGGGATACGCGGCTCCTGAGTCCCACAGGACGTTCGGCGGACCCGTCACCCCCTCCTGGAGGAACAGGAAGAACGAGCCCGGGCCCTCGACCCCGTCCAGGCGCAGGGTCGCGCCCCGGTCGATGCGCTGCGTCACCTCGGGGTCCTGGGTGTTCCAACCGAGCCAGACGACGGCCTGGTTCTGGACCTGCGGGACCACGTACAGCGGCGACCCGGCCTCGACGCCGAGGAAGGCGTAGTCCGGGTTGTCCGGCGCCTCGAGGATCGACTCGTCGACGACGTGGAAGACCGTCTCGTCCGGGAAGCGCCACACCGGTGGCACCGCGCGGTCGTCCCGGGCCTGGAGCGTCCACGTGCCGTCGAGGAAGCGCGGGCCGACGTCGACGTGTCCGTCGGTGACGACCTCACGCCCGTCGACGCTCGCCTCGTCGCCCTCGACGGCCTGCCGCAGCGCGGGATCGTCCTGGGTGTCGGCGGGCAGCGCCGCCGCCCCGGGTCCGGCGAGGAGCGCGCCGACGACGGCGAGGGTGACGAGCGCTTGCCGCCGCGCGGTGCCGTCCGACGACGACGCATGCACCGGCCGCTGGTCGATGGTGCGGGTGTTCATGGGTGATCCTTCGTGCTGACGGAGCGCCGCGTGTCGGGCGGCGCTCGAGTGGTCCGTGGGCGGTTCAGGCGAGGCAGCGTCTGAGCGAGTCCGCGTTGGCGCGCATCATCTCGACGTACGTCGTGACGTCGCGGTCGAACGCGTCGGAGTAGATGCGGCAGACCTCGATGTCGTTCTCCTTCGCGACCTCGGTGAGGACCGACGAGCGGGCGATGAGGTTGGGTTCGAGGAAGACCGCGGGGACGTGCAGCGTGCGCACGGTCTGGGTGAGCTTGCGCCGCTCGGCGATGCTCGGCTCGGTCGCGGGGTTGGGCGTGACGAACCCCGCGATCTCGATCCCGTAGGCGGCACCCAGGTAGGCGAAGGCGTCGTGGGTCGTCACGAGGTAGCGCTGCGAGCGCGGGATCGAGGCGATCGTCTCCTCGACGTACCGGTCGGTCTCCTGGAGGGTCTCGAGGTACGCCGCGGCGTTGGCGCGGTACTCGGCGGCGCCGTCCGGGTCCACGTCGATCAGCGTGTCCCGCATGATCTCGACGTACGCCTCGGCGTTGCGCACGTTCTGCCACAGGTGCGGGTCGATCTCGCCGTGCACGTGCTTGCCCAGCACCGCCTGCGGGAGCTGGTAGATCTGCTCCCCCGCCTTGCCCAGGAAGCGGAAGTCCTGACCCGCCGGCACGGGCGCGAGCGCCTTGTTCGGCACGGAGATCACCGTCTCGGCCGGGTCGTGCAGGTGGTGGTGGCCTCCGACGTCGTGCCCGTCGTCCGCCGCGAGGACGATCCGCCCGTCGTCGAGCTCGACCGACACGTCCGCGTGACTGCCGGCGAGCACCTCCGCGTCCTGCATCCTCGGGACCGAGTACGGGTCCACCCCGACCGCGAACGTGACCGTCGAGGTGCCCATGTCGACCGGGCGGGCGTCCGGTGTCGGCGCGAGCGCGGCCCTCAACGTCAGCCGGTACACGCCCGGCTCGGAGAACGTCCAGCTCATGTGGGTGTGCGCGTTCGTGGGCAGGGTCACGGTGTCCGCGGCGTACCCGTCCCCGGGGTCGAACCCGTCCGCGGAGTCGAAGTAGATCCGCGGCTGCCCGAACGTCTCGGTGAGATACCCCGTGAGCTGGCCCGGCCCCTCCAGGTCGGTCGCGCTGAGGTGCACGTCCGAGGACCGCGTGGCGCCGTGCTCCACGCCGGTGCCGCTCACGCGCAGCCCGAGCCAGATCGTGTCGAGGTTGACGTTCTCGACGAGCGGGATGATCTCTGCCGCGTACTTCACCGCGGACTCCGCGAGCGAGACGTTCGGGACTCCCTCGGGCAGGTTGGAGTCCAGCATCTTGATGATGTTGTGCTCCTCCAGCAGCATGTAGTTGCTGAAGGCGACGTCGGCGTAGACGACGTCGCGCACGTCTCGCAACGAGGGCTCGTAGGAGTGCGGATCCCCACCCTCGGGGACCAGCGACGTCACGACCGCCCGGTCCCCGGCGACGTTGCGCGCGAGGTCGGCGAGGATCCCCGTCGTGGTGACCACGCTCAGCCGGTCACCCGACGACGCCACCCCCGCACCCGTCGTCGCGCACCCCCCGAGCGCCAGGCCGGCGGCCGCGGCGAGCGCCGTGCAGAGCACCCACCGCGACCGGGAACCGTCGCTCACGAGACCCGACGGCGGCGGGAGGCGCCGTACAGCGTCGCGCCCGTGACGAGCAGGAGGGCGCCGAGCGCGAGAGCGCTCGCGGGGTCGGCGCCGGTGGTCGCCAGTGCCGCCTTCTGGTCGGCGCTCAGCTCGCAGTCCTCGCCCGCCGCAGTCTTGCCGACGTACGTCGTCCTCGTCGCGGTGCCCGAGCTGTCCCCGACGGAGAACGTGATCGTCGCGGAGTCGGAGGCCGTGCCACCGCTCTTCAGCGGCACCGACAGGGTGAACGTCACCTGGTAGACGCCCTGCTCGCTGAACGCCCAGTTGCCGTGCACGTGCTGGTTGAGCGGCACCGTCATGGACCTGGGGAACCCGTCCATCGTCCCGAAGTACCTGGTGCCCACCCCGCCGAAGTTTCCGGTGGCGTAGACGCCGAGCTTCCCGGGGCCCTCGACGCGGTCGAGCGTGTAGGTCACCGGTCCGGCCGCCGCCTCGATGAGCGAGGGGTGCTGGGTGTTCCACCCGACCCAGGGCACGCCCGGGTCCTGGACCTGCCCGATCGACCAGATCGTCGCGCCGCTCTCCCCGAGGAACGCGAAGTCGGCGCCGGCGGGAACCTCACGCTCGGCCGCGTCACCGAGGCGGAACGTCAGCGTCTCCGGGTCGACCCAGCTCGGCGGCTGCTCACGGTCGTCCTTCGTCCTCGCGACGAGCTTGCCGTCCTTCACCATCGACCCGAAGTCGAAGTGACCCTCCGAGATGCCACCGACGGCGCCGGTCCTGACCTCGCTCGTGACGGGTGTCGCGATGCACGGCTCCGGCGTCGTCGAGCCTGCGACGGTCCCGGTCCCGGAACCGGAGCCGGAGCCGTCCCCGGCACCGCTGCCGTCGCCCGCGCCTCCCCCGCCGCCGTCCGAGGCGGCGGTCGCGGTGAACGGCGCCCAGCCGACGAGCTCGCCCGTGGCGGAGTCGTAGAGCGCGAGCCTGTGCGAACCCGTCCCGACCGTCGCCGGGACCGTGACCGTCACCGCACCGTCGGCCGCCGTCAGCTCACCGACCGAGGTGGGCTCGGAGTAGACGTACGCGACGACCTTGCGGGCGTCCGTGAGCGCCGACGACGACGCGACGGCGTCCGACCCGAGCGGGTAGCTGTCCTTGTCCAGCGTCAGCCCGCCACGGTTGGCGTCGGTGAGCTGGTCCTCGGGCAACGGCTCGAACGACGGCACGTAGGCACCGACGCGGACGTGGTAGTCGGCGCTGTCACCGGTGATCGTCCGGCCGTCAGCCGTCTTGAGGGACGGCGTGACGGTCAGGTGGTAGTCGCCCTCGGCCGTGAACACCCAGTTCGTGTGCACGTGCGCGTTGGCCGTGACGGGGATGGTGCCGCCCGCCGACGCGGTGGTGTCGACGTACCGGTTGACGGGGTTGCCGAACGAGTCGTTCTGGAACGTGAGCACGTCGCCCGGGCCCTCGACCTCGACCGCGAGCGAGACGGGGCTGCCCGCGGCGGGCACGATGCCGGTTCCGTGCAGGGAAGAGAGCAGGCGCTCGGTGCTCCACCCCGTCCAGGGCAGATAGGTCTGGTCCTCGCCCGTCTGGGTGCCGACCCACGCGTCGGTGCCCCCGTGCTCGCCGAGGAACGACCACGAACCCTGCGCCGCAGGAAGCGTCTGCACCGCGCGCGCGTCCTCGTAGGCGATGGTGACGTCCGCAGGGTCGCGGTACGTCGAGCCGGCGTCGTAGATCCGCGTGTCGTCCTTCACCGACAGCACGAGCTTCTTGCTGGAGGCGTCGTAGGTGGTCTCGAGACCGTCGATGTGACCCTTGTTCAGGACGAACTCGCGGTTGGGCTCCGACGCCCCCGGCTTCGGGCCGGGGCCGGGGTCCGGCTTCACGGCGACGTCGAGCGTGACGGGCGCGGACGTGCCCGCGACCCGGTCGCCGTCCAGCAGCACCGCACGCACCCGCGCACCGTCGTCCGCCAGGGAGACCGCACGCTCGTACGACGCACCCGAGGCACCCTCGACCGCCACGAACTCGTCCGAACCCGCCGCCGCGACCTCCCACCGGTACACCGACAGCTCCGTCACCGGATCCTGCGACACGGAGAACGCCGCCGACCCACCCTCGACGTACGCCTCCTTGTCCGCGGCCACCGTCACCGTCGTCGTCACCGGCTCCGGCTGCGCCTCACCGACGCGGAACGTGTAGGTCTCGGTGTCGCTGACCAGGTCGGTCCCGTCGGACAGCGAGCCCTTCGCGGTGACGCGCAGGGTGTAGGTGCCCTGCTCGGTGAAGCCCCAGCTCGTGTGGACGTGCGCGCCCAGGTGGACCGAGATGACGTCGGGCTCGTCGTCACCGCTGTCGAAGTGCACGCTCGGCGACCCGCCGGCCCCACCGGCCCACGCGGACACGTCGCCCGGGCCCTCTGCCTCGATCTCGTAGCGCAGGTCGGACACCGTCTCGCCTGCGGGCAGGCTCTTCTCCAGCTGCTCGGTCGACCACCCGGGCCACGGCAGCCCCGCCTTGCCCGACGACGGCAGCACGTAGACCTCGTCGCCGGGCTCGCCGAGGAAGTCGTAGCCGGTGTCCGGCACCGGCGTGGCGCTCAGCCCCGGGTCGACGGACACCGTCACCGCGCTCGGTGCACGGTCGACCGACCCGCTCGCGTGCTGCCGCGTGTCGTCCACGACCGACAGCACGAGGCGTCCGGCGTCGAGATAGAGGCTGAACAGGTCGATGTGGCCCTCGGTGAGCACGACCGGCGTGTCGTCGAGGACGGGGGCCTCCCACGGCACCTCGCGGACCTCGGGGATCACGACCGGCTCGGACGTCGCGAGCTCCGTGCCCTGCGCGTCGATCACGACGACGCGCCAGGCGACGCCGGTGGCGTACTCGTTCGCGAGGAGCTTCAGGCCGGCGTCGCGGAACACGGCCGGGTAGAACGGCGTGAACCCCGGGGCGTCCACCATGCGCCGCTCCCAGCGGAAGGTCGCGCCCTCGACGGCCGGCTCGACCACGGCCTCGAGGTGGATCTCGCTGTTCAGGGCGTACCAGTCCTCGACGCCCTCGACGGTCACGGTGTGCGCCGGAGCGGCCGGGGCGACGTCGAGCGTGACCGGCTCGGACGTACCCGCCACCCGGTCGCCGTCCAGCAGCACCGCACGCACCCGCGCACCGTCGTCCGCCAGGGAGACCGCACGCTCGTACGACGCACCCGAGGCACCCTCGACCGCCACGAACTCGTCCGAACCCGCCGCCGCGACCTCCCACCGGTACACCGACAGCTCCGTCACCGGATCCTGCGACGCGGCGAGGACCACCGACTCACCCTCGACGTACGACCCCTTGTCCGACGCGACCACCACCGTCGTCGTCACCGGCTCGGGCGCACGTTCCCCGACGCGGACGTGGTAGGTGCTCGAGGCCCCGGTGATCGTCCGGCCGTCGGCCGTGGCGAGGGACGGGGTCACGACGAACGTGTAGTCGCCTTCGGCGGTGAAGACCCAGTTCGTGTGGACGTGGGCGTTCTGCGCGACGGGGATCGAGCCGGCGCCGGTGAGCGTGTTCACGTACACGTTGATCGGCCCGCCGAACGCGTCGTTCTGGAACGAGAAGACGTCCCCGGGGCCGTCGACGCGCACGTCGAGGTTGACCGGCGCCCCCGCTGCCGGCGTGAGGCCGGTGCCGGTCAGGCTCGTGAGGAGGCGCTCCGTGCTCCAGCCCACCCAGGGGGCGTAGGACTGGTCGCCACCGGACTGGGTACCGAGCCACGCGGTGTCGCCGCCGTGCTCGCCGAGGAAGGCCCAGGCGCCCGACGCCGCCGGAAGGGTCGTGCGCGAGCGCTCGTCCTGGTAGGCGAACGTCGTCGTCTCCGGCGTCCTGTAGACGGCGCCGGAGTCGTAGATGCGCGTGTCGTCCTTGACGCTCAGGACGAGCGCACCGCTCGCCGCGTCGTAGGTGGTCTCGAACCCGTCGACGTGACCGTGCGTGAGCACGAACTCCCGGTCGGGAACCGGCTGCGCCGCGGCCGCAGGGAGCGTCCCGACGACCGTCGGGACGACGAACGATGCGAGCAGCGCGAGCAGGCCGAGCGTGGCGACCCACGCCCTGCCTCGGATGGCGACTGACACGGTGGATCCTCTCTAGGCCGTCGGGTCCGACGGCGGGGCTCGTCCTGGGCGGCTCCTGGTCGCCGCCGGCGCTCGGACTATATATGAACGATAATCGTTCTCACAAAGGCGGCTCACAGCGGCGCCCCGACGATCACCCGGCCGCCGCCAGGAAGCCGGCGCCCGTCACGTCCGCGCCCCGGGCACGACGAGGCCTCGGCCCCCGAGGGGGGCCGAGGCCTCGTTCCCGCGTCAGCCCTGACGCGCCTTCCAGCGCGGGTTGAGCTTGTTGATGACGTACGTCTTGCCGCGACGCCGCACGACCTTCGCGCCCGGCTTGTCCTTGAGCGAGCGCAGCGAGGCACGGACCTTCATCGCGAGCCCCCGCCCTGCGCACCGCCGCGGGTGCCGTAGCGCTGGCGGAACCGCTCGACACGACCGGCGGTGTCCACGACACGCTGGTTACCCGTGTAGAACGGGTGGCTCGCGCTCGAGACCTCGACGTCGACCACCGGGTAGGTGTTCCCGTCGGTCCAGGCGATGGTCTCGCGCGGGACGCCCGGTCCCTGCGGGTGGTCGCCCGCGAGGGTCGAGCGGGTCAGGAACGCGTAGTCGGCCGACTTGTCGCGGTAGACGACGGGCCCGTACTCGGGGTGGATGTTCTTCTTCACGGTCTGTCTCCTTGCTGAGTCGTGATGAGCGGTCGGACGACCGCGGTCACCAGCTCGACTTCGTGACTCCGGGCAGCTCGCCGCGGTGCGCCTGCTCGCGCAGGCGGATGCGGGAGAGCCCGAACTTCCTCAGGTAGGCGCGCGGCCGGCCGTCGACGACGTCGCGGTTGCGCACGCGCGTGGCGCTCGCGTCGCGCGGCTGGCGCTGGAGCTCGCGCACCGCGGCCGCCTTCTCCTCGGACGAGGAGGCGGGCGACGCGACGACGCGCTTGAGCTCGGCGCGTCGCTCGGCGTAGCGGGCGACGACCACAGCGCGCTG
>CAZFUQ010000008.1:30387-32508 GCA_964521905.1 uncultured Cellulosimicrobium sp.
GGTAGAACTGGCGCAGCTTCTGCTGGTCGAAAGCGAGACGGTCGGGGTCGTAGCGGCGGTTCTTGCGGGTCACGTACGTGAACCCGGTCCCCGCGGTGGACCGGAGCTTGATCACGGGACGGAGGTCGGTACGGGTAGCCATCAGAGCTTCTCCCCTCGGGCGAGGATCTGCGCCACGACGACGTCGATCCCCTTGCGGTCGATGGTCTTGATGCCCCGGGCGCTGACTCGGAGGGTCACGTGGCGACCCAGCGAGGGCACCCAGTAGCGCTTCTTCTGGATGTTCGGGTCGAAGCGACGCTTGGTCCGCACGTGGGAGTGCGAGATCGAGTGGCCGAACCCGGGAGTGGTGCCGAGCACCTGGCAGACGGCGGACATGGGCAGTTCCTCTCGGGGTCGGATGAGGCGACGGGGGCCGACTCTAGGTAGTGAGAATCATTCCCGTCAAGGCACTATGCTGACCCGTTGTCGAGAACAGTTCTCAGGAGCGGGTTGTTCCCGGATCGGCCGAGAAGTCTGCCGGGGACCCCATGACCACGGATCGGAGCACCTCCATGCCCTTCTCGTCACCGAACCCCGGCCCCCCGGACGACACCGTGCGGACCCCCGGCACGCGGATCGCCCTCGACGTCCTCGCGACGATCGACCCCGTGCTGCGCGACAGCGCCGTGTTCGGCCTCGTGGTCGGCGCACCCCGCGTCGTCGCGCTGCGCCACGACATCCGGGCGACCCAGGGCGAGCTGCGCCGCGTCGTCGTCGACGCGACGGGCGTCGTGGAGGACGAGATCGTCCCGCTCGAGCACGCGTGCCTGTCGTGCGCGGTGCGCGAGGACGCCGTGCCCACGCTGCGTCGACTGGCCGAGGACGGCCGCTGGGACCACGTCGTGCTCGCCCTGCCCGTCGCCGCCGAGTCGCTGCCCGTCGTGCGTGCCCTCGCCGCGCAGACCGCCCCGGGTGACGTGCTCGAACGGCTGCGCCTGGCGACCGTCCTCGCCGTCGCCGACGTCGAGACGATCGAGCACGACCTGCTCGACGACGACCTCGTCTCGGAACGCGGGATCGGGCTGACCGAGGACGACGAGCGCGCCGTCGGCGAGGTCCTCGCAGCCCAGCTGGAGCATGCGGACCTCGTGGTCACGACCGGCGACGTGCCCGCCGCACCCACCGGCTCCGGCCTCGTCGACCGCCTGCGCGGCGTCGGCACGCGCCGGGTCGACGGGCTGCACGCGCTCACCGCGGGCGACCTCGCCCGCCACGACCACGACCCCGCCGCGGGCGAGCGGCGTGCGCACCCGCTCGGCGCGCGGGGCCCGCTGACCGGGCACGAGCGCGACGAGCGGCCCGTCGGCGACCGGAGCTGGACGCTCGAGCTCCGCTCGGCACGCCCGTTCGACCCGGAGCGCCTCCTGCGGCGGATCGAGGACCTCGGCACGGGCCAGGTCCGGTCGCGCGGCGTGTTCCACGTCGCGAACCGCCCGGACTCGCTGTGCGCGTGGGACGGCGCGGGCGGCCAGCTCTGCATCGGCACGCTCGGCACCTGGGAGGACGCGACGACGGAGGAGGGACGGTCCGTCCGGGCGCGGACCCGCATCGTGGTCGTCGGCACGGCGGCGGAGGGCGAGGACGGCCCGGACGCCGACGAGCGCGAGCGCCTGCTGGACGCGTTCCGCGACGTCCTCGCCACCCCGGACGAGCTGTCCGACGGCGGGCTGCGCTGGCTCGGGCGGACCGACGCCCTCGAGCCGTGGCTCGGCGCCCGTAGCGACGCCGTGTGACCGGCGGAGACGCCCTCGCGCCGGCGGCGGAGAATCGACGGATGACGCGCTCCTTCGAGACGACCCGACCCGACGACTACCTGATGCGCCTGGCCGCATCGGATCTCGGCCGGGGCTACAAGGCGATGGCGGCCTCCGAGCTCGCTCTCGCCGAGGGCCAGGTCGTGCTCGACGTCGGCTGCGGGCCGGGCGCCGACCTCCGGGCGTTCGGCGAGGCGGTCGGGTCCCACGGCTGCGTCCTGGGCATCGACCACGACGTCGCCGCGGTCGCCGCCGCGCGCGAGCTCGTCGCCGACGCGGACAACATCAGCGTCAGCACGGGCGACGCCCACGCGCTCGGGCTGGA
>CAZFUQ010000008.1:32608-36719 GCA_964521905.1 uncultured Cellulosimicrobium sp.
GCCTCAGCCGCCCAGGAGGCCCTGCCCGAGGTGCTCGCCGTCGCGCGCGCCGGGCGGGACCGCGAAGACGGCGGACCCGACCGGCGTCGTCCACCGGTTGAGCAGGTCGAGCTCGTCGAGGCGCCGCTGCACGGGGAGGAGCTGGCGGTCGACGTCGGCCTGGAACGTGACGAACAGCAGGCCCGAGTCCGAGAGCGCCCCGGGGGGCGGCGCGACGTCGTAGTTGTAGGCGCGGCGCAGGAACCGCTGCTCCGGGTCGTCCGTGCGCGCGCGGCGGACGTGCGCGAACGAGCCGATGACCTCGAACCCGTTCGGTCCCCGGGCGTCCAGGTCGGGCTCGTCGTGCTCGTGGGTGCCCGTGAGCGGCGCCCCCGTGTCCAGGCGACGGCCGACGGCCTCCTCGCGCCCGGAGCGGTCCAGCTCGTCCCAGGTGTCGAGGTCCATGGCGATGCGCCGCACGACGACGGACGTGCCGCCCGCCAGCCACCCCCGGGAGGCGTCGGCGTGCCAGACCAGGTCCGGGTCGACGGCGGGGTCGAGGTTCCGGGTCCCGTCGACCTGGCCCATGAGGTTGCGCATGGTCGTGCGCGGCTTCTCGGTGCCGGGGGCTCGCCGGAAGCCGCGCTGGACCCACCGGACGGTCGTGAACGTCCGCGCCTCCTTGACCAGGAGCCGGACCGCGTGGGAGACCGTCACGTCGTCGTCCGCGCAGACCTGCAGGAGGAGGTCGCCGTCGTTCCACCGGTCCTCGAGCCGGTCGATCCCGAACGCGGGCAGCGGGTGCAACCAGGGCGGGCGACGGTCCTCCAGACCGGCCGCGGTGAACACGCCCGGCCCGTACCCCAGGGTCACGGTGAGCCGGGCGGGCACGGCGGCGAGCTCGGGCTCGGTGTCCGCGAGGCCGGGACGGCCCGCCATGAGGCGCTCGACGTCGTCGGTCCAGATGCCCATGAGCCGCACCAGCGCGTCGCGGTCGACGCCCTCGACGAGGTCGAGCGCGACGAACGCCGCGAACGCCTGCGGGACGGTGTCGACCCCCGGCTGGCGCGCGCCGCGGAACGCGACGGTCGCGGTGCCCGCCGCGTCCGCCGGGGCAGGCGGCGGGAGGGGTCGGGCGGACGCGGCGTCGACCGCGGCGCGCCCGCCGAGCGCCAGGGCGGCGCCGCCGAGCGCGGCGGCACCACCCTGGAGGAACGTGCGGCGCGACGCGCCGCTCCGGCCGGGTACGGCCTGGTCCGGGCGGGTCATGAGTCGGCGTGCTCCGCGTGGCCGTCGTACTCCTCGTTCGCCCCGGCGTAGGAGCGTGCGGGGGCGGTGAGCTCGAACGTGGAGCCGTCCTCGGCGGTCAGGGTCACGGTGACCTCGTCGCCGGGCCGCACCGGGCCGGTGAGGTCCATGAGCATGAGGTGGTCGCCGCCCGGGGACAGCTCGTGGGAGGCGCCGGCCTCGACGACGAACCCGCCCTCCTTCTCGCGCATGACCATCGCGCCGTCGTCGTCGGACGCCATCTCGTGCAGCTCCGTCGAGGACGCCACCTCGCTGGTCGCGGAGACGATGCGCACGTCGGTGGCGGAGTCGTTGGTCAGGGTGCCGAACGCGGCGGTCATGCCCTCGTCGGCCGCCTTGACCCAGGGGTCGACGACGTCCAGGCCGTCGGTCTGCGCGGCGACGGACGCGGTGCCGGTGCCGGTATCGGCGGGGCCGGTATCGGCAGGGGCGGTCGAGCACGCGGTCAGGGCTGCGGTGAGGGTGAGGGCGCCGATGCCGGCGAGGAGACGGGTGGGGACGGTGGTCATGGTCTTCTCCAGGAGTGTTCCGGTGGGCGCGCGAGGGCAGCGCCCAGCGCCGGACGGCGCGGTCGCCGTCCGGAGGGGTGGGGGGAGCTAGCGGCGGCGCAGCACGAGCACGACGACGACCGCGGCCGCCACGACGACGGCGCCGATCCCGACGAGCACGGGGACGAGCGCCGAGCCGTCGTCCGCCGCGTCGGCCTCCGCGGGGGCGGTGGTCGCCGGGTCGGTCGCGTCGGCGGCCTCCTCGGAGGCCGTGTCCTCGGCCGTCGCCGAGTCCGTGGTCGCGTCCGCCGCGGGCTCCTCCGTGGCCGGGGCCTCCGGCTGCGCCGCCACCGCGAAGGCGAAGGTGCCCTCGATGGGGTGGCCGTCGGACGAGACGACGCGCCACGCCACGGTGTAGGTGTCACCGCCGAGCGCGACCGCCGGGTCGACCGCGAACGTCGCGGTGCTGCCGTCGATCACCGGGGCACCCTGCGTGACGACCGTCCCCGCGGAGTCGGAGACGACGACCTGCGGCTCGATCGCGAGCGGCTCGGTGTTGAAGGTCAGGGTCAGCGCCGCGGGCGGGGTCTCGAGCCGGGCGCCGTCCGCCGGGTCGGAGGACAGGAGCCGGTCGTGCGCGGCGGCCGGGCCGGCGGTGAGCGTCGTGACCGCGGCCGTCAGGCCGAGCGACAGCGCGAGCGCCGCGGCGAGCGCGAGAAGGGTGGCGGGCAGTGCCGACAGAGGTCGGCGCGGGGAGAGAGGCATGAGAGGGTCTTCCGTCCGAGGCGCGGCGGTCGCCGCAGGGTGGTGCCCCTGGCCCGGCACGTCGCCGGGTCGGCCTCGTCGGGGAGCCGCGTCAGGACGCGGCGAGGGGGCGCAGCAGTGCTCCCGACAGGCCCGTCGGCGACGGCGGTCCCCGGGTCGGGGCGGTGCTCGACCGCCACAGGCTCGCCACGCGGGGAGCGGGCCGGGGCGCCACGCCGCGGCGTCCCGTGGGCGCCACGAGCACGGGCCCGGGGAGCGCGACGCGCGGCGTCACCCAGGCGAGGAACCGCTCGAGCGCGCGCTCGCCGTACGAGAGGACGACGGCGAGCACGATCGTCGCGGCCGCGTGCGCGGCGAGCATCCAGGCACCCGCGGTGCCCGACGCCGCGAGGTGGGCCGGGTGCGCGAGGCTCGCCCCGGCGTCGGGCACGCCCGTCGCGGAGGGCACGGCGCACACGACGCTCCCGGCCACCGCGGCGGCGTGGCCGGGGTGCCCGGCCACACCGCTCGCGTGGCACGTCCCGCTCGGCGCGAGCACCGTGAGGGCCTCGTGCAACGCGAGCTGCGCACCGCCCAGGAGGACGACGAGCCGGGCGGGCGTGAAGCGCAGGCGCGCGGCCGCCGTCGTCCCGGCCAGGGTGAGCGCACCCAGCGCCGCGATCACCAGGGGGTCCGGGAGCGCGCCTCCCCCGAGACGGTGCGCGAGCGCCGTCAGCGCGAGCACGAGGGTCGCCACGAGCGCGGCGCGCGCGACGCGCAGCGGACCGACGACCGGGGAGGGCACGGGGGCCACCCTAGCGCGCTGCGTCGGCGCCGCCGGGCCGGGCGGGCTCGGCGGCGGACGGCGCCTCGGGGGCGGCGCGCTCCGGGTAGCGACCGATCGCGGGCCCGGTGGGCAGGAGCCGGTCGAGCCCGACGATGACGAGGCCCAGGACGAAGAACCCCGCCCCGTAGAGCACGACGTTGACGAGCAGCCCCGTCCACCCGAGCGCGCCGAGGTCGACGAACCCGTACGGGTACTCGCTGCCCGGGCTGACGAACCCGCGGATCGTGGTGAACACGAAGTAGGCGAGCGGGTAGAGCAGCCACCGGGCCGCGTCGAGGCCGCGCAGGCGCCGGTGCGCGTCGAGCAGGACGAAGTCGGCGAAGACCGCCCACGGCAGGACGACGTGCTCGACCTGCCCGTCGGTCAGTCCGAGGAAGACGGCGGGCGCACCGGGATCCTCGGGCGCGAGCACGAGCCACGCGACGAGGCCCGTGATCGCCGCGAACAGCGTGACCGCGCCCTTGAGCCACCCCGGCGGCTGCGCGCGCCGCAGCAGGGACGCGGCACCCGACCACGCGAAGACCACCGCGACGAGGAAGCCCGTCTGGTTCGTGAAGTACACGAGCCCTTCCACGTCGCCGTCACGCCAGATCGCCCGCGTCCCGACGAGGGCGAGGACGACGACGAACAGCCGGAACAGCCCGACGACGACGTGCATGCGAGCTCCTTCGCGCGCGGAGTGCCCGTGGACCTCGCACCCTGGGGCGCCGCCCACGGGTGCGGACGCCCTCGTCCTCGAGCCTAG
>CAZFUQ010000009.1:0-21237 GCA_964521905.1 uncultured Cellulosimicrobium sp.
GGAGCGGGGTGACATTCCGAAAATCATCCGCCACTGCGGAGACCCGCGCGTTGCCCTGAAGACGACGGCCATGCCCCATCCATACCGGCTCGGCGACGCGACCGTGCGCGAGCTGCAGGGGCTCGGCGTCAGCGCGCAGGTCGAGACCGTCGAGCTGCGCGACCACGCGCACGCCGTCGTCGACGCGATGCTCACCGGGTTCCCCACGGGGGAGCTCGCCGGAGTCCTCGAGCGCCTCGCCGCCGCGGACGGCATCGTGGTGGCCACCCCGCTGTTCACCACCACGTACTCCGGGCTGCTCAAGTCCTTCGTCGACGTCCTCGACAAGGACTCGCTCACCGGCGTCCCCGTGCTGCTCGGCGCGACCGGCGGCACCGCCCGCCACTCGCTCGCGCTCGAGTACTCGCTGCGTCCCCTGCTCACCTACCTGCGCGCCGACGTCGCCACGACGTCCGTGTTCGCCGCGACCGACGACTGGGCCGCCGGCGAGGCGGACTCCGGCGGTGGCCTGCCCGCCCGGATCGCCCGGGCGGGGCGCGAGCTCGCGGAGAAGGTCGCCCTGCGCAAGAACGCCGGTCCCGCCGACCCCTTCGCCGGGACGCCCGACTTCACGGCGCTGCTCGACGGGCTCTGACCCGCCGCCCCGGCCGCGCGCCCCGGCCCCGGTGCTCCCGGCCGGGGCGCGCACCCCTTCCTGACCTGCGACGACACTCCTGCGGGGGCTTGCCCTGCGGCGCCCGGAGGGGCAGGATCAGGGGACCGACGAGGAAAGGGGAGCACCATGGGGACCAGCACCACGGGCGGCCCGGCGACCGGCACGACGCCCCCTGTCCTCGACGCGCCCCCGCCAGCGCCTCCTGCGTCCGTCGAACCCGTGGCGCCCCTGCGTCGCGCCGTGGGCGTCGCCCGCCGCCCGGGCAGCACGTCGCCCGCGGCACGCTTCGCCACCACGCCCCGCTACCCGGCCATGTTCCACGTCGCGGGCGGGCGCCTCGTGTGGGACGGCACCCGGCTGCGCCTCGCGCGCGGCGACGGGGCCGTCGTCGAGCCGGCCGGGGTCCCCGTCGTGACGATCACCGGCGACGGCCCGACCGTCGTCGTCACGTGGCGCACGGGCCACCACACCACCCGCACCGTCCTGCTCGACGGGTCGTCCGCGCGCTTCGCCCGGTTCGCGCGGTCCCTGCGTGCCGCCCGCCCCGCGGCGATCGTGGTCGACGACCGGACCGTCCCCTCCCCGCGCGTGCCGCACCTGAGTCCCGGTCGACCCGGGACCGAGCGCCGCCCGGGCGTGTTCGCCCGTGCCCTGTGGCGCGTCGTCGGGCGCAACGCGGCGAGCACCACCGCACACGCGACCGCGGGCGCCGGGTCGACGAGCGGCGCGGGAGGCGACCTCGTCGCACGGCTCGAGCGTCTCGCCGCGCTGCACCGCGCGGGCGACCTCGACGCCGCGGAGTTCGCGCGAGCCAAGGCCCTGCTGCTGCGCTGACCTGCACGAACGCCTCTCGCGACCCGGGACGAACCGCCCCGTATCGGTAGATTAGGGGCATGGTCCGACCTGGCGTCACCGCCCCCACCACCCTCCGGCCGCGGGCGGGAGGCGCGTCGTGACGACCCCCGCCCTCGACGTGCCGGCCACGCCGCGCCGCCGCACCGACTCCCGGGAGCCGATCACCGCCGTCGTGCGCGCGGACGGCACGACCGTGTACAAGGCCGTCGTGGACGCGGGCCGCGACCCGGACGGCCGTCGCCGCCAGCGCCGCGCGACGCTCGCCACGCTGGGCGCCGCCCGGTCGTGGGTCGCGAGCACCCGTGCCGAGATCGAGCACGGGGTCCCCGTGCCGCCCGACCCGGCGGGAGAGACGCTGGCCGGGCTCGCCGAGCGGTACCTGTCCACCCTGCGCGACCTGCGCCCGGCGACGGTGATCCGCTACCGGGACCAGCTCGCGCGCACGCTCGCCCTGCTCGGCGACGTGCGGGTCGTGGACCTCACCCACCGCCACCTCTCGGACGCCATGCGCACCCTGGAGACCGGCGCGGACGGGCGGCGCGCCGTGAAGGCGTCCACCGTCGGGCACGTGCTGACCATCGTCGCGGGTGCGCTCGACCTCGCCGTCAAGGACCGGCTGGTGGGCGACAACGTCGCCCGCCAGGTGCGCCGCCCGCGCCGCGAGCCGCACGAGGCCGTGGTGTGGACACCGGAGCAGGTGCGCGAGTTCGTCGTCGCCGCGAGCGGGCACCGGTACGCCGCCGGCCTGCTGCTGTCGGTCGCGGGACTGCGCCGGGGCGAGGTCATGGGCCTGCGGTGGTGCGACGTCGACGCCGAGGCCGGCACCGTCGTCGTGCGTCGCTCGCGCGTCGTGGGGCAGGGCAGCGAGACGATCACCGGCCGGCCCAAGGTCGCGGCGGCCCGCCGCACCGTCCCCGCGCTCGCCCTGTTCGGCGTCGGCCGGGCGCTCGCGGCCGAGTGCGAGCGGCAGGTGGCCGCGGGCGTGCACGCGCCGGACGGGCTGGTGCTGCTCGACGACGCCGGGGGAGCGCTGGACCCGCCGGCGTACTCGCGCGCGTTCACCGCTCTCGTGGCCCGGTCGGGGCTGCCGACCGCGACGCTCCACCAGCTGCGGCACGCCGCGGCCTCCGCGCTGCTGGCGAACGGGACCGAGCCGGTGACGGTCGCGGGGCTGCTGGGGCACTCGGCGTCGGTGCTGCTGCGCAACTACGCGCGCCCGCTGCCGGAGAAGACGGCGGAGGCCGCCGCGCTGCTGGGGAGCCTCTACGCGCCGCGGAGCTGACGCGGGCCGGTCACGCGCGCGGCCACTAGAGACGTTATCTAGTAGCCAAGGGGTGTTTTCGCAGGTCAGAGCGTTGTCGCCGGATCAACGGTGATCGACGGTCACCGCTTGACCTGGTCTTGGTCTTCCATGACCTGTCACAGACCGTGCGGTCGGGGCCCCGACCGGGCCCTGCGACAGTGATATCACGGCGCCGCTGCGGTGGTGGTCGTGCGTCAGGACAGGTCGACCTCGACCGTCCTCGACGCGTCGTCGCGGAAGTCGCCGTACCGTGCCCACGTCACCGCCACGCGCACCACGACGATGCCCGGGTCGTCGAGGGACGTCGCGAACTGGGGGAAGGTCGCCGCGTACGCGGCGGCGCACCGCTCGCGGTCCGCGCCGACCGGGACGTCGGCGACGCCCTGCAGCTGCAGCGTCGTGCCGTCGGCGCCGCCGACGGTCAGGGCGACGCGCGGGTCGCGGGACAGGTTGGCGACCTTGCGCGACGACGCGCGCGCGTCGAGCACGACCTCGCCCGCGTCCGTCGCGGTCACGGCGAGGTACGCGGCCTGCGGGCCCCCGTCGGGCCCGAGCGACGCGAGGACACCCGACCGCCGGGAACGGACATAGCTGACGAACGACTCACGGTCCACGCGCACACCGTACCGGGCCGCCCCCGGACGGCGTCGTGGCGGGCTCACGGGTGGCGCGGTCGCACGAGCCCGTTCTCGTAGGCGGCGATGACGAGCTGGGCGCGGTCGTGCGCGTGCAGCTTGGTCATGACGCGGTTGACGTGCGTCTTCGCCGTGTGCGGCGAGATGACGAGGGTCTCGGCGATCTGGTCGTTGGACCGGCCGGCGCCGACGAGGGTGAGCACCTCGACCTCCCGTTCGGTGAGGTGCTGCAGCGCCTGCGGCGTTCGTCCTGCCGGTGGTCCTGCGGGGGTGACGTAGCGGTCGATGAGGGTGCGGGTCGCGACGGGGGAGAGCAGGGCGTCGCCCTGGTGGACCGCCTGGATCGCGTGGACGATGTGGTCGGGCTCCGACCCCTTGCCGAGGAAGCCGCTCGCGCCGGCGCGCAGGGCCCCGACGATGAACTGGTCCTCCTCGAACGTGGTCAGCACCAGGACGCGCACCTCGTGCAGGTCCGGGTCGGCGCAGATCTCGCGGGTGGCGGCGATCCCGTCGGTCCCGGGCATGCGGATGTCCATGAGCACGACGTCGGGCCGCAGCCTGCGGGCCAGCTCGATCGCGCGCCGCCCGTCACCGGCCTCGCCGACGACCTCCATGTCCGTCGCGTGCGAGACCAGGCGGGTGATCGCCGAGCGGATGAGGGTCTGGTCGTCGACGACGAGCACGCCGATCACGGTCGGGCGTCCGCGGTCGGCTCGCCGGCGCCGGCGGGGAGCTCGGCGACGAGCAGCCAGCCACCGCTGCCGTCGGGTCCGTGGGCGAGGGTGCCGCGCACGGACCCCACGCGTTCGGCCGTCCCCAGCAGGCCGTGCCGGGTCCCGAGCGGGTCGTGCGCGGGCTCGCGGGAGGCGGCCGGGTTGGTGACGGTGATGCGCAGCGAGCGGGGCAGGTACTCGAGGAGCACGTGCGCGCGCCCGCCCGTGCCGTGCTTGTGGGCGTTGGTGAGGGCCTCCTGCGTGACGCGCAGCGCGGTCACGTCCGTGGTCGGCGGGAGGTCGTAGGGCTGTCCGTCGGTCCGGACCGTCACGTCCAGGCCGTGGCCCGCGAGCTCGCGCACGACGTCGTCCAGCTGCGCCAGCCCGGGCGGGCCCGCGTCGAGCGCGTCGGGGTCGCGCAGCGTGGCGAGCAGGTCCCCGATCTCGGTGAGGACCGTGCGCGAGGAGCTGCGCACGATCACGAGCGAGGCCTGCGCCTCGTCGGGCCGCGTCCGCAGCGCCGAGGTGGCGACCCCCGCGTGGAGGTTGATGACCGCGATCTGGTGCGCGACGACGTCGTGCAGGTCGCGCGCGATGGCGAGCCGGTCCTCCGCGACCCGTTGCCGGGCAAGGGCCTCGCGGGTGCGTTCCGCCCGCTCGGCGCGCTCGGTGATGGCCGCGAGGTTCGCGCGCTGGGTCCGGATCGCCTCGCCGAGAGCCCCGCCGAGCAGCACGACCAACGGGTGCTGCGGGACGGCCTCGCCCACGCACAGCGACGCGACCGTCACGGCCAGCGCCACCACGACCGTCACGACGACCGCGCGCAGTCGGTCGGAGGCGAGGGCCACCGAGTAGGTGGCGATCGCGACCGCGACGACGGTGCCCGAGTTGAACAGGTCCGTCGGGACGCTCACCGCGACGGCCGCGACGAGCACGCTCAGCACGGGCAGGGGGAAGCGGTGGCGGGCCAGGAGCACGACCGCGGCCAGGGCGTCCAGGGTGAGGACCTCGGGAGTCCACTCCGGCCCCGCGCGGGGATGGGTCGGCAGGCCGCCGGCCAGGAGCACGACGGCCGCGGCGCACAGGTCGCCCAGGACCCGGGCCGGTGCCGGGTGCGTCCTCCACCGTCTGCTGGCGTCCACGCGGACCAGGATCTCGCGAACGGGCGGTCCCGCGCGTCATGCCGCGGGAGGAGGGCGCGTAACGCAGCCGCGGTACGCGGCTGTCCGCCGGGGCGGGATCCGTCACGCCCGGGGCCGGGCCAAGGTCGGTGCGTACCACACCTCCGGACGAGAGACATCAACGTGACCACAGCACCACTGCTCGCCGTGAGCGACGTGCGCAAGACGTACGGATCAGGGGCGGCGGCCTTCGACGCGCTGCGAGGTGTCGACCTGGACATCGTCGACGGGGAGTCCCTGGCGATCGTCGGCAAGAGCGGCTCGGGCAAGTCGACCCTCATGCACCTGCTCGCGCTCCTGGACCGCCCCACGTCCGGGACGATCACGCTCGAGGGCAAGGACACCGCGCGCCTGAGCCGGCGCGAGCTGAACCAGACCCGCAACCGCGCGTTCGGGTTCGTGTTCCAGCAGTTCTTCCTCAACGCGTCGGCGAGCGTGCTCGACAACGTCACGCTGCCGCTGGCCATCGCCGGCGTGCCGGCCCGCGAACGTGCCGCACGCGGCATGGCCGCGCTCGCGCAGCTGGGGATCGAGGACAAGGCGACGAACCGGGCCAACGACCTGTCGGGCGGTCAGAAGCAGCGCGTCGTGATCAGCCGTGCGCTGATCAACCGGCCGCGGGTGATCTTCGCCGACGAGCCCACCGGCAACCTCGACTCGGTCACCGGCACGACGGTGGAGGAGATCCTGTTCGACCTCAACCGTCGCCAGGGGATCACCCTGGTCGTCGTCACCCACGACGACGAGCTCGCGACCCGCTGCGACCGCAGCGTCCTCGTCCGTGACGGGCTGATCACCGCCGGCGCGCAGGCGGCGGCATGAGGGCCGTCGACGTCGTCCGCACCGCCTTCCGCAACGCGTTCCGCTCCCGGCTGCGCACCAGCCTGACGGTGCTCGCCATCTTCATCGGCGCGTTCACGCTCTCCCTGACCAACGGCATCGGCGCCGGCATCAACGCCTTCGTCACGAGCACCGTCGCGGGCGTCGGCGTCGACGACGTCATGACGGTCACCCGGACCACCGAGCAGGCCGCGCTCGCGGACGGGCCCGCGCGGTACGACCCGGACCAGCTCGATCCCGGCGCCGGCGGGACGCTCCCGGGCGGCATGCCCGGGGCGCGGGCGATCGCGCTCACCGAGGACGACACCGAGACCATCGCCGGCATCGACGGCGTCCTGCGCGTCGAGCCCGCGCAGGACGTCACGGTGGACTACGTCCAGCACGGTGCCGGCACCAGGTACCAGCTGACGCTGTCGCAGGTCGTGCCGGGGATGGAGGTCGAGCTCGCGGCCGGCCGGCAGATCGACCTCGAGGCGGACCAGGCGCAGCTCGTCCTGCCGGACGGCTACGTCGACCCGCTCGGGTTCGCCGACGCCCAGGACGCCGTCGGGACCGACGTCACGATCGCCGTCACGGACACGACCGGTACCCAGACCACCACCGGCGCCACGATCGTCGGCATCGCCGAGCCCGGCCTGATCTCCGGCACCGGGGCCATCCCGAACGACGCGCTCGTCGCCACGCTGCATGAGCTGCAGCAGGCAGGAGCGCCGGAAGGCACCGGCGCCACCTCTGCGTCGGCCTCGGTCTGGTTCGACGCCGACGCAGAGGAGGAGGCGACCGCGGCGCTCAAGGAGCGTCTCGCCGCCGCCGGGTACACCGGCACCACCCTGCAGGACCAGCTCGGCACCGTCACCTCGGTCATCGACACCGTCGTCCTCGTGCTCAACGGGTTCGCGATCATCGCGCTGCTCGCCGCCTCGATCGGGATCATCAACACGCTGTTCATGGCCGTGCAGGAACGCACGCGCGAGGTCGGCCTGATGAAGGCCATGGGCCTGTCCAGCGCGACGGTGTTCTCCCTGTTCAGCATCGAGGCGGTCGTGATCGGCTTCCTCGGCAGCGCGCTGGGCGTCCTCGGCGCCGTCGCCGTCGGGCAGGTCGCCGGTGCCGCGCTGTCGGGCTCGATCCTCGCCGACCTGCCCGGCCTGACCCTCGTCCTGCTCGAACCCCTGACCGTCGCCGGCGTGGTGCTCGGCGTCATGGCCATCGCGTTCCTCGCCGGCACGCTGCCCGCGCTGCGCGCCGCGCGGCAGGACCCGATCTCCTCCCTGCGCTACGAGTGACCCCCGGCGTGCCCGGTGCCTGCTGCACCACGCACCAGGCACCAGGCACGCCGGCCCGCGCCCGAATCCCGTGGACGCCACACCCACGTCCTGACACCCTCGGCCCATGCACCCCGCGCAGCCCGCACCCGGCACCGACCTCGCCGGCACCGACCACGAACGACTCTGGGACGCCGACGCCGCCGCACGGTACGACACGCCCGGCCAGGGCATGTTCGCCCCCGACGTGCTCGACCCCACCGTGGGCCGCCTGGCGGCGCTCGCGGACGGCGGGCGCGCTCTCGAGCTCGCGGTCGGCACGGGGCGCGTCGCGATCCCGCTCGCCGAACGGGGCGTGCCCGTGACGGGCATCGAGATCTCGCGGCCCATGGTCGCTCGGCTGCGCGAGAAGGCCGACGCGGCCACGCTGCCCGTCGTCGTCGGCGACATGGCCACCGTGCGGGCCCCGGGGGAGTACCGCCTCGTCTACCTCGTGTTCAACACGATCGCGAACCTCCTCACCCAGGACGCGCAGGTCGAGTGCTTCCGCAACGCCGCCCGCCACCTGGTCCCGGGAGGCCGGTTCGTCGTCGAGCTGTGGGTCCCCGAGCTGCGCGCCCTGACCCCCGGCCGCACCGCCACCGTGTGGCACGACGAACCCGGCCGCCTCGGCATCGACACCTACGACGTCCTCACCCAGCACGTCGTGTCCCACCACGTCCGCTACGACGACACCACCCGCGCCGAGCTGCACCGCACGCCCCACCGGTACGCGTGGCCCGCCGAGCTCGACCTCATGGCCCGGATCGCCGGCCTCACCCTCGAGTCCCGGCACGCCGACTGGTCCGGTGCACCGTTCACCGCGGAGTCCCGCTCCCACGTGTCGGTGTATCGGCTCGCGACACCCTGACCCCGACCGGAACACCCAGGGGTGCACCCGGTGTTGCACCCCACGTGAAGCGCATCGGATTCCTGTCCTTCGGTCACTGGTCACCCTCACCCGGCTCCCAGGTGCGGTCCGCCGCGGACGCCCTGCACCAGTCCGTCGAGCTCGCCGTCGCCGCCGAGGACCTCGGGGCCGACGGCGCCTACTACCGGGTGCACCACTTCGCCCGCCAGCTCGCCTCACCCTTCCCGCTGCTCGCCGCCGTCGCCGCCCGCACCCGCCGGATCGAGATCGGCACCGGCGTCATCGACATGCGGTACGAGAACCCGCTGTACATGGCCGAGGACGCCGGAGCCGCCGACCTCCTGTCCGACGGGCGCCTCCAGCTCGGCATCTCCCGCGGGTCGCCCGAGCAGGTGATCGACGGCTACCGGCACTTCGGTCACGAGCCCGCACCGGGGGAGTCCGACGCCGACATGGCCCGGCGCCACACCGCCCGCTTCCTCGAGGTCGTCGAGGGGGAGGCGTTCGCCGAGCCCAACCCGAACCCCATGTTCCCCAACCCGCCCGGGCTCCTGCGCGTCGAACCCCACGCGCCCGGCCTGCGCGAACGCATCTGGTGGGGAGCCGGGTCCCGCGCCACCGCCGAGTGGACCGCCCGCCAGGGCATGAACCTCATGAGCTCCACCCTCCTCACCGAGGACACCGGCGTCCCCTTCCACGAGCTGCAGGCCGAGCAGATCCAGCGCTTCCGCGACACCTGGGCCGGTCAGGGCCACGGCTTCGAGCCGCGCGTGTCCGTCTCGCGCTCGATCTTCCCCCTCGTCGACGACCTCGACCGCGCCTACTTCGGCCGCGACACCGAGGACACCGACCAGGTCGGCGTCCTCGAGGGCGTGCGCGCCCGCTTCGGCAAGACCTACGCCGGCGAACCCGACCAGCTCGTCGACCAGCTCGCCCAGGACAGCGCGATCGCCGCCGCCGACACCCTCCTGCTCACCGTCCCCACCATGCTCGGCGTCGACTACAACGCCCACGTCCTCGACGCCGTCCTGACCCACCTCGCCCCCGCCCTCGGCTGGCGCTGAGCCGGCCCACGTGGCGCTCGCGGCCAGGGACCGCGAGCGCCACGTGGTATCCCTTGTCCATGGACGGCCACCCCCGCACGACCAGCCCACGGCCCGCCGCAGCCCTGATCGCCGTGACGCTCCTCGCACTCACCGCCTGCGCCGCGGAACCCTCGCCCGAGGCGCTCGTCACCCGGCTCGCCGACGACCGCGCGTCCGAGGACGAGATCCCGCACCACCTCCTGCCCGAGGGCACGACCGCCGACACGGTCCGCCTCCTCGTCGACCACGACGGCGTGCGCTTCTACGTCGCCACCGCCGAGCGTGACGACGACGAGGCCGTCTGCCTCGTCCTCCACGTCGTCACGGACGGCGAGGACGACGGCGGAGGCGGAGGCAGCTCGTGCCTCCCGGTCGCCCTCCTCGACGACGACGGCGTGGGCCTCGACGTGACGCTCACGGACCCCGGCGTGCACGTGGACGCCCTCCTCGTCCCCGACGGCACGACACCCGTCACCGACCTTCCCGCGGTCACGACCAACCTCTTCGCCACCGTCGCGTGGCACGCATGACCGCGGACCCCCGCCCGCCCGCGCACGACGACCGCGTGGTCCTCGTGTGCGGGCCCGCCGGGTCCGGCAAGTCCACCCACGCACGCCACCTCGCCACCCAGGGCTACGAGCTGCTGTCCTTCGACGCCGAGGCATGGCGCCGCGGACACCGCACCCACCCCGTGCCCCACGACGTCGCCCACCAGATCCACACCGCCCTCCACCACCACCTGGTCGCCGCCCTCGCGCGCGGCGACCGCGTCGTCGTCGACACCTCCTTCTGGTCCCGCGCCTCCCGCGACCGCTACCGCGACCTCCTGGCACCGCTCGGCGTCCGACCCGTCGTGCACCACGTCCGCACACCCCGCGACGTCGCCCTCGCCCGACTCACCCGCCGCCGCGGGACCGGCCCGGACGACGTCGTCGTCCCCCCGGACCTCGCGGCCGCCTACCAGGACGGGTTCGAGGTCCCCACCGAGGACGAGAGCCCCGTCCTCGTCCTCGGTGGGTGACCCGTCACACCGCAGCGCCCCCGTCCCCACCACCCACCGGCGACCCCACGATCGCGTCCAGGTCACGCACCGCGAACCGGTGGTGCTCCCACTCCTCCTCGAGGATCACGTGCAGGCAGGACAGCGTCGTCTCCGGGTGCTGCGGGGCCCACGGGTTCTCCCGCACCACGGGCAGCCCCTCCGGCGCGACCCCGGCCAGGAAGTCCCGCACCATCGCCACCCGCCCCGCCCGGGCCTCCAGCACCTGCCCGTACGACGGCGTCCCCGACGAGAACCACGACATGTCCAGACCCTCCTCCTCGGCCTGCGGACCCGCCAGACCCCACGGATGGAACGGCCGCTCGAGCCCCAGGACCGCCCGCCCCAGCCACAGATCCGTCGCGAGCACCAGGTGCCGCAACGTCTGCGCGAACGACCACTCACCGTCCACCGACACGTCCACGGCGCTCGCAGGCATCGTCCCCACGCGCTGCAACGTGGCCGCCCACGTGCTCTCGAGCGCGTCCCAGGCCGCGCGCAGCCCGTCCGGATCGGTCGCGCGGCGCAGGGCGCGGCCCGGGAACCGACGGTCGAGCTCGGACTCCACGAACGCGACCACGTCGACGCCGTTCACACGGAACGCGCCGTCGGGCAGCCACGGCGCGTCGACGTCCATCGACTCGACCTCGACCCCGCGCATCACGACACCGGACAGGTCGGACTCCACGAACCGGGCACCGCGCAGGTCGGTGCCGACGAACGTCGCGCCCTGCAGATCGTCCGAACGCGTGAACCGTGCCATGGCGCCTCCATGTCGAGCAGGCCCCGCGACGTCGACGGGCGGAGCGGCGGACGGCGACCAGCGGGCCGCCGGACCCGGGGGTACCCGGATGGAGGGGAACGTAGCGCCCGGTGGGGGAGCGACGCCAGGCCCGGCAGCCCGACCCGGCCCGGTCGTCACACGAACGTGACTCCCGCGAGACGCTCCGACAGACCCCACAGCCGCGCCGCGTCCTCGGTGCGTCGCAGCGGGGCCCAGAGCCGCTGCTCCCCGGGAGGGCCACCGGCGTTCCCCGGCCACTGCGGCCCGTAGAAACCGCCGTCCTTCGCGTCGGGCGAGGTCGCGGCCAGCAGCGCCGGCAGCTGCGCGCTCTCCACCGTGCCCACCGCGACACCCAGCGCGGACAGCCGACGGATGACGCGTACGTCGAGGCCGTCGGAGGACCGCCCCACCTCGGGACGAGCCGCGAGCAGGCTGGTCGGCGCGACACCGGGGTGAGAGATGTTGCTGGTGACGCCCCACCCTGCGGCCCGGCTGCGGCGGCTGAGCTCGAGCCCGAACAGGCCGACGGCGATCTTCGACTGCCGGTAGGCGCGCATGGCGTCGTACCCACGCTCCCAGCCCAGGTCGTCCCACCTGATCACGCCGCGGCGCGCGGCGACGCTCGTCTGCGACGTCACCCGCGCGCTCCCTGCCCGCAGCAGCGGCAGCAGGTGCGCGGTCAGCGCGAAATGGCCCAGGTGGTTCGTGCCGAGCTGCAGCTCGAAGCCGTCACCCGTGGTCTGCCGCTCGGGTGGGGTCATGACCCCCGCGTTGTTGACGAGCAGGTGGATCGGGCGCCCGTCCGCCCGGAGCGTGTCACCCAGGGCGGCGACCGACGCCAGGGACGACAGGTCCAGCTCCTGCACCGAGAGCCGGGCGCCCGCATGGCGCTCGCGGATCCTCGCGACGGCGGCCTCGCCCTTGCGGAGGTTACGGACGGGCATCACCACCTCCGCCCCCGCACCCGCCAGCCGGGTCGCGATCCCGAGCCCGATGCCGTCGCTCGCCCCGGTGACCAGGGCTCGTCGTCCGGAGAGGTCGGGGACCGTGATGTCGTACCGCCGAGGTGCCATGTGCTCGCTCCGTCATCGTGAGGTCGTGCGCACCGGTCCGGTGCGTGCCACCAGGTTCTCCCGCACCGAGAACCACATCCACGGCCTGACGATCCGTGGCTGAGCGGGACGGCGGGGGAGAGGATGACGCTCATGATCGATCGAGCGGGACTGGCCGACTTCCTCCGTGGCCGTCGTCAGGCGCTGCAGCCGGACGACGTCGGCCTCCCCCGGGGACAGCGCCGTCGGACCCGTGGACTGCGCCGGGAGGAGGTCGCGGCGCTGTGCCACATGTCGACCGACTACTACGCGCGCCTGGAGCGCGAACGCGGCCCGCAACCCTCCGAGCAGATGATCGCCTCGATCGCGCAGGGCCTGCACCTCACGCGCGACGAGCGCGACCACCTCTTCCGCCTCGCCGGGCACCGGCCGCCGGCGCGCGGCCCCGGCAGCGACCACATCAGCCCCGGGATGCTGCGCATCTTCGACCGCCTCGCCGACACCCCGGCCGAGATCGTGACCGAGCTGGGGGAGACGCTGCGACAGACGCCCCTCGGCATCGTGCTCGTCGGGGACCTGGGCCGGTACACCGGGCCCGCACGAAGCATCGGGTACCGGTGGTTCACCGACCCCGCCGCGCGCGAGCTCCACCCGGCCGAGGACCACGCGTTCTACTCCAGGATGTACGCGTCAGGGCTCCGCGAGGTGCTGACCACACGCGGGCCCGACTCCCGCGCAGCACACCTCGCCCAGCTGCTCACGGACCGCAGCGAGGAGTTCCGCACGGTGTGGAAGGAGCACGAGGTCGGCATCAGGCCACGCGAGCTCAAGCGGTACCGGCACCCGCAGGTCGGGCCGCTCGAGCTGCACTGCCAGATCCTGCTGGACCCCGAGCAGTCCCACACCCTGCTCGTGTACACCGCGGCACCCGGGACCGAGCACCACGAGAAGCTACGCCTGCTGTCGACGCTCGCCACGTCCGGGCCGGCCTGACGCAGCACGGACGGCGAGGGACCGGTGCACCGCGGGCCCACCGATGAGTTCCGCGCCCCGAGCCGGTCCACCACCTCGACCGACCACGCGACGACCCACCAGGAGGACCAGCCGTGACCCAGACGGTCCGCGTGCACAACTTCGCCGTCTCCCGGGACGGCTACGCCGCCGGCGAAGGCCAGTCCCTCGAGCACCCCTTCGGAGACGCCGACCCGCAGACCCTGCACTCCTGGGCGTTCGCGACCGCCAGCTGGCCGGGCCGCACCGACCCCGGCGGCAGCCGCGGCCTGGACGACTACCTCGTACGCGACTTCCACCGCGACATCGGCGCCGAGATCATGGGCCGCAACAAGTTCGGCCCGCAGCGCGGCCCCTGGACCGACGACGAGTGGAAGGGCTGGTGGGGCGACGAGCCGCCGTTCCACACCCCGGTCTTCGTCATGACGCACCACCCGCGCCCGTCGTTCAGCCTCGCGGACACCACGTTCCACTTCGTCGACGACGCACCTGCCGCGGTCCTACGGCTCGCGCTCGCCGCCGCCGACGGCAAGGACGTGCGCCTCGGCGGCGGCGCCACCACCGTCCGCCAGTTCCTCGACGCCGACCTCGTCGACACCCTCCACGTCGCCGTCGCCCCCGTCGACCTCGGGCACGGCTCCCGCCTGTGGACCACGCCCGACGAGCTGCTCGACCGCTACCACCGCGACGTCGTCCCCAGCCCCAGCGGCGTGGTCCACCACCTGTACTGGCGCCGCTGACCGCCCGGGGGAGAGGCCACCAGCTCGCGGTCGCCCCGTGCGCGCGTCTGCACGACCACGGTGCGGCGCTCGCGGCCGGGCGACGGAGGCTCCCGACCGTCCCGGACGTCGCCGTCGTGCGTCGCGGGACCGACCTCCGCCCGATGGTCGACGACCTGCGCAGCGTTCACCGTCACACGTAGAGAACGACGAGTACCCGGCGGTCCGGCCCCAGGACCCGGTGGCACGGCTCACCCCGGGGCGGCCCTCGGTGCCTGGGTCGCCGTCAAGGACGGCGACGTCCGCGCCATCATCGTGCAACCCCCACTCCCACCCCGCCGATAATGTACATTATGTCATTTCGCCGCGAGAGAGCTGCCCGGCGTGCATCACGCGAGGCCGTCGCGCGCTCCCCTTCGTCATGAGCACGACGACCTGCACGGCCCGCCTCGACGCCGGCTCCGGCAGTCACGGCGCTCGCGGCGGGCGGTCCGCGCCCGGCGTCCTGGGCGTCGCCGTGACGACGCTCGGCGGATCGTTCGCGGCGACGGCGCCGTTCGCGCACGTCGCGACGGATGCCGCAGCCGTCGTCCCGCGGCGCCCACGTCGTGCCGTGACGACGCTCGGCGCGCTGGCCTGGATCCCGGCGCTCGCGCTCACGCTCGTCGTCTTCGCGCTCGTCGGCGTCGTGGCGGGCGTCTCGGCGCTCTCCGTCTGGACCTGGCGCTCGCTGTCCCCCGCGCGGGCTCGACGAGGCCCGGCCGAGACGCCGTCGACCTCACCCCGGGACGAGGCGCCCGACGGGAGCCCTGCCGGCCGCGGGTCACGACGGGTGGTCCGCGACCGCACCGTCGGCTACGATGCCTAGAATCGGACATAGAACGCAAACCATTGTGTTTAGGTCAACAGCGTTCTCACGCACGGACAGGCGGGATGCCAGGAGCGCGTCGCCCGGACCGTGGCCGGACGACGGCCGGACCACCCGTCGCGACCTGCGCCCGGTCCCCCGGCCATCACCGAGCTGCTCGGCGCCCACCCGAGGCTCGCCGCGCCGTGGCACCGCCCGCGAGCCCCACGTCTGCCAGGGTGTGCGGGTGCCCCACACCGTCCCGCCTTTCCCTCCCCCGCCGATCCCCGACGTCGTCGGCGCACGTGCCCGCACCGTGCACGTCGTCACCCACCCCGAGGCGACCCATCACGTCGAGCGGGTCGTGGGCGGTGACCACGACTCCGACCTCACCGCGACGGGCGTCGAGCAGGCGGGCCGGATCGCCGCCACCCTGCGCGGCCGCATCCCGGCCGGAGCACGCGCCGCCGTCGTCACCTCCGACCTCCTGCGCACGCGACGGGCGGCCGAGCCGATCGGGGTGGCGCTCGGCGTCGAAGCCCACCTCGAGCCCCGGCTGCGCGAGAAGTCCTACGGGATCGCCGGCGGGCGCCCTCAGGCCTGGCTCGACGCGCGCTTCGTGCCGCCGCCCGCCACCGGCGACCGGCTGCGCCACCACGAAGGCGTCGACGGCGCGGAGACACGTCTCGACCTCGCGCTGCGCGTGTACACGGCCATGACGGACCTGCTGGCCCTCGACGTCGACCACCAGGTCGTGGTGACGCACGGCTTCGCCGCGACCTTCGTCGTCGCCGCGTGGATCGGCATGCCGGTCGAGGCCGCGGGCCATGTCACGTTCCCGGTGCCGTCAGGCAGCATCACGACGCTCCGGGAGGACGCGACCTTTCACAACCGTGGCGTGGTCCGGGTCGGCGACGTCGACCACCTGGCCGCACCGCGCTGACCCGGGGCGCTCCCCGCGCAGCGCGGACGTCGCCGGACGTCCGCGCAGGTCAGCGGGCCGCGAGCGGTCGAGCGTGTCGGTGGTCCGGCCTAGGCTGCACAGCGTCGACGAACCCGCGCGCACGAGAGGACCTCCCCCGCATGGTCGCCCCGCCCCGCCTCGAACGGATCACCGTCGCCGAGGCGGCCGACCGCTACCTGGCGTCCGTGGTGGCGCAGACCCTGCGCGGCATCCTGTCGCCGACGACACGGCGCAGCTACGAGCGCGACGTGCGGGAGTTCGCCCGGCTCGCCGGGCCCGTGCGGGTGCTGGACGACGTCACCGGCGACGACGTCGACGACGTCCTGCTGCGCTATCAGACGACGCCCGACGGTCGCTACGCCGACGTGACGCGCAAGCCCGGCAGCCCCGGGCGCTCGGCGGCGACGGTCAACCGGTTCCGCCAGTCCGTGACCCGGTTCTTCTCCCACGCCGCGCGCGAGGGCTGGGTGCAGGCGGACCCGATGCAGTGGGCCGCTCCCCCGGCCCGTCTGCGCGACGGGCTGCGCGTCGCCCGGACGGCGCTGTCCGCGGGCTCCGCCGCGTCGCTGCTCGAGGTGTCGGCGGTGCGCCCCCCGACCGAGCCGACGACCGCCCGGCGCGACCAGGACCTGCAGGTCCGCGACCGGCTGGTGATCGCCCTCCTGCTCGTCCTGGGCCCGCGCGTGTCCGAGCTGGAGCGCGCCGACGTCGACGACTTCTCGCGCGAGCCCGGCCGGACGCGCTGGCGCATCCAGGGCAAGGGCGGGCACGTACGGACCGTCACCCTGTCGCCTCCGCTCGCCGACGCCCTCGACCTCTACCTCGCCCGGCTGCGCCCCGTGCTCGTCGCGCGGCGCCCGGACGACCCGGACACGCAGCGTGCGCTCCTGCTGTCCTGGCGGGGGCGGCGGATCGACGCCCAGGCCGTGCGCGGCCTCCTGCGCCGGTGCGTGGAGCGCATGCCGGCGCAGTACCGGCGCGAGGCCACCCCGCACGCGCTCCGCCACACGACCGCCACGCTCCTCGCCGCGGAGGGCTGGGACGTCAAGGTCGTGGCCGAGCTCCTGGGGCACGCCTCGATCGCCACGACGGGCGTCTACCTCGACCGCATCGAGGGCGAGCTCGCGGCCGCGATCCGGGCGCACCCGCTGTCCGCGGCGCTCGAGCCGACGGACTCCTGACGGCGCCACCCCGCGGGCGTGCGAGCGGGCGGGGTACGGGCGAGCCTGGCGACGGGCGCGCACCCGCGCGCCGATCGACGAGGAGGCGGACACCGTGCCGAAGCGTGACCCGGGCCCGAGCGTGAAGGACCCCGAGCTGTACGAGACGCTGCGCGACGAGGGCGACTCGAAGGAGAAGGCCGCGCGCATCGCGAACGCAGCGGCCGGCTCGTCCCGCACGGCCGTCGGCCGCAAGGGCGGGAAGGCCGGCGACTACGAGGACTGGACGGTCGACCGGTTGCGCAGGCGCGCCGCAGAGATCGGTATCGAGGGGCGCTCGTCGATGCGCAAGGCCGAGCTGGTCCGCGCGCTGCGTTCGCACTGACCGCCCGCGCCGATCTCGTGCCCCGTGCCGGATCTCACCCGCAAGGCCGCGGAATTCAGGTCGCGTCCCCGAGTGCGGCCGATACGGTGAGTGCGTGCACCTGTCCCCCGACGCCACGCTGCGGACGGTCCGACGCGTCCTCTCCCGCGCCCTGGTGGTCGCCGTCGCGGCCCCGGTCACGGTCGCCGGCGTGCTCGTGGCGACGGACGCGATCCGCAAGCGCCGCAACACGACCGAGTCCTCCTTCCCCCGCACGCCACCGGCCCGGGTAGAGGTCGCCGGGACGGCGACCACGGTGTTCACCTACGGGGAGGACCTGTTCCGCGAGATGCTCGCGGCGATCCGCGGGGCACGCCGCCGGATCCTGTTCGAGTCGTACATCTGGAAGGGCGACGCGCTCGGCGAGGAGTTCAAGCAGGCGCTCGTGGAGGCGGCGGAGCGCGGGGTCGAGGTCTTCGTCGTCTACGACGGGTTCGCGAACCTCGTGGTGCCGCGCGACTTCTTCGACCTGCCGGAGTCGATCCACGTCATCGAGTACCCGGTGTTCCGGCCCGGCGTCCTCATGCTCAACGTGCGCAAGTCCGGGCGAGACCACCGCAAGATCCTCGTGGTCGACGACGAGATCGGGTTCGTCGGCGGGTACAACATCGGCTCCCTGTACGCGACGCAGTGGCGCGACACCCACGTGCGCCTCGAGGGCCCGAGCGTGTGGGAGCTGCGGAACGCGTTCGTCGACTTCTGGAACGCGAACCGCAGGCCCGGGCAGCCGCTGCTCGCCGACCCCGGGTCGACGCACTGGGAGCCGCGCCTGCGTGCGGCGCGCAACGCGCCCGCCCAGCTCGTCTTCCCCATCCGCGGCATCTACCTCGACGCCATCGACCGCGCGAGCTCGCACGTCTACATCACGCAGGCGTACTTCATCCCGGACCGGGAGATCCTCGCCGCGCTGCTCGCGTCCGCGGCGCGCGGCGTGGACGTACGGGTGCTCGTGCCCGAGCGCTCCAACCACGTGCTCGCGGACTGGCTCTCCCGCGGCCTCTACACGGCGCTGCTCAAGGGCGGCGTGCGCATCCACCTGTACCGCGACGCGATGGTGCACGCGAAGACCGCGACGATCGACGGCGCGTGGACGACGATCGGCACCGCCAACATCGACCGGCTCTCCCTCACGGGCAACTACGAGGTGAACCTGGAGATCACCGACCCGGGCGTGGCGCAGCAGATGGAGAAGGTGTTCGACGTCGACCTGTCGAACTCGCGCGAGCTGACGCTCCTGGAGTGGGAGTCGCGGTCGCTGGCCGCCAAGCTCAGCGAGATCGTCCTCACGCCGTTGCGCCCGCTCCTGTAGCCCGGGCACGTCCCGCGCACGGGAAGGACGGTCTCTCAGCGCCCGTCGGGCTCGGCACGGGCGACGTCCGCCACCTGCTCCTCCGGGCGGGGCGGCACGGACTCGTCGACCTCGAGCAGGGGCACCTCCGCGAACTCGGGGTGCTCGCTCAGCACGGCCTGCGCGGCGGCGTCCGCCGTCCCGTCGAGGCTGCCGGCAGCGACGTCGAGCGACTCGCCGACGGCGAGCGGGCGGTACGCGTACGTCCCGCCGGTGCGCTGCTCCCCCAGCAGCCGGTCGACCAGGCCGTGCCCGACGTCGGACAGGATCGCGTCGTGGATCGGCACGACGACGCGCGGGTCGACCGCGCGGACGTAGTCGATGGTCTCGGCGAGCCGGAGCCAGGGCGCGGAGACGGGCGCGAGGAGCACGTCGAGGCGACGGCCCCCCAGGTCGCGAGGGTCCGGGGCGTCGAACGAGTCGCCGGGGTGCCAGAGCGTCGCACCGTCGGCGCGCACGAGGTAGGTGACGTTCCCGATCCGCGGGACGTCCGGGTGGATCACGGCGTGCTGCCCGCCGCCGACGACGACGTCGAGGCCGCCCAGGTCGAGGTGGTCCCCCGGTGCGACGACGTGCAGGCGCGCGGCCGAGTCGTCGGGCAGGACGGGGCGCAGCACCGCCACGACGGAGGCCGGCGCCCACACCGCGAGGTCCGGGCGTGCGGCGAGCGCGGCGCCCAGCGCGCGCGGGTCGACGTGGTCGGGATGCTCGTGCGTGACGAGCACCGTGCCCGCGTCGCGCAGCGCGGCCGCCGTGTCGCTCATCGTCCCCGGGTCGATGACGACGGCCTGGCCACCGTGGTGGACCGCGACGCACGAATGACCGTAGAACGTGACCTGCATGGCTCCTCCTCCGCTCCGTCCCCCGCGGCGCACGCCGCCGGGCCGTCTCAGCCCACGACCAGGACCAGGTCCCCGCCCTCGAGCTGCTGCACCGCACCGATCGCGACGCGCTGGACCGTGCCCGCGACCGGGGTCGTGATCGCGGCCTCCATCTTCATCGCCTCGACCGTGGCGACGGTCTGCCCCGCCTCGACCGTGTCGCCCGCCAGGACGACGGGCGTCACGGCGCCCGCGAACGGGGCGGCGACCTGTCCGGGCTGCGCCGGGTCCGCCTTCTCCGCGGCCCGCACGTCCACGTCGACGGACCGGTCGCGCACCTGGATGGGGCGCAGCTGGCCGTTGAGGGTGAACATCACCGTGCGCATGCCGCGCTCGTCGGGCGTGCCGATCGCCTCGAGACCCACGAGCAGGCGCACGCCCTTGCCGAGCGCGACCGCGACCTCCTCGCCCGGCTCGAGCCCGTACAGGTACGTCGAGGTGTCGAGCACGGACACGTCGCCGTGCGTCCGGCGCACCTGCTCGAACTCCTTCGCCGGCCCCGCGAAGAGCAGGTGGTTGAGCCGACGGCGGCGCGCCTCGCCCGGCTGCGCGAGCTCGGTCTCGTCCTCGGACGTCAGGGGCGTCACGCCGCCGCGCGCGGAACGGCCCGCCAGGGCGCGCGAGCGGAACGGCTCGGGCCACCCGCCGGGAGGGTCGCCCAGCTCGCCGCCGAGGAAGCCGACGACCGAGTCGGGGATGTCGAACGCCTGCGGGTCGGCCGCGAACTCCGACGGGTCGGCGCCCACGGCCACGAGCTGCAGGGCGAGGTCGCCCACGACCTTCGACGACGGCGTCACCTTGACCAGACGGCCCAGGATCCGGTCGGCCGCCGCGTACATGGTCTCGATCTGCTCGAACTTGTCCCCCAGGCCGAGCGCGATCGCCTGCTGACGCAGGTTGGACAGCTGCCCGCCGGGGATCTCGTGCTCGTACACGCGCCCCGTCGGCCCGGGCAGACCCGACTCGAACGGCGCGTACGTGCGGCGCACCGCCTCCCAGTACGGTTCGAGGTCGGCGACCGCGGCCAGCGACAGGCCCGTGTCGCGCCCGGTGTGCTCGAGGCCGGCGACGAGCGCCGACAGCGGCGGCTGGCTCGTCGTCCCGGCCATCGCGGCGCTCGCGGCGTCCACGGCGTCGACGCCGGCGGCCGCGGCGGCGAGCAGCGTGGCCATCTGCCCGCCGGACGTGTCGTGGGTGTGCAGGTGCACGGGCAGGTCGAACCGCTCGCGCAGCGCGGTGACGAGCCGGGTGGCCGCGGCGGGGCGCAGGAGCCCGGCCATGTCCTTGATCGCGAGCACGTGCGCTCCGGCGTCGACGATGCGGTCGGCGAGGCGCAGGTAGTAGTCGAGCGTGTACAGGTCCTCGGCGGGGTCGAGCAGGTTGCCGGTGTAGCACAGGGCGACCTCGGCGACGGTGCTGCCGGTGGCGCGCACGGCCTCGATGGCGGGGCGCATCTGGTCGACGTCGTTGAGCGCGTCGAAGATGCGGAACACGTCGATGCCGGTCTGCGCGGCCTCCTCGACGAACGCGCTCGTGACGCGCGTCGGGTGCGGCGTGTACCCGACG
>CAZFUQ010000009.1:21247-30690 GCA_964521905.1 uncultured Cellulosimicrobium sp.
CCCGACGGTGTTGCGCCCGCGCAGGAGCATCTGGATCGCGAGGTTCGGCATCGTCTCGCGCAGCGTCGCGAGCCGCTCCCACGGGTCCTCGCCGAGGAAGCGCAGCGCGACGTCGTACGTCGCCCCGCCCCACGCCTCGACGGACCACAGCTGCGGCGTGGCGCGCGCGACGTACGGGGCGACGGCGGCGAGGTCGTGGGTGCGCACGCGCGTGGCCAGGAGCGACTGGTGGGCGTCGCGGAACGTCGTGTCGGTGACGCGCAGGCGCTGCTCGGCGCGCAGGGCGCGCGCGAAGCCCTCGGGCCCGAGCTCGAGGAGCTGCTGGCGGGTCCCGGGCGGCGGTGCGACGGACAGGTCGAGCGTGGGCAGCTTGGTCGCGGGGTCGGTGGTGCGCACCGGGTCGCCGTGGGGGCGGTTGACCGTCACGTCGCCGACGTAGGCGAGCAGGCGGGTGCCGCGGTCGGCGCTCTCGCGCGCGACGAGCAGCTCGGGGCGCTCGTCGATGAACGACGTCGCCACGTTCCCGGCGACGAACTCCGGGTCGGCGAGCACGGCCTGCAGGAACGGGATGTTGGTCCGGATGCCGCGGATGCGGAACTCGGCGAGCGCGCGCCGGGCGCGACGCACCGCCGTCGGGAAGTCGCGGCCGCGGCACGTGAGCTTGACGAGCATCGAGTCGAAGTGGCCCGAGACGACGGACCCGGCGGTCGCGGTGGCGCCGTCGAGCCGGACGCCCGCACCGCCCGGGGAGCGGTAGGCGATGATGCGGCCCGTGTCGGGGCGGAACCCGTTCGCGGGGTCCTCGGTCGTGATGCGGGTCTGCAGGGCCGCGCCGTTGACACGCACGTCCTCCTGGCGGATGCCGAGGTCCTCGAGGGTCTCCCCGGAGGCGATGCGCATCTGCGCCGAGACGAGATCGACGTCGGTGACCTCCTCGGTCACCGTGTGCTCGACCTGGATGCGCGGGTTCATCTCGATGAAGACGTGCTGCCCGGCCCGCTCCCCCACGGTGTCGACGAGGAACTCGACGGTGCCCGCGTTCTGGTAGCCGATGTGCCGGGCGAACCGCACCGCGTCCGCGCACAGCGCGTCGCGGATCGCGGGGTCGAGGTTGGGCGCGGGCGCGATCTCGACGACCTTCTGGTGGCGGCGCTGCAGCGAGCAGTCGCGCTCGAACAGGTGCACGACATTCCCGGCCCCGTCGGCGAGGATCTGGACCTCGATGTGGCGGGGCCGCAGCACCGCCTGCTCGAGGAACACGGTCGGGTCGCCGAACGCGCCGTCGGCCTCGCGCATCGCGGCGGCCAGCGCCTCGGGAAGCTCCTCGCGCGTGTCGACGCGGCGCATGCCGCGCCCCCCGCCGCCGGCGACCGCCTTGACGAAGATCGGGAACCCGACCTCGTCCGCAGCGGCGACGAGCGTGTCCACGTCGGAGGACGGCTCGCTCGACGCGAGGACCGGCAGCCCCGCCTCGCGCGCGGCCTTGAGCGCGCGCACCTTGTTGCCCGCGAGCTCGAGCACCTCGGGCGGTGGGCCGACGAACGTCAGGCCGGCCTCTTCGCACGCGCGCGCCAGGTCCGGGTTCTCGGAGAGGAAACCGTACCCGGGGTAGACCGCGTCGGCCCCGGACTCGCGCGCCACGCGCACGATCTCCTCGATGTCGAGGTACGCGCGCACGGGGTGGCCCGGCTCGCCGATCAGGTAGGCCTCGTCGGCCTTGAGCCGGTGCTCGGAGTTGCGGTCCTCCTGAGGGAACACCGCGACGGTGCGGGCCCCGAGCTCGTAGGCGGCGCGGAACGCCCTGACGGCGATCTCCGCGCGGTTGGCGACCAGGACCTTCGAGAACACCGGCACTCCATCCGTCGTCCGTGCGGCGTCGCCGGGGCCTCGGACGGGCACGGCACGCCACGTACCGGCCGATCCTCCCACGGCCCCGCGAGCGCACCTCACCGCTCCGGACGTGACGTGGTCCACAGCTGCGCGCGATCCTCCGGGGAGGGGTCAGCCGGCGGTGCGTGCCCGACGGCGCTGCGCGAGCTCGTCGTGCGGGCTCGTCTGCGCGTCGTCCTCGTCCTCGAGCGTCTCGGTCGGCAGCTCGGCGAGCGTGCCCTCGACCTCGCGCCACACGCGCCCGACGGCGATGCCGAACACGCCCTGGCCGCCCTGCACCAGGTCGACGACCTCGTCGGGAGACGTGCACTCGTACACGCTCGCGCCGTCGCTCATGAGGGTGATCTGCGCGAGGTCGTCGACGCCGCGCTCGCGCAGGTGCTCGACCGCGGTGCGGATCTGCTGCAGCGAGACGCCGGTGTCGAGGAGGCGCTTGACGACCTTGAGGACCAGGATGTCGCGGAAGCTGTACAGGCGGTGGGAGCCGGAACCCGACGCGGGGCGCACGGTCGGCTCGACGAGCCCGGTCCGCGCCCAGTAGTCGAGCTGGCGGTACGTGATGCCCGCGGCGCGGCACGCGGTCGGGCCGCGGTAACCGGTCGTGGTGTCCTGCTCGGTGATGTCCTCCCCGAAGAGGAGACCCTGCGCGCCGTGCGGAACTGCCGCGCCGACACCGACGCTCGCCTCACCGCTGCTGTTCACTGTCGCCTCCTGGAGTGATGTCCACGACCACGCTATGGGCGCTGCCGGGGGCCGTCAACGACCGACGTCCCGAGCGCAGGGGCGTGTCGCGCCGCCGGGGCTGCCGGCTCGACCGCCCGACCCTCGACCAGAGGTTGAAGGTCCGACTTGTCCGTCATGTCACATGAGGTCGGCGCCGCGCCCGGTCGACCGCGCGGCACGCGGCTACTCGTCCACCGAGAAGTCCTCGGGCTGGACGTGGTCGAGGAAGTCGCGGAACTTCTCGACCTCCTCCTGCTGCGCGACGTCGACGACCTCGACACCCGCCGTCGCGACGACCTCCGCCGAGCACAGCACCGGGCTGCCCGTGCGCACCGCCACCGCGATCGCGTCCGACGCGCGCGAGTCGAGGCGCACCCCGTTGCTCAGCACGAGCTCGGCGAAGAAGATGCCCGCGTCGAGGGCGACGATCTCCGCCCGCTCCAGGCGCACGTCGACGGCGTCCAGGAGGTCCCGCAGCAGGTCGTGCGTCATGGGCCGCGGCGTGGGCAGTCCCGCCTGCGCCATCGCGATGGCGCTCGCCTCCCGGGGGCCGATGACGATCGGCACGACGAGCTCGGATGCGTCGTCCAGCAGCAGCACCACGATCTCCTGGTCGCGCTGCTGCTGACGCACCCCCAGCACCTCGACCGGGACCATCGGGACGTCGTCGCTCACCTGTCCACGGTACGTCCCCCGCCGCCATCCGGCAGTCCCTGGCCGGGTGCTCCCGCACCCCCGTGTGCTCGCGACGGGTCAGCGGGTGAGGTCGTCGATCCCCTGGCGCACGAAGACGGTGTGCAGCTGCGCGCACAGCTCCCCGACCTCGGACGCGAGGGTGCCGGCGTGCGCCCGCGCGGACGCGCTCTGCTGCCCGCGCCACGGGGAGACGACCTGGTGCACGAGGCTCACGTGCCGGTCCGCCGCGGTGCGCAGGGAGCGCAGGTGGCGCGGCTCGATGCCGTACTCGGCCAGCCCGGACGCGAGCACGACCACGTCGAGCGCGCGGGCGTCGAGCTGCCCGCCGGGCGCCTGGCGCAGCACCCCGGCCGAGATGAGGCCCTCGACGAGCTCACGCTCGACCCCCGCGGCGGTCACGAGACCGTCCACGGTGTAGCGCTGGCGCACGGCCGCCGAGCCGGGGTCGCCGTCGGCGGTGGCGAGGCGCGGGACGAGCGGCTCGACGTCGGCCCCCGTGTCGAGCGCGGCGAGCTTGTCCTTGATGACCTTCAGCGGCAGGTACCGGTCGCGCTGCTCGACGAGGACGTAGCGCAGCCGCTCCAGGTCCGCCGGGCTGTACTGCCGGTACCCGGACGCCGTGCGCACGGGCTCGATGAGGCCCTGCTCCTCGAGGAAGCGCAGCTTGGAGTGGCTGACGTTCGGGAACTCGGCCCGCAGGGCGCGCAGCACGTCCGAGATGCGCATGGACGCACGCCGCGAGATGCCCTGCGGCCACGGTTCCGTGCCGTCCGCGGGCTCGGGTGCCATGGCGTGCGCGGCGCCCGTGGAGGCGTTCACGACTGCGGTGCCGCGCCGTCCGCCGGGGCCCCTGCGTGCGGGCTGGCGTGGAAGGTCAGCCGGTACTTGCCGATCTGCACCTCGTCACCGGTGGCGAGGGCGACCGCGTCGATGCGGCTGCGGTTCACGTACGTCCCGTTCAGCGACCCGACGTCGCGCACGACGAACCGCTCGCCCTCGCGGACGAACTCGGCGTGCTTGCGCGAGACGGTGACGTCGTCGAGGAAGATGTCGGCGTGCTCGGACCGGCCGGCGACGGTGCGCTCGGCGTCCAGGAGGAACCGTGAGCCCTGTCCCGGTCCGCGCTGCATGATGAGCAGCGCGGAGTGGCGCGGGAGCGCGAGGACCGCCGCGTGCTCCTCGGGGCTCAGCCCACCGGGCTGGACGCCCTCCTCGATGGGGGCCTCGATCCGGCCGAAGCTGATCGTCGTGTCGCTACCCGCCAGGTGCGGCACCTGGGGACCGCCTGGGACAGTCATCTTGCCTCCTCGGGGGCTCACGCACGTCGTGCTCGACCTCGGAATCCGCACGTCCGGGGCGGGTGCCCCGTCGTGCTGGAAAACTACTACACCCGCAGGTCACGCGATGCACGCGACGTGCCCGCGACCTGCTCCCAACCTACCCCGGCCCGCCGACTGCGGGGAAGCCGCCGTCAGCCGTCGGCGGGGACGGGCGTCGCGTACTGCGGCGTGCCGGGCTCCACCGTGGCGGTGACCTCGACCACGTCGTGCTGCTGGATCGCGGTGCGTGCGCCGTCGCCGCGCAGCGACGCCATCGCCCCGCCCGGGATCTCGAGCGCGGTCTCGAGCGTGGACGGGTCCCCGATCACGGCCCACCGGTAGGGCGAGGCGATCGGCTGCCCGTCGACGACGATGCCGTCCGACGTGTCCTCGAAGTAGCTGCTCGCCACGAGCCGGACGCCGTTGACCTCCATGGCCTCCGCTCCCGCGTTGCGCAGCTCCTCGAGGACGTTGAAGAGCCCGAACGCGTCGAGGGGCTCGCCGCCCTCGACGACCTCGATCTCGATGCCCGGTCCCTGCGCGGGCAGGCGACCGGACAGGACGCCGAGCGTCTCGGCCTGCTGCTCGGCGACCTCGAGCGCGGCGCGCTCGCGGCCGGTGCCGGACCGGAGCTCGTCGCGGGTCGCCTCGAGGGAGGAGACCTGGTCCTCGAGCTCTCCCGAGCGCTGGGTGACGTCGTCGAGCAGCCGCACGAGGTCGCTCTGGCGCAGGGAGGACAGCTGGTCCTCCTGCGTCTGGCTGACCTGGACGACGAGCGCGAAGCCGAGCAGCGCGCACAGGACGCCGACGACGATCTGGGACCGCGAGGCACGCGGTCGCAGGGCGCGCCCGAGCCCGCCGAACCCGCGCGGCTCGCTCTGCGCCGGGGTGCCGTGACGGCCCACGGCGCCGACGGCACCCGTGGTCGCGGGCGGCTCGGCGGAGGGCGCCGGGGGTGTCGCGGGCACCTCGGTTCCGGGCCCGTCGTCGGGTGCGTCGTCTCGTCCGCCGTCGGGAGCGACCGTCTCGGCGCGCCCGTCCGGGTCCGGTCCGTCGTCCGGGTCCGTGGCGGTCTCGGCGTGCAGGTCCGCAGTCGCGCGGTCCTGATCGTCGGAGGCGTCGGGGGCCCCGCCGGCAGGCGCGGGCTCGAGATCGCCGTCGTGACCGACCTGGGGCACGAGGGGTGCGACGGCGCCCGCGCCGGGGTCCGCGTCCTCGGGCAGGGCGGCGCTCGCGGGATCGGCGTCCGGGTCGGGCGTGACCGCGGGCTCGGGGGCGTCGGGGCGCTCGGCCTCGTCGCGGGGCGCGCCCTCGCGGGGCGTCTCGTCGCGGGGCGTGTCGTCGCCGGCCGGGGTGTGCGGGTCGCGGGCCACGGTCACGCCTTGAAGATGTGGCGCCGGATCGCGGCCGCGTTGGAGAAGATGCGGATGCCGAGGACGACGACGACCGCGGTCGACAGCTGGCTCCCGACGCCGAGCTGGTCGCCGAGGAAGACGATGAGCGCGGCGACGACCACGTTCGAGAGGAACGAGACGAGGAAGACCTTGTCGTCGAACAGGCCGTCGAGCTTGGCGCGCAGACCGCCGAACAGCGCGTCGAGCGCGGCGACGACCGCGATGGGCAGGTAGGGCTGCAGCGACACCGGCACGGTGGGTTGCAGGACGAGCCCTGCGACGATGCCCACCACCAGTCCGACGACTGCGATCATTCGACGATCTCCTGCCCTGTCTCGTTCGTGGTCGTGGCGCTGTCCTGGTCGTCCTGGCCGGCGCCGCCCGTGGGGGCGGGACCGGTGTCGTCGGGCGTCCCGGCGGGTGTGTCGGAGTCTACGGTCGTGTCCTGCGCCTGCGCGAAGAACAGGGTGGGTGCGGACCGGCCGGGCAGGTCGAGTCGGCTCTGCGTGGTCACGCTCGACCGGATGCCGTACTGGGACCCGAGGAGCTGCAGGAAGTCGGACGTGCCGGAGCGCAGGAGCGCGGTGCGCAGCTGGTCCGGGTCCCCGACCGCCTCGACCCGGTACGGGCCGACGAGGGGCTGCAGGTCGACGAGGACCGCGTCCCCGGCGCTGCGGATCGCGGACAGGGACGTCAGGCGCTGGTCGTTGATCGCGACCGCCTCGGCGCCACCGGCCCACAGGGCGTTGACGACACGCTGCAGGTCGGAGTCGTGCACGAGCGAGCCGGGGTCGACGTCGTCGGAGGACAGTCCGCCGCTCGTGTCGTCGAGCGTGACGACGACGCCCGGGCCCTCGACGGGCTGCATGCCCGTCCAGGCGCCCTCCTCCTGCAGCCGGTCCAGGACGTCGGCGCTCGCACCGCCGAGCGCCTCGCCCTGCAGCTGCTCGATCTCGCTCGAGAGCGCGGCGCCCTGCTCCGCGAGGTCCTCGGCACCGGCCTGCCGGGCGAGGATCTCCTGCTCCAGGGTCTCGCGGGCGGCGAGCACGCCGGGCTGGGGGGCGCGCAGGTCGACCGCGGCCGCGGTCGTCACGACGCCGAGGGCGACCGCGAGAGCGACGAGGGCGACGGTGCCGGTCCGGCCGCGGTGCGGCGCCTGCCCGGACGCGCGGCGGGCAGCGGCCTCCGCGTACCCGGGGTCGAGGGGTCGGTGCATGACCTCGTTGAGGAGCGTCATGGACGCGTCGACGGGGGCCCGGCGAGGGGGCTGCGACGGGAGCGGGTCGGTCTCGGTCACTGCTGGTCCTCCGTCCCGCCGGGCGCCCCGGCGACGTCCCGGTGCCCACCGTCCCCGCCCGGCTCACCGGTCGCCGCACCGTGGCCGCGGTCGGCCGCGACCAGCTCGCGCGTCTGCAGCACGTACTGCGCACCCGCGAGCCAGTACAGCCCGACGCCCCACCAGGTGAACGCCCACCCGGTGACGGCCGCGACGTCACCCAGCCAGCCCGGGACCTCGGCGAGCAGGAGCAGCGGGAACGCGTACAGGAGCGCGAACGTGCCGGCCTTGCCGGCGAAGCTCACGGGCAGCGGCCCGTACCCGTGGCGTGCGAGCAGCGGCATCAGCCCGGCCAGCAGGAGGTCGCGGCCCACGATGACGACGACGAGCCACACGGGCACGACGTCGCGCCACGCGAGGGCGAGCAGGGTGACGAGGATGAAGAGCCGGTCGGCGGCGGGGTCGAGCATCTGACCCAGGCGGCTCACCTGGTCGAGGCGGCGCGCCAGCACGCCGTCGAGCCAGTCCGACGCCCCGGACGCCGCGAGCACGACGAGCGCCCACACGTCCTCGCCCCGCACGATGAGGACCGCGAACACGGGGACCATGAGCAGCCGCAGGAGGCTGATGACGTTCGGGACGGTCAGGACGCGAGAGCTGACCTGCTGCCCTGCTGCCACAACCACCGCCCGGTGCTCACGTCGCGCTGCCGCCGCGGCGACCTGCCGCGCGCGACCATCCTACGTACCGGGCCCACCGCGGGGGGCGGTCGACTCGCGTCGCACCGCCGCACGCGCCGGAAATCACCCGCTTCGTCCGTCGCTGCCCGTCCTGCCCGGCCCGTCCGGGTGAGGGACGTCACCGGCCCCTGCCCGGCGGGCGGCGCAGACCCTCCGGTAGGATGGTCGCTACCCCTGGAGTTCGTCGCTCGTCCCGCGTGTGTCCGTGAGAGTGGCCGTCCCCCCTTCTTCATCTTCTCGGTGGCGGTCTGGTGTGTTCGGGAGTGCGACCTGCGAGAACCGACCTGGTGACCGCACGCCACTCCACACCCCGAGACGAAACGGTCCTCACCCCTTCATGACTTCTGACGTCGTCGTGCCCTCGCACGCCCTCGACCACTCCACCGACACCCCCACCGACACCGCGCCGACCGGCCCCGTGTTCGCCGACCTCGGGCTGCCCGCTCCCCTCGAGCGCGCCGTGGCCGACCTCGGGTTCGTCACCCCGTCCGCGATCCAGGCGGAGGCCATCCCGGCGCTCCTCGCCGGCCGCGACATCACCGGCGTCGCGCAGACCGGCACCGGCAAGACCGCCGCGTTCGGCCTCCCGCTGCTCGCCGCGATCGACCCGTCCGAGCGCCGCGTGCAGGCCGTCGTCCTCACCCCGACGCGCGAGCTCGCCATGCAGGTGGCCGACGCCGTCGAGTCCTTCGCGTCGCACCTGCCCAGGGTCGACGTCGTCGCCGTGTACGGCGGCTCGCCCTACCAGCCCCAGCAGCGGGCGCTCGCGGCCGGCGCGCAGGTCGTCGTCGGCACGCCCGGTCGCGTCATCGACCACATCGAGCGCGGCACCCTCGTGCTCGACGACGTGCGCTTCCTCGTCCTGGACGAGGCCGACGAGATGCTGCGCATGGGCTTCGCGGAGGACGTCGACACGATCTTCTCCCGCGCCCCGCGCGAGCGACAGGTCGCCCTGTTCTCCGCGACGATGCCCGCCCCGATCCGCCGCGTCGCGAACGAGCACCTCACCGACCCCGTCGAGATCGCGGTCGCCCGCCAGTCGTCCACGGTGACGAGCGTGCGCCAGACCTACGCCGTCGTACCGTTCCGCCACAAGACCGGTTCGCTCGCCCGCGTGCTCGCCGTGTCCGACGCCGACGCCGCCATCGTGTTCACCCGCACCCGCGGTGCCGCCGAGGAGGTCGGGTCCGCGCTCGTCGAGCGCGGCATCTCCGCCGCGACCATCTCCGGGGACGTCGCGCAGAAGGACCGCGAGAAGATCGTCGAGCGCCTGCGCTCCGGCGCCCTGGACGTCCTGGTCGCCACCGACGTCGCGGCCCGCGGCCTCGACGTCGACCGCATCGGCCTCGTCGTGAACTTCGACCTGCCGGGCGAGCCCGATGCGGTGCACGTACGCCTCGGGCTC
>CAZFUQ010000009.1:30700-33518 GCA_964521905.1 uncultured Cellulosimicrobium sp.
GCCGGGCGAGCCCGAGGCGTACGTGCACCGCATCGGCCGCACCGGCCGTGCCGGGCGCACCGGCGAGGCGCTGAGCTTCGTCACCCCGCACGAGCGCGGTCGCCTGCGCGCCATCGAGCGCACCACCCGCACGCCCCTCGAGGAGATCGAGATCCCCTCCCCCGCCGACGTGTCGGCGCACCGGGCGCGCAAGCTCCTCGCCCAGGTCCCCGCGCGCCGCGAGGCCGGGCGCCTGTCCCTGTACACGGACCTGGTCCGCTCGTTCGTCGCCGAGCACGACGTCGACCCCGTCGACCTCGCCGCCGCGATGGTGGCGCTCGCGGTCGGCGACGACGGACCCCAGGCCCGCGAGGAGCAGGAGCGGTTCGAGGCCGAGCGTGCCCAGGCCCGCGACCAGGCGCGCAAGGCCCGCACCGAGCGCACGGGCGAGCGTCCCGGGCGCGGCGACCGGTCCGGTCGCGAGGCCGGCGGGCGCGGCATCCGCCGCGACGCGGTCGGGACCCGCTACCGCCTCGCGGTCGGGCACAACGACGGCGTGCTGCCCGGCGGGATCGTCGGTGCGCTGACGAACGAGGCCGGCCTCACCGGGGCGGACGTCGGCAAGATCGACATCTTCCCGTCGTTCTCGCTGGTCGACATCTCCGCACCGCTCGACGACGCGACGATGGACCGCATCTCCCGGGCCCGCGTCGCCGGCAAGGCGCTGCGCATCCGCGTCGACGAGGGCGCCCCCGCCGCCCGGGGCGCGCGCCCCACGAGCGACCGCCCGCGCGGCGGCCACGGGCCGTCGGGCCGTCGTGACGAGCGGCGCGAGCGCACGGACCGCTCGGACGACCGGGGCGAGCGCAAGCCGCGCCACCGCACGGCGTACTGACCGCCCCGGCGAGAGCACCTCGCCGAGATCTCAGGAGAGCGGCCCCCGGACCGATGGTCCGGGGGCCGCTCTCTGCTCTCAGGACGCCCCTCGCGGGGCCGCGCACGCGCTACGCGCCCTCCTGCGCCTCGCCGTGCGCCTGCACGAGCGCCGCGAGGCGACGCGCCTCCGCGTCACCGCGCGCGCCGTCGGCCCGCTGGATCCCCATGACGGCGAGGGTCGACCCGTCCGCCAGGTCGAGACGCACCCACGCGTCGCCGCTGCCGAACCGCACGGACACGACCTGCGCCCACTCCAGCTCGCGCGTGTAGATGACGTTGCGCACCCGCAGCCCCGTGCGGCTCGGCACGGCGTGCACCCCGCCCAGTCGCCACAGCAACCAGGCCGCGAACAGCGCGAACGCGACGATCGACCCACGGTTCACCCACGACGTGCCCAGCGGCCCCCTCGCGAGCAGGCCCACGGCCGCGCAGCCACCGACGACCACGACCCCCGTCACCCACGCCGACACGAGCCCGAACCGCGGCCGGAACGGCCGGTACGGGTCCTCGTCGCGGTCACCGGGCAGCCCCGGGTCCGGGAACGTCTCACCGCTCATGCGGCCACCGTCTCACAGGTTCCCGTCGCTCACCGGAACCCGCCCGTGCCCGGCGACGGTCACAGGCGCGACGCGTGGATCGACGTGACGAGGATCGCGCGCGCACCGACGTCGTAGAGCGCGTCCATGACCTGGTTCGTCTGGTCACGACGCACCATCGCCCGCACCGCCGCCCAGTCCCGGTCGTGCAGCGGAGACACCGTGGGCGACTCCAGGCCCGGCGTGATCGCCACCGCCCGGTCCACGAGGGACACCGGCACGTCGTAGTCCATGAGCACGTACTGGCGCGCGGTCAGCACCCCCTGCAGGCGCCGGCTCAGCACCTCCACACCCGCCGGCACGTCCGCCTCCGCGACCGCCCGCGGACGGATGATCACCGCCTCCGAGACGAGGATCGGGTCGCCGAACACCTCCAGGCCAGCGCCCCGCAACGTCGTCCCCGTCGACACGACGTCCGCGACGACGTCCGCCACCCCGAGCTGCACCGCCGACTCGACCGCACCGTCCAGGTGCACGACCGCCGCCTCCACGCCGTGCGCACGCAGGTGCTCGCCGACGAGCACCTCGTACGACGTCGCCACCCGCAGCCCCTGCACCTGCTCCAGCGACGTGATCGACCCCGCAGGCGCCGCGTACCGGAACGTCGACCCGCCGAACCCGAGCTGCATGTGCTCCACGGCGTCCGCACCCGAGTCCAGGAGCAGGTCCCGCCCGGTGATCCCGACGTCCACCGTGCCCGACCCCACGTACACCGCGATGTCACGCGGACGCAGGAAGAAGAACTCGACGTCGTTGTCCGGGTCCGCCAGCACCAGCTGGCGCGGGTCACGACGCTGGCGGTAGCCCGCCTCGCGCAGCATCTCGACGGCGGGCTCGGACAGGGACCCCTTGTTGGGGACGGCGATACGCAGCATGACAGGACCTTCGTTCAGGACAGGCGGGGACACGGCAGGCGGGGACGAGGGCGAGCGGCGCTCGCGGCCGGCGGGCAGGACGCTCACCGGCGCGGCCGCTCACAGATGCTCGTACACGTCCTGCAGGCTCAGACCCTTCGCCAGCATGAGGACCTGCAGGTGGTAGAGCAGCTGGGAGATCTCCTCCGCCGTCTTCACGTCGCCCTCGTACTCGGCGGCCATCCAGACCTCGGCGGCCTCCTCGACCACCTTCTTCCCGATCGCGTGCACGCCGGCGTCCAGCTCGGCGACCGTGCCGGAACCGGCAGGTCGCGTCGTGGCCTTCTCGGACAGCTCCGCGAACAGGGACTCGAACGTCTTCACACCCGCCAGGGTATCGGGCGACACCGCGGGCCGGTGTTCGTCGTCCGCCCAGCGGGCACGTCGTCACCG
>CAZFUQ010000009.1:33618-35985 GCA_964521905.1 uncultured Cellulosimicrobium sp.
CCGCCCAGCGGGCACGTCGTCACCGGCCGGAGGACTCGCGCAGCCGGCGCGTGAGGTCGTCGACCTCGCCGAGCACCTCGGTCGCCGCCCAGACGCCGTTGCGCACGGACTCGTTGAGCCTCGTGAGGATGCCGAGATCCGTCAGTCTGCGCAGCGCCTCGTAGGTGGCGGTCGTCGACGCCCGCGTGATCCTGCCGGCAAGGTCGGCGTCGAGGACCGGCTGGTCGAGCAGCGCGTCGAGCAGCGCCGCCGCGGCCGACCCCGCCCGCGGGCGCACCTCGTCCCGCCACGCCTGCGGCAGCCGCGCGAGGTTCTCCGCGGACGTCCGTGCCGCACGGGCGGCGCGCACCGCGGCGTCGGCGAGGTAGCAGACGAACTGGGACGCGTACCCCTCCCGGTAGGCGTTGACCCGCGCGAAGTACTCGTCCGTGTCCGCGAGCATCGCGGACGCCACCGGGACGACGAGCGTCGGGGTGAGCCCGCGCCGTCGCCACACCGCACCGATGAGCGCGCGACCGACGCGACCGTTCCCGTCCGGGAACGGATGGACGGACTCGAAGTGAGCGTGCACGATCGCGGCCTGCGCCACCGCGGGCAGGTCGTCGCGGTTCGCGAACACGAGCAGGTCGTCCATGAGGTCCGGCACGAGCTCGGGCGGCGGAGGCACGTGGACCGCACCGCGCGGGGAGTAGTCGGACCCGCCGATCCAGTTCTGGACCGTGCGGAGCCTGCCCGCCGTAGGACCGTCGACCGGGTCGTCGCGGAGCAGGGTCGCGTGCGCCGCCAGGACGTCCTCGAGCCGGATCTCCCCCGACCGCGCGGCGTCCACGAGGCGAGAGACGGCACGGGCGGCCGCCACCGTCAGCTGCGCGTCTCGCCCCGAACGCATCCCGATCGACGCCTTGGCGAGGTCGGCCAGGCTCGCGTCGTGCCGCTCGATGCGCGACGACGCGACGGCCTCGGTGCGCAACAGGAAGGTGGCGAACGTCGCGATCCGCGGGCCGTGGACCGCGTCGAGACGCGTGATCTCGACCGCGGCGCGCTCCACGAGCGCCGCCTCCCGCGCCGTCGGCCGATACGGCCGGACGGCGACGAGAGGCGGCACGCTCGTCGTCACGCGAGTGACGAGCCGGTCCTCGCGCGGCCCGCGCGTCCGCGACCGCCACGCACGCTCGGCCGGCGAGTGCACGGGCCAGTCCGGCTCCGTCACCCGCAGGTCCGCAACCTGGATCAGCTCGCCCACAAGTCCACCTTACACACCACAAGGCGGACTACCCCGGCGACAAGTCCAGGTTGCGGTCACAGGTCGCGCAGCGCCACCGCCGTCGCGACCGCGGCCTCCGCCGCCTCCGCACCCTTGTCCTCACGCGACCCCTCCAGGCCCGAACGGTCCAGCGCCTGCTGCTCGTCGTCGCACGTCAGCACGCCGAAACCCACCGGCACGCCCGTGCGCACGCTCACGTCCGTCAGGCCCGACGTCGCCGCCTGGCACACGTACTCGAAGTGCGGCGTCCCCCCACGGATCACCACCCCGAGCGCGACGACCGCGTCCGCGCCACGCTCGACCGCACGCGCCGCAGCCACCGGCAGCTCGAACGACCCCGGCACCCGCACCTCCGTCACGTGCGACACGTTCGCCGCCGCCAGCGCGCGCCGCGCCCCCGCCAGCAACCCGTCCATGACCTGCGTGTGCCAGCTCGCCGCGACCACGGTCACCCGCAGCCCCGAACCGTCCACGCTGATCGTCGGTGCTCCTGCCCCGCTCATCCCCGCTCCTCCTTCGTCTCGACACCCGACTCGATGCTCCCCGACCCGGCCGCGGCCCCCTCCGGGACCTCCACCGTGTCCAGCAGGTGACCCATCGCCACCTTCTTCGTCACGAGATAGGCCCGGTTGTGCTCACCGTGACCCACCTCGATCCGCTCCGTCCCCACGACGTCGATGCCCGAGGCCACCAGGCCCGTCACCTTCGCCGGGTTGTTCGTCAGCAACCGCACCCGCGACAACCCCAGGTCCGCCAGGATCGCCGCCGCCGCCCCGTACTCCCGACGGTCCACCGGCCACCCCAGCTCCAGGTTCGCCTGCACCGTGTCCAGGCCCGCGTCCTGCAGCTCGTACGCCCCGATCTTCGCCAGCAGCCCGATCCCGCGCCCCTCGTGCCCCCGCAGGTACACCACCGCGCCGCCCTCCGCCGCGACCCGCCCCATCGCCGCCTGCAGCTGCGGACCGCAGTCGCACCGCAACGACCCGAACGCGTCCCCCGTCAGGCACTCCGAGTGCACCCGCACCACCGGGACACCGTCCTGCCCGACGGCGCTGGTCCCGGCGGTTCCCCCACCGGGCACGACCGACCGGGGTGAGGCCCGC
>CAZFUQ010000010.1:0-27332 GCA_964521905.1 uncultured Cellulosimicrobium sp.
GCCCACGATGTCGCCGTTGTCGAGCTTCGCGATGAGGCCGAGCGCGTGGCCGATCGTCGGCAGGAAGATGTCGCCGCGGGGCTCGTTCGGCTTGGGCTCGAGCGCGATCTTGAGGTCGTAGCCCTTCTCCTTGATGTACGCCGCGGTGAGGTCGAGGCCCTCGGCGTAGCGCTCGTGCGCGGAGTGCAGGTCCTTGGCGCCGTCGTACTCCGCGCCCTCGCGGCCGCCCCACATGACGAACGTCTTGGCGCCCAGCTCGGCCGTGAGGTCGACGTTGCGCAACACCTTGCGCAGCGCGTAGCGGCGCACCCCGCGGTCGTTCGACGTGAGGCCGCCGTCCTTGAACACGGGGTGGCTGAACAGGTTGGTCGTCACCATCTCGATGACCAGGCCCGTGTCCTGCGCCGCCTGGCGCACGGAGTCGAGGCGCTCGGTGCGCTCGGCGTCGTCGGCACCGAACGGCACGACGTCGTCGTCGTGGAACGTGAAGCCCCACGCGCCGAGGTCGGCCAGACGGCGCACGGACTCGGCCGGGTCGAGCGCGGGACGGCTCGCACTGCCGAACTGGTCCTGCGCGGTCCAGCCCACGGTCCACAGACCGAAGGAGAAGTTGATGTCCTGGGTGGTCTCGTCGGCCACGGTGGGTCTCCTCGTCGAGAGGGCCGCAGCGCGATCCTCGCGCCGACGGCCTATTTTTGTCTTACGGATGAACTTATCCGCCGGACTCGGTAAGGTCAAGACCGTGAACCGCAGCGCCGCAACCCGCACGGGTCCCCCCGCAGCCCGGCAGGCGACGCTGCGCGAGCACAATCTCGCCCTCGTCGCCCGCGCCGTCTTCGAGTCGCCGTCGCCGTGCTCGCGCGCCGACATCGCCGCGGCCAGCGGGCTCACGCGGGCCACCGTGTCGACGCTCGTCGACCGTCTCGTCGCCGCGAGCATCGTCGCCGAGCTCCCGCCCGCCACGCCCCAGCGCGCGGGCCGTCCCGCGGTCCCCCTCGCGCCGGCACCGCGGACGATCGTGGGCCTGGGCCTCGAGGTGAACGTCGACCACCTCGGCGGGCGTGTCCTCGACCTCACCGGGGACGTCGTCGCGGAGCACGTCGACCCGGACGACCTCCACGACAGCGACCCCGCCGAGGTGCTCGCCCGCCTCGGCCGCATCGCGCGCGACCTGCTCGACGCCGTCCGCGCCGACGGCATGCGGGTCGCCGGCGCGCACCTCGCGCTGCCCGGCCTCATCGACCCGCGCGCTGGTCGCCTCGAGGTCGCCCCCAACCTCGGCTGGTCCCACCTCGAGCCCGTCGCCCTCCTCGGCCTCGACCCGGACCTCCCGGTCCGGATCGGCAACGAGGCCAAGCTCGCCGCCCTCGCCCAGTCGAGCCGCGGCGTCGTGCCGGTGCGCGCGGCCGACGACCGCCCCGTCCCGTCCAGCTACCTCTACGTGTCCGGGGACGTCGGCATCGGGTCCGCGATCGTGGTCGACGGGCGCCTGTTCCAGGGCCGCCACGGCTGGACCGGCGAGGTCGGGCACGTCGTGGTCGACCCGCGCGGCCCGCGCTGCCGCTGCGGCGCGACGGGCTGTCTCGAGCAGTACGCCGGCAAGGACGCGCTCCTGCGCGGGGCCGGGCTGCCGGTCGACGCCGACACCTCGCTCCTCGTCGCAGCGCTCGACGCGGGCGAGCCCGCCGCGCTCGGCACCGTCGAGCAGGCCGGCACCGCCCTCGGCAGCGCGCTCGCCGACTACGTCAATCTCGTCGACATCGACACCGTCCTGCTCGGTGGCATCTACCCCGCGCTCCTGCCCTACCTGCGCGGAGCGGCCGAGGCCGAGCTGCGCACGCGCGTGCTCGCGGCGCCGTGGACCGACGTCCAGCTGGTCCCCGCCCCGCTCGGCGACCACGCCACGCTCACCGGCGGCGCGCGCGAGGTGCTGCGCGGGGTCGTGGAGGATCCGAGCGCCTGGGTCGGCGAGGACTGACCTTCACCCCCCGGTCGCTCGGCCCGTCCGGCCGTCTCCGACGGCGGTCGGTCGCCCGGGCGACCACGCCCCCACCTACCCCGACACCCCGGGCGACGCCACCGCCGCCGGGCAGGACCAGAGCTCTACCTCGGGGGCGGGGCGGTGCTGGAACGCTCGACGAGGCGGGTCGGCACGAGGCGCGTGCCGGTCTCGCGGACGCCCTCGCGCACCTGCCGGAACACCTGCTCGACGAGCCGGCGGCCGACCTCCGCGAAGTCCTGGTGGACCGTGGTGAGCGGCGGCAGGAACTCGCTCGACTCGGGCAGGTCGTCGAACCCGACGACGCTGACGTCCTGCGGCACCCGTCGGCCCGCCTCGTGCAGCGCGCGCACGAGGCCGAGGGCCATCTGGTCGTTGGCGACGAACACGGCCGTGAGGTCGTCGCGCGCCGCGAGCCGGCGTCCGACCTCGTAGCCCGACGTCGCCGACCAGTCCCCGCGCTCGATCGGCGGCACCGTGCGGCCCGCCTCCTCGAGGACGCCGCGCCACGCGGACGTGCGGCGCTCGGCCGCGAAGGAGTGCGCGGGGCCGGCGAGGTGGTGCACCGTCTCGTGCCCCAGGTCGAGCAGGTGCTGCACGGCCTGGCGCGACCCGTCCGCCTGGTCCGTGTCGACGACGGCGTAGCTCGTGTCCGCGTCGGAGTCCGCCACCACGACCTCGACCCCCGGCGGCAGGGTGATCTGCGCGGCGTCGAGGAGGTGGACCTCCATGAGGAGGATGATGGCGTCGACGGCGAGCTCCCCGAGCCGCGTGAACGCGCCGCGCACCCCGTCCTGGGTGGGCGCGGCGACGGGGATGACGGTGATCGCGTACCCCTCGTCGGCGGCGGACGTCGCGATCGCCTCGAGCGTGCGCACGTTGCCGGTCGTCGCGAGGGAGAAGAGGATCACCCCGATCGTGCGGAAGGACCCGCTCTTGAGCGCGCGGGCCGCGCTGTTCGGCCGGTAGTCGAGCTCCGCCATCGCCTTGAGCACGCGGGCACGCGTCTCCTCGACCACGCCGGGTCGCCCGTTCGACACGCGCGAGACGGTCTGCGCGGAGACACCTGCCGCCTGCGCGACGTCCGCCATGGAGGCCCGCCGCGCCGGGCGCCCGGGTGTCGCCCCCGCAGCCCGGGTCAGGGGGGTGACGTCGTCGTCGTTCCCTTCGGTCATGCCGTTCCTCGTCCTTGATCGGTCGGCCAGCACCTGCGCCGCACCGGCCACCTTCTGCCGGTCTCCAACCAGGGTAGGCGATGTTTGCGCAAACACCACACAGGCGCTCGGGTGATGTTTGCGTGACCACCCTCCGATCGTGCAGGATGATGTTTGCGCAAACACCCGGTGGTGCACGACACCCCACCCCGACGACGAGGACACAGCATGACGACGACGTCCCCACCCGTGACAGCAAGGCGGTCACCGGTCGACGCACCTTCGTCCCGACGGGTACGGCGCCGACGGCGCTCGTGGACCGGCTGGGGCTTCGTGGGGCCCTTCATGGCGGTCTTCGCGCTGGTGTTCCTCGCGCCGATCGCGTACTCGATCTACCTCAGCCTGTTCCGCACCCAGCTCGTGGGCGGCACCCAGTTCGTCGGGTTCGACAACTACGCGAGCGCCTTCTCCGACCCGCAGTTCTGGTCGGGCGTGTCACGCGTCGGGCTGTTCCTCCTGGTCCAGGTGCCGATCATGCTCGGGATCGCCCTGCTCGTCGCGCTCGCGATCGACTCCGGCCGGCTCTACGGCAAGAACTTCTTCCGGATCTCGATCTTCCTGCCCTACGCCGTCCCCGCCGTCGTCGCCACGCTCATGTGGGGCTTCATGTACGGCACGCGGTTCGGCCTCGTCGGCAACATCAACGACGCCCTGGGCACCACGATCCCCAGCCCGCTCTCGCCGGACTGGGTGCTGCTCGCGATCGGCAACATCGTGACCTGGGAGTTCGTGGGCTACAACATGCTCATCTTCTACGCGGCGCTGCGGGTCATCCCCACCTCGCTGTACGAGGCCGCCGAGCTCGACGGCGCGAGCCAGTGGCAGGTCGTGCGGGCCATCAAGATCCCCGCGATCCGCGGGTCGCTCGTCATCGCGACGATCTTCTCGATCATCGGCTCGTTCCAGCTCTTCAACGAGCCCAGCATCCTGCAGAGCCTCGCGCCGAACGCCATCACGACGTACTTCACCCCGAACCTGTACGCATACTCGCTGTCGTTCTCCGGCCAGCAGTACAACTACTCGGCGACCGTCGCCATCATCATGGGCGTCCTCACGATGATCGTGGCCTACGTCGTCCAGCTGCGCGGCATGCGCAAGGAGGCCTGACGATGACCGCCACCGTCCCCGCCCACCACCGCACCGCCACGCGCCAGCCCGTCCGGCTGCGCTCGCGGGCACCCCACAGCGTGACCCGCCCGAAGCGCAGCGTGCTGCTGACCGTGCTCACGGGCATCGTCCTGCTGTACGCGCTGGTCCCGCTCTTCTGGCTCGTCGTCAACGCCTCGAAGACGCAGTCGAGCCTCTTCGGCTCGTTCGGCCTGTGGTTCAGCGGCGACTTCGCGCTGTTCGACAACATCGGCCGCACGCTGACCTACGGCGACGGCATCTTCGGCCGCTGGTTCGCCAACACCCTCCTCTACGTCGTGGTCGGTGCGGGCGGGGCGACGTTCCTCGCCATCCTCGGCGGCTACGCGCTCGCCAAGTTCGACTTCCCGGGCAAGCGCGGGGTGTTCGCGACGGTCATCGGCGCGGTCGCGGTCCCCGGGACCGCCCTCGCCGTCCCGACGTTCCTCATGTTCAGCAAGATGGGCCTCACGAACACTCCCTGGGCCGTCATCATCCCGTCGCTCATCTCGCCGTTCGGGCTCTACCTCATGTGGGTGTACGCGGCGGAGTCGATCCCGACCGAGCTGCTCGAGGCGGCGCGCGTGGACGGCGCGAGCGAGGGCCGCACCTTCTTCCAGGTCTCGCTCCCGCTGCTCGCACCGGGTGTCGTCACGGTCCTGCTCTTCACGATGGTCGCGACGTGGAACAACTACTTCCTGCCGCTCATCATGCTCAAGGACCCCGACTGGTACCCGCTGACCCTCGGGCTCAACGCGTGGAACGCGCAGGCGGCGACCGCCGGCGGCGAGGCCATCTTCGACCTGGTCATCACGGGATCCCTGCTCACGATCCTGCCGCTCGTGGTGGCCTTCCTGCTCCTGCAGCGCTACTGGCAGTCCGGTCTCGCGGCCGGGTCCGTCAAGGAGTGAGTCCCGCTCCCGTCGCGCTCCCTCGGTACCCCCGCACACCCCTCCGTACCCATCCAGCCCTGCTTTGACGACGAAGTGAGAGGAACACTGATGTCCATCCGTACCACCCGCGCCATGCGCGTCGCCGCCGTCACCGGCGTCGTCGCGCTCGCCCTGGCTGCTTGCAGCTCCGGGAGCGACGACGCCGGCTCCGACGCCGAGACCTCGGCCGGCTCTGCCGACGACGTCACCGCGGCCCTCGACGAGGGCGGCACGCTCACGGTGTGGGCGTGGGAGCCCACCCTCGAGGACGTGGTCGCCGAGTTCGAGACCGCGTACCCGAACGTCGAGGTCGAGCTGGTCAACGCCGGTACCGGCAACGACCAGTACACGGCCCTGCAGAACGCGATCAAGGCCGGCAACGGCGTCCCCGACGTCGCGCAGATCGAGTACTACGCACTCCCGCAGTTCGCGCTCGCCGAGTCGGTCGCCGACCTCACGCCGTACGGCGCGGTCGACCTGAACGGCACGTTCACCACCGGCCCGTGGAACGCCGTCCAGCAGGGCGAGGGCATCTACGGCCTCCCCATGGACTCCGGCCCCATGGCGCTCTTCTACAACGAGGAGCTCTTCGCGCAGCACGGCATCGAGGTGCCGACCACGTGGGACGGCTTCGTCGAGGCCGCTCGTGCGCTGCACGCCGCGGACCCGAACGTCTACATCACGAACGACACCGGTGACGCCGGCTTCGCGACCTCGCTCATCTGGCAGGCCGGCGGCCAGCCGTTCCAGGTCGAGGGCACGGACGTGACGATCGACCTCGCCGAGGAGGGCAGCGCGAAGTTCGCCCAGACCTGGCAGACGCTCCTCGACGAGGACCTGCTCGCGCCCGTCAGCTCCTGGAGCGACGAGTGGTACACGGGCCTCGGCAACGGCACCATCGCGACGCTCGCGACCGGCGCCTGGATGCCGGCCAACCTCGAGTCGGGCGTCCCCGAGGGCGCCGGCAAGTGGCGCGTCGCCCCGCTCCCGCAGTGGGAGGACGGCCTGAGCGCGAGCGCCGAGAACGGCGGCTCGTCGCTCGCGGTGCCCGCGGCCAGCAAGAACCAGGCGCTCGCCTACGGCTTCATGCAGTACGCGAACGCGGGCGCGGGCGTCCAGATCCGCATCGACGGCGGCGCCTTCCCGGCGACGACGGCGGAGATCGAGTCCTCGGACTTCCAGGGCTACGAGTCCGAGTACTTCGGCGGCCAGCAGATCAACAAGGTCCTCGCGGAGTCCGCGGCCGACGTCCTCGGCGGCTGGTTCTACCTGCCGTTCCAGGTCTACTCGAACTCGATCTTCAACGACACGGTCGGCCAGGCGTACGTCTCCGACACGAGCCTCGCCGACGGCCTGAAGGCCTGGCAGGACGCGTCGGCGAAGTACGGCACCGAGCAGGGCTTCACCGTCAACGAGTGACCACCCTCGTCTGACCCGGTCGCCGGGGCCGGCCGCAGCACGCGGCCGGCCCCGACGGTCACCACCCGCGGGGCGACTGCGCCCCCACGCGCTCGGCCGATCCCCTTCGTCGCCGACCGAGCACACCCTCTTTCCCCAGGAGCACGTATGACTTCCCCCACCCCGTTCCGCTGGCTGCGTCGCCCCGGGCCGCACACGCCGTCGGGCGAGGCCGCCCCCGGCTCGACCTCCGCACACACGCCGACCGGCCTGTCCTACGGCGCGGACTACAACCCGGACCAGTGGCCGCGCGAGACCTGGGACGAGGACGTGCGCCTCATGCGCGAGGCCGGCGTGACCGTCGTCTCGCTCGCGATCTTCTCGTGGGCCCGCATCCAGCCGACCGAGGGCACGTGGGACTTCGCGTGGCTCGACGAGATCATGGACCTGCTGCACGCGAACGGCATCACCGTCGACCTCGCCACGGCGACGGCGTCCCCGCCGCCGTGGCTCACGACGAAGCACCCCGAGATCCTCCCGCAGACCCGTACGGGCGAGACCCTGTGGCCGGGTGCGCGCCAGCAGTGGCGCCCCACCTCCCCGATCTTCCGCGAGCACGCGCTGCGTCTCGTGGAGCGCATGGCCGAGCGCTACGCGGACCACCCGGCGCTCGTCGCGTGGCACGTGTCGAACGAGCTCGGCTGCCACAACGTCTACGACTTCTCCGACGACGCCGCCGCCGCGTTCCGCGCGTGGCTGCGCGACCGCTACGCGACCCTCGACGCGCTCAACGCCGCGTGGGGCACCGCGTTCTGGTCGCAGCGCTACAGCGCCTGGGACCAGGTCCTGCCCCCGCGCCTGGCCGCGTCGCACCCGAACCCCACGCAGCAGCTCGACTTCAAGCGCTTCTCCTCCGACGCGCTGCAGCAGTACCTGCGCGCCGAGGCCGAGATCCTGCGCCGCACCACCCCCGACGTCCCCGTGACGACCAACTTCATGGTCATGGGCGAGACGAAGGGCATGGACTACGCCGCGTGGGCGGACGAGGTCGACTTCGTCTCCAACGACCACTACGTCCTCCCCGGCCCGCAGGCCCTCGACGAGCTGTCGTTCTCGGCGAACCTCACGGGCGGCATCGCCCGGCACCGCCCGTGGTTCCTCATGGAGCACTCGACGAGCGCCGTGAACTGGCAGCCCGTCAACGTCGCGAAGAAGCCGGGCGAGCTCGCGCGCGACTCGCTCACGCACGTCGCGCACGGCGCCGACGCGGTCTGCTACTTCCAGTGGCGCCAGTCCGCGGCGGGCGCCGAGAAGTACCACTCGGGCATGCTCCCGCACGCCGGCGAGCACTCGCGCCTGTTCCGCGACGTCGTCGCGCTCGGGGCGACGCTGCGCGACCTCGCTCCGGTCGCGGGCAGCGACCAGAAGGACGCGCGGGCCGCGATCGTCTTCGACTGGGACTCGTGGTGGACGAGCGAGCAGGACTCGCACCCCTCGGACCGGCTGCGCTACCGCGCCGAGGCGCTCGACTGGTACTCGGCGTTCCTCGCGCTCGGCGTGCGCGCCGACGTCGTCCCGGTCGCCGCGGACCTCACGGCGTACGACGTCGTCGTGGCACCCGTGCTGCACGTGGTCCCCACCGCGCTGCGCGACCGCCTCACGGCCTTCGTCGAGGGCGGCGGCCACCTCGTCACGACGTACTTCTCCGGCATCGTCGACCAGGACGACCACGCGTGGCTCGGCGGCTACCCCGGCGCGCTGCGCGACCTGCTCGGCATCCGGGTGGAGGAGTTCTCGCCCCTCCTGGACGACGAGTCCGCGACGGTCGAGCTCGGTGGCGAGCAGCTCGAGGCCACGCTGTGGGCCGAGCCGGTCGACCTCGTCGACCCGCACGTCGAGGTGCTCGGCTGGTACAAGACGGGCGAGCAGGCGGGCCGCGCGGCGGTGACGCGCCGGACGGTCCGCACCGGGGACGCCACCGGTTCCGCGGCGTACGTCTCCACCCGCTTCGGTCGCGCCGGCCTCGTGCCGGTGCTCGCCCGCCTGCTCGACGACGCGGGCGTGCGCAGCGAGCTGCCGGCCGCCGTCCGCGGCGACGTCGAGCTCGCCGTGCGCACGGACGGCACCGAGGACTTCTGGTTCCTCGTCAACCGCACCACGCAGCCCGTCGAGGTGCCCGACGTCGCGGGCGACGTCCTCGTCGGACGTCGCCTCACGCCGTCGGGCACCGGCGGCGGCCCGGAGGAGCACCCGGGCGCGCTCCTGCTCGACCCGCGCGGCGTCGCCGTCGTGCGGCGTCCGGCTGACGCCGCCCCCAGGAGGTAGCGGTCCCCGTACGCCCCTGCGAGGACCGCCCCGACACGGCCCTGCCTGCGTCCCCCGCCGGCAGGGCCGTCGTCGTCCCTGCGGCCGCCCCGGGACGAGCAGGTGAGCGATGCCACGGAACTCCGCGGTAGCGTCGTTCGTCGGACGGGCGGGGACCGGAGCAGCACGAGACACCGCCCACGACAGCACTCGACCAGAAGGTGACCCATGAGCACGACATCGACGACACCCCTCCTGCGCGCCGCAGGCCTCGCGGCCGGCTACGGGGGGCCCGACGTCGTGCACGACATCGACCTCGACGTCGTACCGGGCACGGCCCCGGTGGGGATCGTGGGCGAGTCCGGTGCGGGCAAGTCGACGATCGTGCGCGCGCTCGTCGGGCTCGTGCGCCCGACGGCCGGGCACGCCACCTACGCCGGGCGCACCGTCAGCAAGCTCTCCCGGCGCGACAAGAAGCAGTTCACGGCCGAGGTGCGGCGCGTCTCGCAGGACGGCCTGGCCGGCATCGGGATCGACCCGCGCTGGACGGTCGACCGGACGGTCTCCGGGGCGCTGAAGGACGCGCGCAAGGCCGGTCGCCCGAGCGGGCGTTCCGTCGAGGACCTGCTCGGCGACGTCGCGCTCGAGCCGCGGTACGCCCCGCGGACCATCCACTCGCTGTCGGGCGGGGAGAAGCAGCGCGTCGCGCTCGCCGTCGCGCTCGCCACACGGCCCCGGGCGCTCCTGCTCGACGAGCCGCTCACCGCCGTCGACCCGGCCATGCGCGGCGACGTGGTGCGCCGGCTCGCCGACGCGACCACCGAGCTCGGCACCGCGGTGCTCCTGGTCTCGCACGACCTCGAGCTCGTCGAGCGCCTGTGCCCCACGGTGCACGCCCTCGCCGACGGCACGCTCGTCGCCTCCGGCTCGCTGCGCGACGTCTTCTCCGGCACCGCCCCCGGCTCGGACCACCCGGCCGTGCGCGGCCTCGCCGAGGCCGCACCGCTCGCCGCCCAGCGCTTCCGCTGAGAACTCGTCGCCGGTCCGTGTCGAGATCCGGGGTGGCCCGTCCGACGTCCTGGTGAACCCGCTTCCACGACACTACGGTCGAGGAGGCACTCACCGAGGAGGCACGACATGCGAGTCATGGTCATGATCACCGGCGCCGGGGCGGACGAGGACAAGATCGCCCCCACCCAGGAGATGCTCGCCCAGATGGGCGCGTACAACGAGGAGCTCGTCAAGGCGGGCGTCATGCTCGACGGCCAGGGCCTGCAGCCCACGGCCAAGGGGGCCCGGGTGGTCTTCAGCGGCGGCGAGACCTCGGTCGTCGACGGTCCGTTCACGGAGTCCAAGGAGATCGTCGCCGGGTACTGGATCTGGCAGGTCTCGTCGCTCGAGGAGGCGGTCGAGTGGGCGCGGAAGTGCCCTGGCGACCCGACCGTCGGGCTCACCGCGGTGCTCGAGATCCGACCCGTCTTCGAGGTCGAGGACTTCGGGGCCGAGTACACGCCCGAGCAGCGCGAGAAGGACGCGCGGCTCGAGGAGCAGATCCGCGCCCGGCAAGGCTCCTGAGGCGCCCGCGGGCGCGAGGGTCGGGCACGGCGATGGCCGACGTCTCCCGCACGGTCGAGGCCGTGTGGCGCATCGAGTCCCCGCGCCTCGTCGCGGGCCTCGCGCGCACGTTCCGCGACGTCGGTCTCGCCGAGGAGGCCGCCCAGGAGGCGTTCGTCGCCGCGCTCGAGCAGTGGCCGGAGCAGGGCGTGCCGGACAACCCCGGGGCGTGGCTGACGACGGTCGCACGCCGGCGAGCGGTCGACCTGGTCCGCCGCGAGCGCACGCGCGACGAGAAGTACGCGCGGCTCGCGGCGGGCCTCGCCGTGCCGGGCGGGGCGGGCGGGCGGGCGGTGGTCGCCCACCCCGGTGACGGCGGCGCCGTCCTCGTCGGGTCCGTCCCGGCGCCGGACGCCGTCGTCGAGGACCCCGTCGGCGATGACCTGCTCGCGCTCGTGCTCGTCGCGTGCCACCCCGTGCTCCCGCGCGAGGCGCGCGTCGCGCTCACGCTGCGCCTCGTCGGCGGCCTGACGACGGACGAGATCGCGAGAGCGTTCCTCGTCCCGTCGGCGACGGTCGGGCAGCGCGTGTCGCGCGCGAAGCGCACGCTCGCCGAGGCGCACGTCCCGTTCGAGGTCCCGCAGGCCGACGCACTGCCGGAGCGTGTGCCCGCGGTGCTGGAGGTCGTGTACCTCGTCTTCACCGAGGGGCACTCCGCGACGTCGGGCGACACGTGGGTGCGCCGCGGCCTCGCCGAGGACGCGATGCGGCTCGGGCGCGTGCTCGCCGGGCTGCTGCCGGGCGAGCCCGAGGTGCACGGTCTCGTCGCCCTCATGGAGATCCAGGCGTCGCGGTTCGCGGCGCGCACCCGGCCCGACGGCGAGCCCGTCCTCCTCGAGGACCAGGACCGGTCGCGCTGGGACCGGCTCCTGATCGCGCACGGGCTCGCGGCGCTCGACCGCGCGCTCGCGCTCGGCACCCGCGCCGGCAAGGCGCTCGGGCCGTACTCGCTCCAGGCCGCGATCGCCGCGTGCCACGCGCGCGCCGCGACGTGGGAGGACACGGACTGGGAGGCGGTCGTCGCGCTCTACGACGCGCTCGCGTCGGTCGCGCCGTCGCCGGTGGTCGAGCTCAACCGCGCGGTCGCGGTGTGCTGCGCGGACGGGCCGCAGGCGGCGCTCGTCGTGCTCGACCGCGTCGCCGACGACCCCCGCCTGGCGCGGCATCACCTCTACGGAGCGGTCCGGGGCGACGTGCTGTCACGTCTCGGGCGACACGCCGAGGCGGCCGACGTGCTCGAGCGTGCCGCAGCGATCGCTCCCACCCGCCACGAGCGCCGGCTGCTCCTCGAGCGCGCCGCCGCGTCGTCGTCCGCCGCGTCGTCGTCCGCCGACCCGCAGCCCGCACGGCGCCCCGAGGGAGAGCCTCCGGACGCGAGGTAGAGCCTCGCGAGCCCTACCTCGAGACCGGCAGCTCTAGCTCGCGAGGGCGGACTCGATGGCGGCCGACTCGTCGTCCGTGAGCGGCGGCGCCGAGAGCGCGGCGACGTTGTTCTCGAGCTGGCGGACGCTGCTCGCCCCGATCAGCGCCGACGTCACGCGGTCGTCGCGCAGCACCCAGGCGAGAGCGAGCTGCGCGAGGGTCTGACCCCGTCCTCCCGCGATCTCGTTCAGCACCCGGGCCTTGTCGAGGTACGTGTCGTCGAGGTTCTGCTCGGACAGGAACGGCGAGTCCGGGCGTGCGGCGCGCGACCCCTGCGGCGCGGAGCCGGACAGGTAGCGGTCGGTGAGCAGACCCTGCTGGAGCGGCGAGAACACGATGGTCCCGATGCCGAGCTCGCCCACGACGTCGAGCAGCGACTCGCTCTGCACGCCGTCGTACCGGTCCTCGTGCGCGGGGTCCTCGACGTGGCGGTTGAGCATCGAGTAGCTCGGCTGGTGGATGAGCAGCGGCGTGCCGAGGTCGGCGAGGATCGCGGCGGCCTCGCGCGTGCGCGCGGGCGAGTAGTTCGAGACGCCGACGTACAGCGCCTTGCCCTGCTGGACGGCGTCGTGCAGCGCACGCATCGACTCCTCGAGCGGGGTGCTCGGGTCCGGGCGGTGGTGGTAGAAGACGTCGACGTAGTCGAGGCCCATGCGTGTGAGCGACTGGTCGAGCGAGGAGAGGAGGTACTTGCGCGAGCCGCCGTCGCCGTACGGGCCGGGCCACATGTCGTAGCCGGCCTTGGAGGAGATGACGAGCTCGTCCCGGTACGTGCCGAGGTCCTGGGCGAGGTGGCGCCCGAAGTTCTCCTCGGCGGAGCCGTAGGGCGGGCCGTAGTTGTTCGCGAGGTCGAAGTGCGTGATCCCCAGGTCGAACGCGCGGCGCAGCACGGCGCGCTGCGTCTCGAACGGGTTCACGTCACCGAAGTTGTGCCACAGCCCGAGCGAGATCGCGGGCAGGTCGAGCCCGCTGCGTCCCGTCCGGCGGTAGGTCATGGTGTCGTAGCGGTCGTCGGCGGCGAGGTAGCGCGGAGCGAGGGGCATGTGTCCCATTCTGCCTTCCCGCTCGGCAGCTTCCACGCCGAGTCGCGGACGACGAGCGTCGGCTCGAGGATCGTCGACGGCACGCACGGCTCGTCGGCCTCCACCTGCCCGCGCCGGGCCGCCGCGTGGCGAGGAGCAGCTCGGGCGACGGGTCGTCGGCGAGCATGAGCACCGCAGGACCGGGTCGACGGCGACCCCGCGTCAGCGCGAGGGCGTCTCCACGACCTGGCCCGCCCAGGCGAAACCGCCGCCGAACCCGAAGAGCAGCGCCGGGACGCCGGCCGGGATCTTGCCGGCGTGCCACCACTTGGACAGGCCGAGCGGGATCGACGCGGCGGACGTGTTGCCGGACTCGACGATGTCGGTCACGACGATCTTCGACTCGAGCCCGAGCGACTTGGCGAGCGGCTCGATGATGCGCAGGTTGGCCTGGTGGGCGACGAGCACCTCGATGTCGTCGAGCGAGACGCCGGAGCGCTCGACGACGAGCCGCGCACGGTCGGCGGCGCGCGTGATGGCCCACTTGAAGACGGCCCGCCCGTCCTGCACGAACTTCACGTCCGGGGTCTCGATGAGCACGGCGGGCGTGAGGTCCGGCTCGGACCCCCACGCGACGGGGCCGACGCCGGGCTCGTCGCTCGCCCGGAGGACGGCCGCACCGGCACCGTCGGCGGTGAGGATGCACGTGCTGCGGTCGGTCCAGTCGGTGAACGCCGTGAGCTTCTCCGCGCCGATCACGACGGCGGTGCGCGCCGAGCCGCCGCGGATGGCCTGGTCGGCGAGGCCCACGGCGTGCGCGAACCCGGAGCACGCGACGTTGACGTCGAGCACGGCGGGCCCGACGACGCCGCGCAGGTCGAGCTCGGACGCCTCCTCCGGGGTCGACTGCCCGGGCATGACACCGGTGCGCAGGTGATAGGCGACGCGTCCGGACGTGTTCGGCGAGCGGTCCGTCGCGGTGGCGGTGGCGACGATCACGAGGTCGACCTCGGCGGGGTCAACGCCCGCGTCGTCGAGCGCGTGGTGCGCGGCCGCGGTGGCCATGTCGGCGACGGTCGTGTCGTCGTCGGCGACGTGCCGCGTGACGATGCCGGTGCGCGAGCGGATCCACTCGTCGTTCGTCTCGACGAGCTGCGCGATGTCGTCGTTCGTCAAGGTCTTCTCGGGCTGGAAGTGACCGAGGCCGACGATGCGCGACCCGGCCGCGCCGGTGGCGGGAGTGAGCATGAGGTCGATCATGTCACGCAGCACGCCATGGCATGCCCTACCCTGCACTTGAGAATTTCTTGACCTGACGGGAGGGTTGCCATGACACCTCGAGACGATCGGGACGCACCGGTGCCCGGCACGACCGACGACGCGCCCGACTGGGGCTCCGCGGCCGAGCCGGGGGCGGAGCCGATCGGGCTGCCCGGCAACCCCGGCTTCCTCAACCCGCGGGTCCCCGCGTTCGCGATGCGGGACCGTCGTGGGCACGCCGTCGTCGAGATGCCGCTCACCCCCGGACCCGCCGCGCGGCAGCGAGCCCTCTTCGTGGTGGTGGCGGGGACGCTCACGGCCCTCGTCGCGGGCATCGCCCCGACCCTCGTCGCAGGCCGCCTCCTCGGCTCGGGCGCGCTGCCCGACGGCCGCTCGGCACCGGCCTGGCTGATCGTGGCCCTCGTGGTGGTCGGGCTCCTCGCGGGCTTCTTCCTGCTCGGCGTCCACCAGCTGTGCCTGGGCCTCACCGGCTCCGTGCGCACGTCGTCGGCGCTCACCTGGTCGACCGTGCTCCTCGGGGTCGCGGCGGGCCTCGGTCTCGTCCTCCTGCTGGACGGGCTCGGCGCGACCCTCCCGCTGGTCCACGGGCTCGAGACGCCCCCGCGGCTCGCCCTCGTCGTCGTCGCCGTGGCGGCGGCGGGCTGGGGTGTGGTCGCCGTCCTCTCGACGGTCCTCGCCTCGCTCCAGGCGCGCGCGCTCCAGGAGCGCCTGCGCGCGCTGCGGCGCGAGGGCACGCGCAGCCCGGGGACGCTCGAGGCCGTGACGTACCGGAGCACGTGGTCCGACGACGGCCGCCCCCGGCTCGACGCGGTCGTCGCCTTCGGGCTGCCCGGGGCCGAGCGCCGCGTGCCGCTCCTGCTCGTCACGCCGCAGGACCGTGTCCCGCTCGTGGGGTCGCCGGTCGTCGTCGTGCACACGCCGCGCGACGCAGGATCACCGCCCGCCACCCGGCCGGAGGACGTGGGCGACCTGGACCCGGACGACCTGGTGCTCGTCGAGATCGACCAGTCGCGTCCGGTCGCCTACGACACGGACCTGGCGGCCTACGCGCGACCCGAGAGCTCGCCGTCCTGACGACGCGCTCAGGTCACCGTGCCGAGCTGCCACGGCACGAACTCCTCACCGCCGAGGTCGAGGTCCTCGCTCGCGGTCTGCTCCCCCGAGGCGACGGCGAGGATGCGCGCGAAGATCTCGTCACCCACCTCCTCGAGCGTGGCCACGCCGTCGACCACGCGTCCGCAGTCGATGTCGATGTCGTCGCCCATGCGGGCGAAGAGCTCGCTGTTCGTCCCGAGCTTGATCGACGGCGTCGGCTTGCAGCCGAACACCGACCCGCGCCCCGTCGTGAAGCACACGACGGTGGCGCCCCCCGCGACGAGCCCCGTGACCGACACCGGGTCGTAGCCGGGGGTGTCCATGAAGACGAAGCCCGGCGTGTCGAGCGGCTCGGCGTACTCGTGCACCGCCGCGAGGTCGGCCTGCCCGCCCTTCGCGACGGCGCCGAGCGACTTCTCGAGGATGGTCGTCAGGCCGCCGGCCTTGTTCCCCGGCGAGGGGTTGTTGTCGAGGCTCCCGCCGCCCGCGGCCGCATAGCCCTGCCACCACTCGAGCCGGTCGAGCAGGCGCTGCCCGACCTCCGGCGTCACCGCCCGGCGCGTGAGCAGGTGCTCGGCCCCGAACACCTCGGGCGTCTCGGCGAGCGCCGACGTCCCGCCGTAGGCGACCAGGCGGTCGGACGCGATCCCGAGGGCCGGGTTGGCGGTGATCCCGGAGTAGCCGTCGGAGCCGCCGCAGTTCAGCCCGAGCACGAGCTCGGCGACGTCGCAGTCGGTGCGCTCCCGGCGGACGTCGATCTCCTCGACCATCTCGCGCACCGCCGCGACCCCGGCGCGGACCGTGGCGCGCACTCCCCCGGCCTCCTGGATCGTCAGCGTGCGCACGACCGTGTCCGGGGAGAGGTCCGCGCCCGCGAGCACGGTGTCGACGGCGATCATCTCGCAGCCCAGCCCGAGCACGAGGACGCCCGTGACGTTGGGGTGGGCGGCGTAGCCGCGCAGCGTGCGCAGGAGCACCTGGGCACCTTCGCTCGTGGGCACGAGCCCGCACCCCGACTGGTGGGTGAGCGCGACGACGCCGTCCACGTCGTCGTACGCGTCGAGCGCGAACCCGCGGAACTGGTCCGCGATCATGCGCGCCGTGCTCGCCGAGCAGTTGACCGACGTGAGGATCGCGACGTAGCTGCGCGTGCCGACCCTGCCGTTCGCGCGGCGGTAGCCGCGGAAGGTCGGTCGCGGCCCGGGCGGCGTCTCCAGCGGCGTGCGCACGGTCGCGAGCTCGTGCGCGCGCTCGCCCTCCTCGAACCCGAGGTTGTGGGTGTGCACGTGCTCGCCGGGACGTACGTCGCACGACGCGACGCCGATGACCTGGCCGTACTTGTGCACGGGCGCGCCCGCCAGGACCCCCCGCAGCGCGACCTTGTGCCCGCGCGGGACGTCGTCGAGCACGTCGACCGCGCCGCCCGCGGGGAGTGCGACGACGTCGCCCGGCACGAGGTCGCGCGTCGCGACGGCGACGTCGTCCTCGGGCCGCAGGACGAGCACGGGGGCGGTGGCCGCCGGGGGCGCCGCGGTCACGACCCCACCGACTCGGCCTCGCGCGACGGCGTGCGGCCCGCGGGTCGCTCGAGCGACACCAGGTCGGACGTGCGCACGACGCCGCCCGTCTCGAGCGACCGGTTGACCGCGACGCCGACGGCCACGCTGCGCAGCCCGTCCACGTACCCGGCGGCGCGCGCGAGCGGGTCCTCGCCCGGGCCACGGAAGACGTCGGCGAGGAGCAGCCGGTCACCGCCGCCGTGGGACCCTTCACCCTCCTCGATGGCGACCTCGCGCGCGGGCTCCCAGTGCCGCTGCACGACGAGCCGAGCGCCGTACGGTCGCACGTCGCTCGCCCCCGGGTCGTGCACCGCGCTCGGGTCGACGGCGGGGCGCCGCTTCCCCTCGGGTCCCAGCCCCGCAGCGGCGTGCCCGGACTCGACGTGCGCGCGCTCGACGACGTCGAGCTCGGCGCGACCGCGGGTGCCGTTGACCGCGACGCGGTACCCCTCCCAGGGGCTGTGGGCGGTGAGCGAGTACGTGAGCGTCGCACCCCGGCGGTAGCCGACGAGCGCGCCGAGCGTGTCCTCGATGCTCACCCCGGGGGCGAAGACGTCGCGGTCACGGACGTAGCCGTCCTCGGACTCCGCCTCCAGGTAGAGCGCGCGCAGCGTGTCGTCCGCGGCGAGGTCGATCCCGAACGGGTCGTCGGCCCCGACCTCGCGCCCGAGACCGGGACGCTCGCCGGGCGGGCGGCCCGCGCCGTCGGCCCCGTAGAAGCGCAGGCCGCCGCGCGCGACGACGCTCTCCGGGACGTCGTCGAGCCACCAGTTCACGAGGTCGAAGTGGTGGCTCGCCTTGTGCACCGCGAGCCCGCCCGACGCCGCCTTGTCGCGGTGCCAGCGGCGGAAGTAGTCGGCCCCGTGGACCGTGTCCAGGAGCCACTCGAAGTGCACCGAGACGACCTCGCCGATCTCGCCGGACGCGACGACCTGCCGCAGCGCCGTGTTGCGCGGCGAGTAGCGGTAGTTGAACGTCACGGTGAGCGTCGCCGACGAGCGCTCGGCGGCCTCGCGGATGGCGCGCATGCCCGCGGCGTCGGTCGTCAGGGGCTTCTCGCACACCACGTCGACGCCGGCATCCAGCGCGGCGACGACGGAGCGCGCGTGCGTGTGGTCGGGCGAGGTCACGACGAGCGCGTCGACCTCCTGCTCGGCGAGCATCTGCTCGAGCCGGTCGGGCTCGTAGCGCGGCAGCGGCCCGAGCCCGTGCTCGTCCAGGCGGCGGTCGAACCACGCGGCGCGCACCGGGTTCGGCTCGCACCACGCGACCAGACGACCGTCCGCGCGGTGCTCGCCGAGCAGCGCGTCGACGAACATGCGCGCACGGTGACCCGTGCCGACGACGGCGTAGCGTCGCCGTCGGTCGACGCCGGGTCGCGGGTCGCTCGTCCGGTCGGTCGCAGCGGTCGGGGTGGTGCCGGGGTCGTGCACGAAGGGTCCTCTCGGTGGTCGGGTGCGCGGCCGGGCCGGCCCGTGGGGCGACGGGTCGGCCCGGCCGCGGTCGGAGGCGGCCGGGGCGGCCGCGTCGGCTACTCGCCGGTGGCGGCGTCGACCTCGCTGAGGAACTGCGCGGCGGCGTCCTCGGGGGTGGACCGGTCGAAGAGCACCTCGGTGTTGATCCGCTTGAGGATCTCGACGACGTCACCGGCGCCCTGCGGCGGGACGGGCGGGCCGTCGACGATCTCGGAGCCGAGCGCCTCGAGGAACTCCGCGGCCTGCTTGTCCGCCGGGGGCAGGCTGTCCTTGACCGACTCGCGCACCTCGGTGTTCGCGGGGAGCCCGCGGTCGGAGAGCATGAGCGCGCCGGCCTCCGGGTCGTTGAGGAGGAAGTCCACGAGCTTGGCCGCCGCCTCGGGGTGCGCGGACGTCTTCGCGACCGAGTAGAACATCGCCGGCTTGAAGTACATGCCCGTGCGCTCGCCCTCGGACTCGCCGGGCAGGCGCAGGAGCTCCAGCTCGCGGCCGGAGGCCGTGCTGATCGCGCCGAGCTGGTTGGTCCACCACATGCCCATCGCACCGGTGTTCGTGCCCAGGAGCGACCCCTCGGGTCCGGCGCCCTCGAGCTCGACGGACCGCGCGGCGTCGGGCTGGCCGCCACCCGCCTGCAGGTCGAGGGAGAGCTGGAAGAAGTCCGCGACCGTCTCCTCGGAGACGCCGAGCTCGCCCTCGGGCGTGTAGAGCGTCTCGCCGCGCTGCCGCGCGAGGATCGCCAGGCCGGCCTCGTTGAAGCCGTAGTCCTGCGTGCCGTAGACGCCGTCGCCGGAGCCGGTCGAGACCGCGTTCGCGACCTCGACGTAGTCCTCCCAGGTCCACGTGGTGTCGTCGGGGAGGTCGACCCCGGCGTCGGTGAACACCTGCGGGTCCGCGAGGACCGCGTAGGCGTTCACCCCGGTCGGGATGCCGTAGAGACCGCCGCCGGTGTTGCCGGACTCGAGCACGGAGGCGTCGATCGAGGCGGTGTCGACGTCGAGCTCGCCGAGGTCGGCGAGGACGCCGCGCGACGCGTAGTCCGCGAGGTAGCGCTCCTCCTGCGTGATGACGTCGGGCGCGTCGCCGGCCGCGACGGACGTCGCGAGCTTGTCCCAGTAGCCGCCCCAGTCGGTGTAGTCCGGGACGACGGTGATGTCGGGGTTCTTCTCCTCGAAGAGGTCGATGAGCTGCTGGGTGGTCTGGTGGCGCGTGTCCGAGCCCCACCACGAGAAGCGGATCTCGACGGGGCCGGAGTCGGCGGACGAGGACTCGCCCCCGCCCGGGTTCGCGACGCCGCCGTCGCCTCCGCAGGCGGTCAGGGCGAGGGCTCCGACGGCCAGCGCGGCGGCGAGCGCGGCGCGGCGCGGACGGTGGATCGAGGTGTTCATGACTCTCCTTGTGCGTGACGGGACGTCGTCGTTCTGTCGTGCAGGTGGTGGTGCAGGAGTGCTACTTGATCCCCGTCGTGGCGATGCCCTTGACGAGGTACTTCTGGCCGAAGAGGAAGACGAGGAAGACGGGGATCAGCGACACGATCGACATCGCGAACATCGGCCCCCACGAGCTCTCGCCCGTCGAGTCGATGAAGGTGCGCAGCGCGATCGGGACGGTGTACATGTCCGGCTTGGTGAGGAAGATCAGCTGGCTGAAGAAGTCGTTCCAGGTCCAGATGAACGTGAAGATCGCGGTGGTCGCGAGCGCCGGCAGCGCGAGCGGCATCATGATCCGCAGGTAGATCCGCCCGTGGCCGCAGCCGTCGAGACGGGCTGCCTCGTCCAGCTCCTTGGGGATGCCGCGGAAGAACTGGACCATGAGGAAGATGAAGAACGCGTCGGTCGCGAGCAGCTTCGGCACGATGAGCGGCAGGAACGTGTTGATCCACTCCAGCGAGGAGAACAGCACGTACTGCGGCACGATCACGACGTGGATCGGGAGCATGATCGACATGAGCATGATCGCGAACCAGGCACCGCGGCCCCGGAACTGCAGCCGCGCGAACGCGTAGGCGGCGAGCGAGCACGAGACGAGGTTGCCGAGCACGGACCCGAGCACGACGATCGCGGAGTTGAGCAGGTAGTGCCCGAACGGGTGCGTGAGCGCGTTCCACCCGTCGGTGTAGTTGCTGAGGTCGACCTCGCTCGGGATGAGCCCCGGCTCGCGGAAGATCAGCGCCGAGGGCTTGAACGAGCTCGCGAGCATCCACAGCAACGGGTAGAGCATGACGAGCCCGAACACGATGAGCAGGACGTGCTTGAGCACGGACCGGGTGCGAGCGGCCTGCGCGCGACGGTGCGGGCGGGGCGCGCGCTCCGGGGCGGCGGCGGCGAGCTCGGAGAGGGTCCGGCGGTCCTCGGTGGGGACACCGGGGAGCGTGGCGCGGACGGCGTCGGAGGTGGGCCCCGTCGTGGCGGGGTGCGTGGTGTCAGTCATCGTAGAAGACCCAGTACTTCGAGGCGAGGAAGTTGACGAACGTCATCCCGCCGATGATCAGGAGGAGGAACCAGGCCATCGCCGACGCGTAGCCCATCTCGAGCGAGCCGAACCCCTTGAGGTAGAGGTAGAGCGTGTAGAACATCGTCGAGTCCGCCGGGCCGCCGGTGCCGCCGCTCACGACGAACGCCTGCGTGAACGACTGGAACGCGTTGATGAGCTGCAGCACGAGGTTGAAGAAGATGATCGGCGTGAGCATCGGCACCGTGATGGCGCGGAACTGGCGCCACCGGCTCGCACCGTCGATCGCGGCCGCCTCGTAGTACATGCGCGGGATCTGGCGCAGGCCGGCGAGGAAGATGATCATCGGCGCCCCGAAGGTCCACACGTTCAGCGCGACGAGCGTCCCGAGCGCGTAGTCCGGGTGCGAGACCCAGCCCTGGCCCTGGATGCCCACGAGCGCGAGCACCTGGTTGATCAGCCCGTCCGCGCCGAAGACCTGGCGCCAGAGGATCGCGATCGCGACGCTCCCGCCGAGCAGCGACGGCAGGTAGTAGATCGAGCGGTAGACCGCGAGGCCGCGCAGCCCCTTGTCCAGCAGGAGCGCGAGGCCCAGGGCCGCGGCGAGCTGGAGCGGCACCGAGACGAACACGTACGTGAACGTCACCTGCAGCGAGTTGAGCAGCCGCGGGTCGGAGAACATGCGCTCGTAGTTCTCCCAGCCGACCCAGGTCGGCGGCTGGAGCAGGTCGTAGTCCGTGAAGGACAGGTAGAGCGACGCGACCATGGGGCCCGCCGTGATGAGCGCGAGGCCCACGAACCACGGGGCGAGGAAGAGCGCGGCCGCCCTGCCGTCCCCTCGCCTGCGTGCCGGCCGCTTGGTCGCGGCCCCTCGCGCGAGCTCGGTCACCGCCATGCGAGACCCTCCTCGCACCTTGTGCCCGTCATCGGTCACCCTCCGGTCGTCGTCGATCGGTCAGCGCCGTGTCCCCGCATCTCGGAAACCGGTTGCTGGAAGAGGACCGTAGCACACGTGCAACCGGTTTCCCATGGTGTACGGTCATCGCATCGCGAGGCACCGGCAGACCCCGGCGAGCGCGGGCGACACGCTGCCGTGCGGCCCGCGACGCGCGGACCACGACCCGAGGGAGAACGATGGCAAGCGTGAGCACACGGCGAGGCGGGGTGACGATCGCCGACGTCGCGGCCGCCGCGGGCGTCTCCCGGGCGACGGTGTCGCGCGTCATGAACGGCCGCGCGACGGTCGACCCGGACATCAGCGCGCGCGTCCGCCAGGCGGCGGCCGACCTCAGCTACCGGCCGAGCAACGTCGCACGGAGCCTGTCGCTCGGGCGCACGAACACCGTGGCGCTCGTCGTCCCGGACCTCGGCAACCCGGTCTTCCAGCAGATCCTGCGCGGCGTGACGTCCGCGGCGGCACCGTCCGGGTACCGGGTGCTGGTCGCGGACACCGCCGAGGACCCCACCGAGGAGGCAGCCATCGCGCTCGAGGCGCGCCTGCGCTGCGACGCGCTCGTGCTCGTCTCGCCGCGCATGCCGGCCGCGGAGCTGGCGCTCCTCGTCCCCGAGGTCTCCCCCGTCGTCCTCGTCAACCGCGAGGTCGCGCACGGCCCGGACGACCCGGCCGTCCCGTCCCTCGTCGTGGACTACGCCGACGCCGCGCGCCAGGTCCTCGAGCACCTCGTCGCCCTCGGCCACCGCCGGGTCGTGTACCTCGCGGGCCCGCCCGGCAGCGCGTCCGACGCGCTGCGTCGCGCGGGGCTGCGTGGCGTGCTCGACCGTCGGGCCGACGTCGAGCTCGTCGAGCTGCCCGCCGGTCCGGACATCGCGGCCGGCCACGCCGCCGTCGACGAGGTCCTCACCGCGCGGCCCACCGCCGTCGTCGCCTTCAACGACCTCGTCGCCTTCGGCCTGCTCGCGGGCCTCAACGAGGCCGGCGTCGCCGTGCCCAAGGACATGTCCGTCGTCGGCTTCGACGACATCGACCTCGCGCGCTTCGCGACCCCCGCGCTCACCACGGTCGCCGTCCCGCAGGCCGAGCTCGGCCGGCACGCCTGGAAGGAGCTGTCGGCGCTGATCGACGACGCCTCCCCCGCGTCCCGCACCACCCGGTTCGAGCCGCGCCTCGAGGTGCGCGCGACGTCGGGCCCCGTGCCCCGCCAGGTCGCCCGCGCGCGCGTGAGCGCTCCCCCGGCACCCGTGCCGGCGCCCGCGCCCGGCGCCGGCACGGCCCCCGCCGCACCCGGCTCCCCGGTGCGCTGGACCCCGGACGGCGAGGCCGTCGTCCTGCGGTACGGCGACCTGCGCCTCGCGCGCTACCAGCAGGGCGACCGCATCCCCGCCGTGCACGCGCCGCGCTCGTACCTGCACCCGGTGCACACGCTCGCGGGCGTGCCGCTCACCGACGCGGGGCCCGTCGACCACCGGCACCACTACGGCGCCTCGATGGCCGTCGCCGACGTCAACGGGACGTCGTACTGGGGCGGGCGCACGTTCGTCGCGGACGTCGGCCCGACGCTCCTGCCCAACCACGGCCGCCAGGTGAGCCACGCGCTCGCCGTCGACCCCGTGGAGCAGCACCTCCTGCACGACGGCGTCCGCTGGCACGACGAGCACGGCGTCCCCCAGCTCGAGGAGGACCGCCGCCTCGACGCGTGGGTGCTCGACGACGAGGCCTGGGTCCTCGACTGGCGCTCGACCCTGCGCGCGGAGCGCGGCACGCTCGTGATCGGCTCGCCCGCGACGAACGGCCGCCCGGGCGCGGGCTACGGCGGCTTCTTCTGGCGCCTGCGGTCGGCGGCGTCGACCACGGTGCTCAGCGCGCACGGCGCGGGCGAGGAGAGCGCTCACGGCAGCACGTCGCCGTGGGTCGCCTTCGTGCAGGAGCACCCGTCGCACACGACGACGCTGCTGCTCGTCCAGCACGGCGAGCCCCTCCCGTGGTTCCTGCGCGCCGCCGAGTACCCCGGCGCCGGGCCGGCGCTCGCGTGGGACGCGCCCCGGACGGTCCCCGCCGGCGGCACGCTCGAGACGGGTGCGCGCGCCGTCCTCGTCGACCGCGGGCTCGACCCGGACGAGGCCGCCGCGCTCGCGGAGCGCGTCCGGTGAGCGCACCGGCGCCGGTTCCCGTCGCCGTCGTCGGCGTGCACGGGCACGGCGGGTCGCACCTGCGGACCGTGGCCGCGCTCGCCGATCGCGGCCCGGTGCGGCTGTGCGCCGTCGTGGACCCGCGCGGGCCCGCCGACGCCGTGGGCGCGCCCTGGTTCCCCACGCTGGGCGACCTGCTCTCCTCCCCCGACGCCCGGGTCCGGCCCGAGGTGGTCGTGATCTCGACCCCCATCCCCACGCACCTGCCGCTCGCGCGCGCCGCGATGGAGGCCGGGATCGACGTCCTGCTCGAGAAGCCGACCGCGGCGTCGCTCGCCGAGCACCTCGCGCTGGTCGCGGTCGCCGAGCGGACCGGCCGCCGGTGCCAGGTCGGCTTCCAGACGTTCGGGTCGCACGCGGTCGATGCCGTGGCCGAGCTCGTCGCCGACGGTGAGATCGGGGAGCCGGTCGGGATCGGCGCGGTCGGGACCTGGGTCCGCACGGCGGGCTACTGGCGGCGGGCGCCCTGGGCCGGCCGGCGCCGGCTCGACGGGCGCGACGTGGTCGACGGCGTCGTGACGAACCCGCTCGCGCACGCCGTCGCGACGGCCCTGCGCATCGGCGGCGCCCGGACCGCGGACGACGTCGCGCACGTCGTGACCGACCTGTGGCGCGCCCAACCGATCGAGGCCGACGACACGTCGTCGCTGCGCGTCGTCGCGCGCGACGGCCTGCCCTACGGGTTCGGCCTCACCCTCTGCGCTCCCGAGCGCACGCCCGCCCGCGTGCTCGTCCTCGGCACGGACGGGGAGATCACCCTCGAGTACGAGCACGACCGGGTGCTCGTGCGCAGCCCTCGCGCGCACGTCGAGAAGACCTACGGGCGCACGGGCCTGCTGGAGGACCTGCTCGCCGCGCGCCGCGACCCGGCTCGCCGGCTCGCGTGCGACGTCCGGGACACGGGCGCGTTCATGCGGGTCATGGAGGCCGTGCGCACCGCGCCCGACCCGCGACCGCTCGACCCGGCCGCGGTGACCTGGTCGGGGACGGGCGACGACCGCCGTCCCGTGGTCGACGACGTCGCGCGCTGGTGCGAGGAGTCCGCACGCACCGCGCGCACGTTCAGCGAGCTCGGCGTCCCCTGGACGCGCTGACCGGGTCGCCCGAGGGCGCGTACGTCGTGAGCTGGGACGACCTCCGCACGACCGCCCGCAGCGCCGCCAGGTCGCCGTCGAGCGCGCCGACCGCGCGGGCCTGGACGAGCACGTTGCCCAGCGCGGCGCCCTCGACCGGCCCGGCGACCACGGTGCGGCCCGTGGCGTCGGCGGTGAGCCGGCACAGCAGCGCGTTGCGCGCCCCGCCGCCGACGACGTGCACGACGTCGACCGTGCGCCCCGACAGGGTGCTCACCTGCTCGACCGCGCGGCGGTAGGCCTCGGCGAGCGAGTCGAGGACGCACCGCACCACCTCCCCGGCCGTGCGCGGCTCGGGCTGCCCGCCGGCGCGCGCGGCCGCCGCGAGCCGCGCCGGCATGTCCCCGGGCGGCAGGAAGGCGTCGTCGTCGAGGTCGACGACGGTGCGGCCCGGCTCCGCCTGCTCCGCCGCGGCGAGGGCGTCGTCGAGCGACACGGCGCGACCCGCCTCACGCCACGTGCGCAGCGTCTCGGAGAGCACCCACAGGCCCATGACGTTCTTGAGGTACCGCACGGTGCCGTCGACGCCGAGCTCGTTCGTCACGTTGGCGGCACGGCTCGCCTCCGTGAGCACCGGGGCGTCGAGCTCGACGCCGACGAGCGACCACGTGCCCGACGAGACGTAGGCGAAGCGGTCGTCCGCCGCGGGGACGCCGACGACGGCCGAGGCGGTGTCGTGCGAGCCGACCGCGACGACCGGCACCGGGCCGAGTCCCGTGGCCGCGCGGGCCGCGGCGGTCAGCGGACCGAGCACCGTCCCGGCCTCCACCACGTCCGCGAGGCGCGCGCGCAGACCGCCCAGCTCCGGGTAGGACTCCTCGAGCGCCCCGACGGTGGCGGCCGACCAGTCGCGGGTCGTCACGTCGAGCAGCCCGGTCGTCGACGCGTTCGTCACCTCGGCGACGACGACGCCCGTGAGCCACGACGCGAGGAGGTCCGGGACGAGGCGCACGGACGCGGCGAGCGGCCACGCGGCGTCGTGCCGGCCCGCGACGAGCTGGAACGACGTCGTGAACGGCAGCACCTGGAGCCCGTCGACCCGGTACTGCTCGGCCCCGCCGAGGCGGCCGAGCACGTCGTCGGCGACCCCCGCGAGCCGCGGGTCTCGGTGGTGGCGCGGGTTGGCGAGGAGCGTCCCGTCGGCGGCCACGAGGCCCACGTCCACGGCCCACGAGTCGATCCCGACGCCCGCGAGCTCGAGCCCGTGCTCGCGCGCGTGCCCGCCCGCGGCGCGCAGGCCGTCGAGCGTGCCGCGCCACAGGTGCAGGACGTCCCAGAACAGACCCGGGCCCGCGGCGTCGGGCACCTCGACCGGGCCGTTGGCGAAGCGCGCGACCTCGGTGAGGTCGACGCGCTCCGCCCCGGGCGCACCCCGCACGAGACCCACCACGACGCGGCCGCTGGAGGCGCCGAGGTCCACCGCGGCGAAGGCCGCGCGGGCGGTGTCGCGCGGGGCGTCGCTCATCGCAGGAAGGCCGCGGCGACGCCCGAGTCGACGGGCACGTGCAGGCCGGTGGTCTGCGCGAGGTCCGGACCGGTGAGGGCGAGCACGGCGGCCGCGACGTGCTCGGGGAGCACCTCGCGCTTGAGCAGGGTGCGCCGGGCGTAGAACGCGCCCAGGTCCTTCTCCTCGACGCCGTACACGGCGGCGCGCTGCGCTCCCCACCCGGCGGCGAAGATGCCCGAGCCGCGCACGACGCCGTCGGGGTTGATGCCGTTGACGCGGATCTGGTGCTCGCCGAGCTCGGCCGCGAGCAGGCGCACCTGGTGCGCCTGGTCGGCCTTCGTCGCGGAGTAGGCGACGTTGTTCGGGCCCGCGAAGACCGCGTTCTTGGACGCGACATAGACGATGTCCCCGCCCATGCCCTGCGCGATCATGGCGCGGGCAGCCTCGCGCGAGACGAGGAACGAGCCCTTGGCCATGACGTCGTGCTGCAGGTCCCAGTCGGCCTCGGTGGTCTCCAGCAGCGGCTTGGAGATCGACAGGCCGGCGTTGTTCACGACGAGGTCCACGCCGCCGAACGCGAGGGCCGCAGCGTCGACCATCGCGGCGACGTCGGCCGCGGACGTGACGTCACCCCCGACCGCCACGGCGACGTCGGGACCGCCGAGCGCCGCGGCGACCTCGCGCGCGCCGTCGAGGTCGCGGTCGGCGACGACGACG
>CAZFUQ010000010.1:27342-35790 GCA_964521905.1 uncultured Cellulosimicrobium sp.
CGCGCCCTCGGCCGCGAGCCGCTCCGCGAGCGCCTTGCCGATGCCGGACCCGCCGCCGGTGACGAGCGCGACGCGGGTCGCGAGGGTCTTGGGCTTCGGCATCCGCTGGAGCTTGGCCTCCTCGAGCGCCCAGTACTCGATGCGGAACTTCTCCGACTCCTCGATGGGTGCGTAGGTGCTGATCGCCTCGGCGCCACGCATGACGTGGATCGCGTTGACGTAGAACTCCCCCGCCACGCGCGCGGTCTGCGCGTTCCTGCCGAAGGAGAACATGCCCACGCCGGGCACCAGCACGATCGCCGGGTCCGCGCCGCGCATCGCCGGGCTGTCCGGTGTCGCGTGCCGGTCGTAGTAGGCGCGGTACGCCTCGCGGTAGGCGGCGTGGGCCTCGCGCAGGGCCGCGACGGTGTCCTCGACCGACGCGTCGGCCGGGACGTCGACGACGAGCGGGCTGACCTTGGTGCGCAGGAAGTGGTCGGGGCAGGACGTGCCGAGCGCGGCGAGCGGTGCGAGCTTCTCGCGGGCGAGGAAGTCCAGCACGACGTCGCAGTCCGTGAAGTGCCCGACCTGCGGCACGTCGGTCGACGCCAGGCCGCGGATCGTCGGCGCAAGCGCGGCGGCCTTGGCGCGCCGCTCGTCGCGCGCCAACGCCTCACGCCCGGGCCGGACGGCACCGAACGGGTGCTCGCCGTCCTCGGCGAGTCGTGCCGTGCGCTGCGCGACGAAGTCCTCGGCGGTGCGGACGATGCGCAACGAGCGCTCCTCCGCCTCGGCGGACGTGTCGCCCCACGCGGTGATGCCGTGACCGCCGAGGACGCAGCCGATCGCCTGCGGGGCGGCCGCCTTGATCGCGGCGACGTCCAGCCCGAGCTGGAACCCGGGACGACGCCACGGCACCCACACGACCTCGTCGCCGAACACCTCGCGCGTCAGCGCCTCGCCGTCGGCGGACGTCGCGAGCGCGATGCCCGCGTCGGGGTGCAGGTGGTCCACGTGCGCGGCGTCGACCAGGCCGTGCATGGCCGTGTCGATCGACGGCGCGGCCCCGCCCTTGCCGTGCAGGCAGTAGTCGAACGCGGCGACCATCTCGTCCTCGCGCTCGACGCCCGGGTACACCCCGACGAGCGCGCGCAGACGGTCCAGGCGCAGCACCGCGAGGTTCTCCTCCGTGAGCGTCCCGAGGTCGCCCCCGGACCCCTTGACCCACAGCAGCTCCACGGGCTCTCCCGTCACCGGGTCCGTCGCCGTGCCCTTCGCCGACGTGTTGCCGCCCGCGTAGTTCGTCACCCGCGGGTCCGCGCCCAGGCGGTTGGAACGCGCCACGAGGTCGGCGACGGCGGCGGTCCCGGTCCGTCCGGTACCGGTGCTGGCAGTCATGTCAGGCTCCCCATCCGGCCTGCACGCCGCCCACGCGCTCGGCCACGATCTTCTCGGTGTAGCCCGAGGCCGCGAACGCGGCCATCGGGTCGGGCGCGAGGCCCTGCCCGACGCGCAGGTCCGCGAGCAGCGGGCGCACGTCGGTGCTGTACGCGTCCATGAGGACGCCGTTCGCGGCGAGCACGTCGCCGGCGACCTGCGCCGCCCCGAGCGCCTCGGTGTCGACGAGCAGCGCCTTCGCCGTCGCCTCCTGGACGTTCATCACGGACCGGATCTGCCCCGGGATCTTCGCCTCGACGTTGTGGCACTGGTCGAGCATGAAGTTCACGCCCGAGCCCGGCGCGAGCGCGTCGGCCTGGACGATCTCGTGCATGATCCGGAAGAGCTGGAACGGGTCCGCCGCGCCGGCCATGAGGTCGTCGTCGGCGTAGAACCGCGAGTTGAAGTCGAACGCGCCCAGGCGCCCCTGGCGCAGCAGCTGCATGACGATGAACTCGATGTTCGTGCCGGGCGCGTGGTGGCCCGTGTCGAGCACGACCTTCGCGCGGTCCCCCAGCGCCAGGCAGTGCAGCAGCGACGTGCCCCAGTCCGGGACGTCGGTCGCGTAGAACGCGGGCTCGAAGAGCTTGTACTCCAGCACGAGCCGGTTCTCGGGGTGCGCGGCCGTGAGCGCGGCGTAGATCTCGGCGAGGGACTCGGCGAGGCGGTCCTGGCGCGCGCGCAGCGAGTCCTGGCCGGGGTAGTTGGTCCCGTCCGGGAGCCACAGCTTGAGCTCGCGCGAACCCGTCGCACCCATGACCTCGATGCACTGCAGGTGGTGGGCGACGGCCTTGCGGCGCACGGCCGGGTCCGCGTGCGTGAGCGACCCGAGCCGGTAGTCGTCGTCCTGGAAGAGGTTCGCGTTGATCATGCCGATCGACACGCCCTGCTCGGCCGCGTGGCGCGCGAGGTCCGCGTAGTCGTCGACGAGGTCCCAGGGGATGTGCAGCGACACGCGCGGCGCGATGCCCGTGTACCGGTCGACCTGCGCCGCGTCGGCGATCTTCTCGTACGGGTCTCGCGGGGTACCCGGGGTGGTGAAGACCTTGAAACGCGTCCCCGAGTTGCCGAACGCCCAGGACGGGAGCTCGATCGTCTGCAGCCGCAGCGCGGCACGCGCCGCCTCGGTGCGGTCCGTCATGGTGCGTCTCCTCCTCCGCGCAGCGGTGCACGGCGTCGCAAGATTTTGAATCGATTCATTCAGGGCGAACGTACCTCCCGGGCCGCTCGGGGTCAAGACCGCCCGGGAGCGTCAGGCCGTCGGCAGCCCGGCCTGCTCCAGCTGGCGCTCGAGGTGGAACACCTCGTCGAGGAGCGTGAAGCCCTCGTCCGGGTTCCCGTCGTCGACGAAGAAGTCGCCCATCGCCGCCTGCCAGCGGGCGTTGACCGCCGTGCGTGCCATCGCAGCCTGCGCCGCGGCGTGGTCGTCGGTCTCGAGGAACCCGACGAGCAGGCCGTCCTGGCGCAGGAACAGGTGGTAGTCGTGCCAGCCGGAGTCGCGCAGCGCCGTGAGCATCTCGGGCCACACCGCGGCGTGCGCCGCGCGGTACTCGTCGAGACGGTCGGGCCGCACCTGGGAGGTGAAGCACGCGCGGGCGGGGCGGCGGTCGGTCATCGGTGGCCTCCGGGGGCGGCGGGTCGGTTCGGCGATGAATCGGTTCAACAGCCTAGCCCGGGTCCCCCCGCCCGCGGCTCGTCCCTACCCGCGACCGTCGTCCTTCGCGGCGCCCCACCCGTACCAGCGCTCGACCTCGATCCAGGCGCTGACGCGCGGGTTCTCCCGGTTCGCGTACGCGTGGCCCGTGTAGTGCCGGGAGATGCGGTCGATGTCCGCGAGGCCCTCGTCCGGGCGCATCTCGACCACCCGGCCGACGAGCGTCACGTGCGTGTACCAGTCCTCGTCCAGCACGGTGAGCGAGACGCGCGGGTCGCGACGCAGGTGCTTCAGCCGGACGCGGCTCTCGTCGAGGTTGACGAGCACACGGCCGTCGTCCTCCCAGACGTACCAGGTGGCGGCGGTGACGGGCGCGCCGTCGGACCGGACGGTCGCCATCACGGCGGGGTTCGGTCGGCGCAGCAGCTCGACGAGACGGGAGGGCAGCGGGGGTCGGGACACGAGGGTTCCTCTCGGACGGGGACGGACCACCCGACCGTAGGTCACGGTCGAGGAACGCACGAGGTCTGCGCGTCACGTCTCACGGCCCCGCAGGACGAGGAGCAGCGCGAGCAGCCCGGCGACGACCACCAGGCCCGCCACCGCGGGCCATCCCCCGACCGTCCAGAGCGGCCCGGCGCAGGCACCGAGGACGCTCGCCCCCGTGTAGTAGGTCACCGTGTAGAGCGCCGTGGCCTGCGCACGACCCCGGGGTGCGAGCGCCGCCGCGCGGCTCGCCGCGACCGCGTGCCCGGCGAACAGCCCGACGGTGAGCAGGACGACGCCCACGAGCACCGCGGCCAGCGGTCTCGCGAGCGTGACCAGCGCGCCGACCGCGAGCAGCAGGCACCCGAGGCCGAGCATCGTCCGCGCACCCCAGCGTTGCGCGAGGCGCCCCGCCGCCTGGGACCCGGCCGTCCCCGCGAGGTACGCGAGGAAGACGAGCGACACGGTCGCGGGGGCCAGCCCGTACGGCGACGCCTCGAGCCGGAACGGCAGGAACGTGTAGACGGCCGTCATCCCGCCCACGAGCAGCCCTCCGACGACGAAGAGCGCGACGAGCCGGCGGTCGCGCAGGTGTCCCCCCACGGTGCCGCGCGGGGCTCGCTCCGTCGGTCCGGGCCGGCGCGTCGCGGGCAGCAGCGCCGTGAGCCCGAGCAGGAGCAGGCCCACGACCACGCCGACGGCGAGGAGCGCGGTGCGCCAGCCGAGGATGCCCGCCACGGGGACGGCGAGGAGCCTGCCCGCCAGCCCGCCCACCGACGTCGCCGCGACGTAGGAGCCCGCGAGCCGCCCGGCCCGCAGCGGCGCGTGCTCGTGGGCCGCCGCGACGGCGAGCGCGGCGATGCCGCCGAGCGCGGCGCCCTGGACGAACCGGCCCGCGACGAGGAGCGCGAGCGTCGGCAGGAACGGGACGACGAGCGCGAGGACGACGGAGGCGAGCGCCGCGACCCGCATCGCACCGGTGCGTCCGACGCGGTCCGAGAACCAGGCCCACGGCAGGACCGACGCGGCCAGGCCCGCGGTCGCGGCCGCGACCACCAGGGCCGCGCGAGCGGGGCTCGCCCCGGTCTCCTCCGCGACCTGGGTGAGCAGGCCCTGCGGCGCGTAGAGCACCGCGAAGGTCCCGAGCCCGGCGCACCACAGAGCCGGTCCGAGCCGTCGCGCGTCGTCGGGGCGCGTGGCCGCGACCCCGTGCGCGCTCGCGCGCGCCGGGCGGGTCGGGGCGGCGGGCTGAGGCACCCTCCGACGCTAGGTCTCGCTCGACCCATAGCACCAATGCATGGTGAGCGACGTACTCATACCATCAGGTCATGATCGACGACGCGACCACCGACCTCGACGTACGCACCGTGCTGCCCTACCTCCCGGCTCTCGTCGCGCTCGGCGAGGTCGAGCACGTGACGCTCGCCGCGGCGATGCTCGGCGTCCCGCAGCCGACCCTGAGCCGCGCCGTGCGGCGGCTCGAGCACCGGCTCGGGACCGCGGTGCTGGAGCCGGTGGGCCGCGGGGTGCGCCTGACGCCCGCGGCCCGCGCGCTCGTGCCCCATGCGGCACGCGCCCTCGAGGCGGTCGCCGAAGGGCTCGAGGCCATGGCGTCCGCGCAGGGTCGCTCGCGCGCGACGGTGCGCCTCGCGTTCCAGACGTCGCTCGGGGAGCAGGTCGTCCCGGAGGTCATCCGGCGCGTGCGGGAGGACGACCCCGCGGTCCGGTTCGTCCTCACCCAGGGCGCCCGCCGCACGTGCCTCGACGCGCTCTCGGCCCGCGAGGCCGACGTCGCGCTCGTGTCACGGCTCGACCCGCCGCCGGAGGGCCTGGACGTCGTCCCGCTCTTCGCGCAGCGGCTCGTCCTGCTCGTCCCCGCCGGGCACGCCCTCGCGGGCGCGCGGTCGGTGACCGTGCGCGACCTCGCGCGCGCGCCGCTCGTCACGCTCAAGCAGGGCTACGGGCTGCGCGGGTCGGTCGACGAGCTGTTCGCGGGTGCGGGCGTGCTCCCCCGGGTCGCGTTCGAGGGCGAGGACCTGCACACCCTGGGTGGCCTCGTCGCCGCGGGCCTCGGGGTCGCGGTCGCACCCGAGGCCGACACGACCCCGCCCGGCTGCGTCCAGGTCCCGCTCGACGACGCCCGCGCCGCGCGGGACATCGGCGCGGCGCTCCTCCCGGGCGCCCGCACGCCCGTGGTCGAGGCGGTGCTCACGGCGCTCGCCGTCGTCACCGGCCCGAAGGGCGTCCGGTCGCCCGCCCGCGGATGACGTCGGCGCGGACGACCGGACCGCGAGGCATCCTCGCCGGTCAGCCGCGGTAGCGGAAGGCGTCCCAGGCGCCGAGGAGGTACTGGATGCCGAGCGCGCGGTCGTAGAGGCCGTAGCCGGGCCGGGGCTTGTTGGTCGTGTTCTCGTCCCACAGGTGCCGCCCGTGGTCGGGGCGCACGTACCCCTGGTAGTCGGCCTCGGCGTACGCCCGCATGATGCCGGTCGTGTCGACGCTGCCCTCCTGCGCCCGGTGCGCGACCTCCGTGAAGTCGCCGTTCCCCAGGTGCTTGATGTTCCGCACGTGCGTGAAGTGGATGCGGTCCATGAACGTGCGCACGGCGTCGACCGCGTCCTGCTCGGGGTTCGCGGAGAAGCTGCCCAGGCAGAGCGTGAGCCCGTGGTACGGGCTGTCGTGCAGGGAGAGCACGCGCGCCAGGTCCTCCTTGGTCGAGACGACGCGCGGCCACCCGAAGACGTCGAACGGCGGGTCGTCGGGGTGCACGCCCAGCTTGACGTCCGCCTCCTCGCACGCGGGGATCACGGCGTCGAGGAAGTACCGGTAGTTCGCGTACACGTCCTCGTGGGTCACGCCCTCGTAGGCGGCGTTGAGCTCGCTGAAGCTCGCGAGCCGCTCGGGCTCCCAACCGGGCAACGTGAGCCCGTGGGTGTTCGCCTCCATGTCGGCGATGAGGCTCTGCGGCGACATGGCGTCCACGACGGCCCGCTCGAAGAACAGCGCGGTCGAGCCGTCGGGCAGCGGGTGCCACAGGTCGGTGCGCAGCCAGTCGAAGACGGGCATGAAGTTGTAGCAGACGACCTTGACGCCCGCGCGCCCCAGGCGGCGGACCGTCGTCACGTAGCTCTCGATCGCCTCGTCCCGGCCCATCCCGAGGACCGTCCTGCCGAGCTTGATCGACTCGTGCACGTTGACGGACTCGACGACCTCCGCGTCGAACGTCCGCGTGATGCCGCGCGCGCGGGCCTCCTCGGTCAGCCCGGTGATCCTCGCGACCTCCGCGTCGATCTCCGCCTGCTCCCACACCTGCCCCGCCTGCTTGTCGTGCAGGCTCCACACGATCGTCTCCACGCCCGGGATCTGCCGCACGTGGTCGAGCGTGACCGTGTCGTTCCCCTCGCCGTACCAGCGGAACCCCATCTTCACGGCGCACCCACCTCGTCCCTCGTCTCGTTCGTGCCGGTGGCCCGTCCGGCCACGGCGCCGGCCAGCTCGTCGAGCCGACCCAGGTCCGCGACGCCGGGCAGCAGCCCGGGGAGGCGGACCAGCGCGCGGACCGCGGCGTCGTCGTCCGCCGCCGCGACCACGACGGCGCGGAGCTCGTCGGCACGTGGGTCGTCCACGACCCGTCCGGCCCGGACCTCGGCGACGACGTAGGCGGCCCAGGCCGCGAGCGCCGCGACGACACCCGGCGGGACCTCCCCGGCCACGAGCCGGTCGGCGAGCGTGCCGCCCCAGCGGAAGGGGATCTTCTGCGTCCCGTCCATCGCGACCTGCCGCGTGGTGTGACCCGTCGCGGGGTTCGCGAAGCGGACCAGGAGCTCGGCCGCGTACGCGTCGAGGTCGACGCCGTCCGGCGCCTCGAGCGTCGCCAGCGCGTCCGCCTGCAGCGCCCGGGCGCCCGCGGCGAGCGCCGGGTCCGCGACGGCCTCGGCGATCGTGGCGTACCCCGCGCGGGAGCCGGCGTAGGCGAGGTAGGAGTGGGCGCCGTTGAGCAGGCGCAGCTTGGCGCGCTCGTAGGGCGCGACGTCGGCCGTGAAGGTCGCGCCGCCGCGTTCCCAGGCGGGGCGCGGGCCGGCGAAGCGGTCCTCGATCACCCACTGGAGGAACGGCTCGGCGACGACGAGGCCCTCGTCGCGCGCGCCGAGCAGCGTCTCGACGTCGTCGCGCTGGGCGGTCGTCGTCGCGGGGACGATCCGGTCGACCATGCTGCACGGGAACGTCACCGACGCCGCGAGCCACGCGCGCAGCGCGTCGCCCTCGGCGCCGGGGAGCGCGGCGTCGACGGCCTCGCCCACGAGGCGGGCGAGGACGCGGCCGTTGTCGGCGAGGTTGTCGCAGCTCAGGACCGTCAGGGGCGCGCCCCCGGCCCGACGCCGTGCGGCGAGCCCGCGGACCAGGAGCCCGATCGCGCTGGACGCGGGCACGATCCCGGTGCCGCCGGCCGCGCCCTCGGCGTCCTCGGGGCCCCCAGCACCCTCGGTGCTCGCGAGGACGTCGAGGTCTGCGCCCACGGCGTCGACGTCGAGGTGCCCGTCGGCGCCGCGCGCGTACCCCTTCTCGGTGACGGTGAGGGTCACGACGTGCGTCGTCGGGGCGGCGAGCGCCGCCAGGACGCGGGGCGTCTCCTCGGCCGGCCACGCGACGTCGGCCACGGACCCCACGACGCGCGGCGACGCGCCGGCGGGCCCCACCGTGAGGACCGTGTAGACCCCGCCCTGGGGGCGGAGCTGGTCACGGACCGTCGCGGAGCGCTGCGTCACGCCGAGGATGCCCCAGCGCGTGTCGCCGGTCGCGAGCGCCGCGTCCTCCGTGACGACGGCCTGGTGCGCGCGGTGGAACGCGCCGATGCCGAGGTGCACGATCCCGACCTGCGCCGGCCGGACGGG
>CAZFUQ010000011.1:0-8846 GCA_964521905.1 uncultured Cellulosimicrobium sp.
GGGCGCGCGCAGCCGCTCGCGGTGACGCTCAACGGCGGCGCGTGCCTCGTGGTCGACGTCGACCGGTCGCGCCTCGACCGCCGCGTCCGGGAGCGGTACCTCGACGTCGTCGCGGACGACCTCGACGCCGCGATCCGCCTCGTCGAGGACGCGCGGCGCGAGCGCCGGGCGCTGTCGGTGGGGGTCGAGGGGAACAGCGCGGCGGTCGTGCCGGAGCTGCTGCGCCGGGGCGTGGAGATCGACGTCGTGACGGACCAGACGTCCGCGCACGACCCGCTGTCCTACCTCCCGCTCGGGGTGGACGTCGCGGACTGGGCCGACTACGCCGCCGCCAAGCCCGACGAGTTCACCGACCGCGCGCGCGAGTCCATGGCGCGGCACGTCGAGGGCATGGTCGGGTTCCTCGACGCCGGCGCCGAGGTGTTCGACTACGGCAACTCCATCCGCGACGAGGCGCGCCGCGGCGGGTACGACCGGGCGTTCGACTTCCCGGGGTTCGTGCCCGCGTACATCCGGCCGCTGTTCGCGCAGGGCAAGGGGCCGTTCCGGTGGGCCGCACTGTCCGGCGACCCGCGCGACATCGCCGCGACCGACGCCGCGGTCCTCGACCTGTTCGACGACGACCACCTCCACCGCTGGATCCGCGCCGCCCAGGAGCGGGTCGCGTTCCAGGGCCTGCCCGCGCGCATCTGCTGGCTCGGGCACGGCGAGCGCGACCGCGCGGGGCTGCGGTTCAACGAGCTCGTCGCGTCGGGCGAGGTGAGCGCGCCGGTCGTCATCGGCCGTGACCATCTCGACGCGGGGTCCGTCGCGTCGCCGTACCGCGAGACGGAGGCCATGGCCGACGGCTCCGACGCGATCGCCGACTGGCCGCTGCTCAACGCGCTCACGGCGGCGTCGTCGGGCGCGACGTGGGTGTCGATCCACCACGGCGGCGGTGTCGGCATGGGCCGCTCGATCCACGCCGGGCAGGTGTCCGTCGCGGACGGGACGCCGCTCGCCGCGGCAAAGCTCGCGCGCGTGCTCTCCAACGACCCGGGCCTCGGCGTGCTTCGCCACGTCGACGCCGGGTACGACGACGCCGTCGCCGCGGCCGAGCGCGGTGGCCTCCGCGTCCCGACACGGGAGTCCTGATGGGCCACCCCCCGGGTTCGGTAGGCGGGTCGACGCTCCTCACCGGGATCGGCGAGCTGACGACCAACGCGCCGGGCGGACCGGGGACGCGCGACGGCGACCCGACCGGCCTGGTGACGGACGCCGTCGTGCTGCTCGACGGCGGCCGGGTCGCCTGGGCGGGGCCGGCGCGGGAGGCACGCGACGCCGTCGGGCACGTGCTGGAGGGGCGTGCGCCGGACGTGACCGTCGATGCGGGCGGGCGCGCGGTGATCCCCGGACTCGTGGACTCGCACACCCACCTCGTGTTCGCGGGCGACCGCGCCGCCGAGTTCGAGGCGCGCATGGCCGGCCGCCCGTACGAGGCGGGCGGCATCCGCTCGACCGTCGCCGCGACCCGCGCGGCGCCCGACGACGCGCTCCGGGCCGGCCTGGCCCGGCACCTCGCCGAGATGGCGCGGCAGGGCACGACCACGGTCGAGGTGAAGAGCGGCTACGGGCTCACGGTCGCGGACGAGGAGCGCGCGGTCCGGCTCGCGCGCGAGGTCACGCCCGAGGTGACGTTCCTCGGGGCCCACGTCGTGCCGGCGGAGTACGCGGGCCGGGCCGACGAGTACCTGGACCTCGTGTGCGGCGACATGCTCGCCGCGTGCGCGCCGCACGCGCGATGGGTCGACGTGTTCTGCGAGACCGGCGCGTTCACGCCCGAGCAGTCACGGCGCGTGCTCGAGGCCGGGGCCGCCGCAGGGCTCGGCGTGCGCGTGCACGCGAACCAGCTCGGGCCGGGGGAGGGCGTGCGCCTCGCCGTCGGGCTCGGCGCGGCCGCGGTGGACCACTGCACGTACCTCACCGACGCCGACGTCGCGGCGCTCGCGGGATCGTGGGCACGACCGTCCCCGCCGCCGGGCTCGTCCGCCGCCCCGCCGCCGGGCTCGTCCGCCGCCTCGCCGACGGGCGGGTCCGTCTCGCCGGACACGTCCGCGCCCCGGGGCGGCGGCACGGTCGCGACGCTCCTGCCCGGCGTGGAGTTCTCCACGCGCCAGCCCTACCCCGACGCGCGGCGCCTCCTGGACGCGGGCGCCGTCGTCGCGCTCGCGAGCGACTGCAACCCCGGGTCGAGCTACACGTCGTCGATGCCGCTGTGCGTCGCGCTCGCGGTGCGCGAGATGCGGATGACCGTCGCCGAGGCGGTGTGGTCCGCGACCGCGGGCGGGGCGCTCGCGCTGCGCCGCGACGACGTCGGGCACCTCGCGCCCGGCGCGCGGGCCGACGTCGTGCTGCTCGACGCCCCGAGCCGCGTCCACCTCGCCTACCGCCCGGGCGTCCCGCTCGTCGCGGCGGTCTGGACGGGCGGCGTCCTCCTCTCGGGCTCGGCGCCCACGGACCTCACGTGAGCAGGCGCCGGCGGTAGCCCTCGGCGACCGCCGAGGCTCGGTCCCGGACGCCGAGCTTGTCGTAGACGTGCTGCAGGTGGGTCTTGATGCTCGCCTCGCCGATGAACAACGCTGCTGCGGCCTCCCGGTTCGAGCTGCCGTTCGCGACCAGCTGCAGCACCTGCTTCTCCCGCTCGGTCAGGGTGCCGGCGCCGGGCCTGCGGACCTGCCCCATGAGGTGCTGCGTCACCGACGGCGCGAGCACGGACTCCCCGCGCGCGGCGGCGCGGACCGCGCGCATGAGCTCGTCGGGCAGCGCGTCCTTCAGCAGGTAGCCGGTCGCACCCGCCTCGATCGCGGGCAGCACGTCGCTCTCGCTGTCGAAGGTGGTCAGGATCAGCACCCGGGCGTCCGGAGCCCGCTCGCGGAGAGCCGCCGTCGCGGTGACGCCGTCGGTCCCGGGCATGCGCAGGTCCATGAGCACGACGTCCGCGGCCAGCTCCGTCGCGCGCTCGACGCCCTCGGCGCCGTCCCCGGCCTCGCCGACCACGACGATGTCCTCGGCACCCGCGAAGGTGTCGCGAAGACCGCCCCGCACGACCGGATGGTCGTCGACGATCACCACTCGGATCATCGGTCGATCATCCCCTCTGCTCTCGTCCCCCCGGGAGCGATCGCCGGGACGCGCGCGCTGACGGACGTCCCCTCGCCGGGCGTGCTCTGCACCTCGACGTGCCCGCCGACCCCGCGGACGCGCTGCCGCATGCTCGTCAGGCCGAAGCCGGTGCCGTCCTGCCTCCCGAAGCCGCGCCCGTCGTCCCGCACGTCGAGCAGCACCTCGGCGCCGGTGTACGACAGCGTGACCCCCACGCGTGAGGCCTCCGCGTGCTTCGCCACGTTGGTCAGCGACTCCTGCGCGACGCGGAACAGCGACACCTCGATCGCCGGGCTCAGCGGCTCTCGGGCGCCCGTGACCTCGACGTGCGCGCTGATCCCCTGGTCCCGCGACCATCGCTCGGTCAACGTGCGCAGCGCGTCGGGGAGGTGCGCCCGTCCCAGCTCCTGGGGCGCGAGCGCCTGCACGGACCGTCGGGCCTCGGTGAGGCTGCCGCGGGCGAGCCCCAGCGCACGTGCCACCTGCTCTCGCGCCTCGCCCTGCACGTCCGCGGAACGCTCCGCCGCCTGGAGCTGCGTGATGATGCCGGCGAGGCCCTGGGCCAGCGTGTCGTGGATCTCCCCGGCCAGCCGTTGCCGCTCGTCCTGGGCCCCGGACTCCCGCGCCTGGGCGACGAGCTGCGCGTGGAGCCCCGCGTTCTCGTGCAGGGCAGCCTCGAGCCGCTCGACGAGCTCCTCCCGCCTGCGCTCCTCGGGCTCGCTCCGCGCCGTCAGGAGGATGCCCGCACCGATCGCCGCGGTCTGCACGGCGACGATGAGGAGGAACTCGGCGAGCACCTCCGGGCTCGGGTCGGCCCACACGTGCATGGCCGCGCCGTTGAGCGCCACGGAGGTCGCCAGGACCCCGAGCACCCCCACCGGCCACGGTCTGAGCAGGTACGCCTGGAAGAACCCCGAGACGGTGAAGACGAGGAACACCTCGGAGTACGTCATGAGGACGACGCACAGCGCCAGCAGCCCGACGAGGTAGAGACCCGCCGGCACGGGCCGCAGCGTCCTCCTGCGGAGGGGCAGCGTCTGCCCGCACAGCACCCACAGCGCCGAGGCCGCCACCAGCCCCAGGACGGGGGCGCCCTCGGGCCAGAAGGGTTCACCCGCCGCCGTGAGCTCCTGCCAGAGATAGATCACGGTCGAGGTCGTCAGCAGCAGCCACGGGGCGAGCAGCTGCAGGAGGTCCCAGACCCGCAGCTGCTCCGCTCTCCAGGCCAACCGGGAGCGGTGCGCGATCTCGGCGTCCTCCGCGACGGCGGAGCCGGGCACGCCGGCGTCCGGGCGACGTGCCCCGGCGTCCCGCATCATCGACACCTACTCCCAGCGGAAGAGCTTCGCGGCGACCGCGGTCGCGATCACGGCGATGGCCGCCATTATGGCAATCTGCAGCCAGAACGGCTGCCCACCGGCCGTGGCGGTGACCTCGCCCGCCGCGGCGGACCAGGCTTCGGTGAGAGCCTGCAGCCCGGGCGGCACGAGCTCTCCGATCGTGCGCAGCGCGTCGGGCATGAGAGCACGAGGGAGGAAGGCCCCGCCGAAGAACATCAGCGCGACGAACAGGACGGTGCCGACCTGGTTCGCGGCACCGCTCGTGCGGACCACGGCCGCGGAGACCAGGCCGATCCCGAGGAGCGCCGCGTAGCCGACGACGAACGCGACGACGAACTCCACCGGCCGCTCGGGCGGCGCGATGCCGAGCACCGCCCACGCGACGAGGACCAGGAGCGTCGCGGAGACGACCACCGAGGCGAACGCGACGACCATCTGCGCGAGCAGGACGTTCCGTGGGTGCGCCGGAGTGGTCGACAGCCTGCGCAGGATGCCGCGCTCGCGGTACGTCGCGATCACCGCCGGGACGTGCTGCACGGCGATCATCACCATCCCGAACACCAGGGCGGTCGGCGCCCACACGTCGATGGACCGGAGCCCACCGGCCCCCGGCACCGCCTCCCTGAGCGCGGGGACGGAGCTCAGCCCGAGCAGGAGCGCCGTCGGGAACAGCACACCGAAGACGACGGTGGCGGAGTCGCGGAGGAAGAGCTTCGTCTCGACCTCGACCAGCTTCAGGGAGGTGTGCATCAGCCGGCCCTCCGCTCGGAGGACGTCGGCGACCCCGGGACACGTCCCGTCAGGGCCACGAACGCGTCGTCGAGGGTGCGCTGGGCGACGCGGAGGTCTTCCGCCACGACCTGCGCCCTGGCGAGGACCTCCGCGACGCTGCTCAGGAGCGGTCCCTCCCCGGTGACGAGCCAGCGGCCGTCGACGACCTCGACCCGGGACACCTCGGGAAGGTCGGTCAGGACGCGCTCGTCCACCGGCCGGCTCGCGCGGAACCGGAGCTGTTGTCCCGCGCCCGCCTGCGCGACCAGACCTGCCGGCGTGTCCACCGCGGCGACCCGGCCACCGTCGACGACGGCGATCCGGTCGCTGAGGCGCTCCGCCTCGTCCATGAAGTGCGTGACGAGGAGGATCGTCACGCCCGCGTCGCGGACCCGCTCGACCAGGCTCCACGTGTCGCGCCTCGCCTGCGGGTCGAGTCCCGTCGTGAGCTCGTCGAGGATCGCGACCTTCGGGTTGCCGACCAGGGCGACCGCGATCGAGAGCCGCTGCTTCTGCCCGCCGGAGAGCGCCCTGTACCGGGTGCGGCGCTTCTCGGTGAGGCCGAGCAGGTCCAGGAGCTCGCGTGGGTCGGCCGGGTCCCGGTAGAAGGAGGCATAGAGGTCGAGCGCCTCGGCGACCGTGATCGCGTCGGGGAAGCTGCTCTCCTGCAGCTGCACGCCGAGTCGCTCACGCGCCTCCGCCCGGTCCGTGGTCGGGTCGAGCCCCAGCACGGAGATCGAGCCCGAGTCGGGTGTGCGCAGGCCGGCGATGCTCTCGACGGTCGTCGTCTTGCCGGCGCCGTTCGGCCCGATGATGCCGAAGATCTCCCCCTCCTCCACGGTGAAGGAGACGTCCTCGACGGCGACGTGCGGCCCGTAACGCTTGTGCAGGTGGCGTACTTCCAGCGCGATCATGCTGCGAGGCTAGGGTCGGGTCGTACCGTGCCACATCGACCGTGGCGGTGGAGGTGCGGTGGACTCGCGCCTCCACCGTTCGGTCGACACGAGGCGCCGTGCGGCGTGCTCGGGCCTAGACCGCCCGGGGTCCCGGGGGCGCCGCGCGGAGGGCGAGGCCGGCGGCGAGCTCGAGGACGCAGAGCGCGGCGAGGCGGACGGTGCGGCCGTCGGGTGCGTCGGCGGTCGCGTCGACCTCGACGACGTCTGCCGACCGCAGGCGGTCGTCGCGGGCCGCTGCGCGGACGAGGGTCCGCAGCTCCCAGGCCGCGATGCCGCCCGGCAGGCTCGCGGGGCAGCCGGGCGCGACGGACCGGTCGCACACGTCGACGTCGACGTCGAGGTGCACGGGCCCGCCGGCGGCCCCGGCGATCGCCAGCGCCGCACGCATCACGTCCTGCGGTCCGCGACGGCGCAGCTCGTCGACGTGCACGACCGTGATCCCCAGGTCGAGCGCCCGCCGCGCGTACTCCGCCGAGTTCGCGAAGTCCGCGATCCCGACCTGCACGACCCGCGTCGGGTCGAGCCCCGCCTCGACCAGCCGCCGCACGGGCGAGCCGTTCGACACGCCGTCGCGCAGGTCGTGGTGGGCGTCGAGCGTGACGAGCCCCGCGGTGGCGAGGCCGTCGCCCCACGCGCCGAGCGCCGTCGCGACGGTCACGGAGTTGTCGCCGCCGAGCGCGACGGGCAGCCGTGCGCGTTCCAGGGCCGTGCGCACGGCCGCGCGCGTCCGCGCCTCGCCCTCCTCGCCGTCCGGCTCGTCGACGTCGCCGAGGTCCGCGAGCGCGAGCCCCGCGAGATCGACCGGACGGTCGCGGCCCGACGACGCACCGGGCCCCGCGGAGATGCCCCCGCCCGGAGCGGGCCGACCGCCCGGGGCGGCTCCGCCGTCGGGCAGGACGGGACCCGGTGCGACGGCGGGTCGCACGTGGGCGGACGGGCCGCCGTCAGGCAGGGTGCGGTCGGGGACGAGGGCGGGGCTGAACCGGCGCAGCGCGTCGCGGACGGCCGCCGGGGTCGCGTGGGCGCCGGTGGAGGACAGCGACGTGCGCCAGGCGGGGACCCCGAGCAGCGCGACGTCGACGTCACCGCCCGAGAGCGCGGGCCAGTCGCCCGCCCGGGGCCAGGAAGGGTCGTGGGACAGGGACTGCGCTGCGCTGGTCACGCCGTCGACGCTAGCGCGACCACGACCTCAAGCGCGGTCGAGCACGACATGAGGGTCGTTTTCCGCGGGATGACGACCCTCAGGTCGTGCTCGGCGTCGGGCGCGGTCGCGCGTGGGTCAGGCACCGGTTGCGTGCACGACGGCGACGGGGTGCGTCGCGTGGTGCAGCACCTGCTGGCTCACGGAGCCGAGGAGCATGCCGCGCAGGTCGCCGAGGCCTCGCGAGCCGACGACGGTCAGCGCGGCCCCGGCGGCGGCCTCGCGCAGCGCGACGGACGGCTCGCGGTCGACGACGAAGGTCTCGACGAGGACGCCGTCGTGGTCGGTGGTGCGGACCCGGGCGAGCGCGGCCTCCACGGTGCGCGACGCCTCGGCGCGCGCGTCCCGCTCGGCGGCCGTGTAGAACGCGGGGTTCTCCTCCCACAGCGGCCCCGTGGGCAGCCGCCACGCGCACACCGCCACGACGCGCGACCCGGTGGGGGCGGCCTCGTCGAGCGCGAACCGCAGCGCCTCGTCGCCGTGCACGGAGCCGTCGACGCCGACCACGATGTCCGTCGTCCGCTCGTCGCGCTCCACGACCGGCGGGACGACGACCACCGGGACGGGCGAGCGCGCGGCGAGGCGGGTCCCGACGGACCCGAAGAACATCGAGCCGACCGACCCGAGACCGCGCGACCCGACCACGACGAGGTCGGCGGCCTTCGCCTCGTCGAGCAGCGCCTCGGAGGGCGGGCCGGAACGGAGCACGGTGCGCACGGGCACCGTGGGGTCGAGCTGTGCGGCGCGCTCGGCGGCGGCCGTCAGGATGGGTCCCGCGATCTCGCCGAGCTCCTCGACGCTCGGGTAGTACGCACCGCCGACGAACGGCGTCGCGACCACCGGCACGTACGCGACGTGCAGGACGCGCAGCAGCGCGCGACGTCTCGCGGCCTCCCGGACCGCCCAGTCGAGGGCCTTCCCGCTCGTCGTGCTGCCGTCCACGCCGACCAGCACCCGCTGCTGCGTGTCACCCACCGTGACCACCTCGGTCCTTCGTCCGACGACGGGTGTCTCCCGTCCTGCCCACCTCCTGGATACTCCTCCCGACGGCCCCCGCGCACCCGGCCGGCGGCCCTCGGCCGGGGGGACCGACGGCACCGGACCGTGGGACGAAGGTCCCGCACCGGCGGCGCGAGGTCCCGGCTCGCGCGAGAATCCGCCTCCGGCGGGCTACCTTGAACCCATGGGCTCTCCCCACCCGATCCGTGTGTTCCTGCTCGACGACCACGAGGTGGTCCGACGTGGCGTCGCGGCGCTGCTGGAGGCTGCCGGCGACATCACCGTCGTCGGCGAGGCCGGCACCGCCGCCTCGGCGCTCGCGCGCATCAAGGCGACGCGACCCGACGTCGCGATCCTCGACGTGCGCCTGCCCGACGGCTCCGGCGTCGAGGTGTGCCGCGAGGTGCGCTCCGAGCTGCCCGAGGTGGGCTGTCTCAT
>CAZFUQ010000011.1:8856-11955 GCA_964521905.1 uncultured Cellulosimicrobium sp.
GCCTCATGCTCACGTCGTTCGCCGACGACGAGGCGCTGTTCCAGGCTGTCCTCGCCGGGGCGTCGGGGTACGTCCTCAAGCAGATCCACGGGTCCGACCTCGTGGGCGCCGTCCGCACGGTCGCCGCGGGCGGCTCGCTGCTCGACCCGGCGAGCACCGCGCGCGTGCTCGACCGGCTGCGGCACGCGGCCGACGAGATCCCCGACCGGCTCGAGGGGCTGTCGCAGCAGGAGCGTCAGATCGTCACGCTCATCGGCGAGGGACTGACCAACCGCGAGATCGGCAAGCGTCTCTACCTCGCCGAGAAGACGGTCAAGAACTACGTCTCGCACGTCCTCGCGACGCTCGGCCTCCAGCGTCGTACGCAGGTCGCGGTCCTCGCGACGGAGATCCGCCAGGACGAGGCGGCCCGCCAGAGCCCCGCGGGTTCGCCCCGCGCGGGCGCTCCGGTCGCCGAACGGCACCACGGTGGGCAGCCCACCCGCCCCTGAGGGCGCGGAGCCCGCCACCGGACCGGAGACCGGCGGGGACGGACCGGGCGACCGCGCGGCGTCGGGACCTTCGGCACTCGCCGATCTGACACCGCGGCGCGACGATGGCGGCATGGACACAGTCGAGCCGACCGGTACGGGGGCACCGGGGGCGAGCGCGGGGGCCGCGACGGCCGAACGCCCGCGCGCGTCTGCGGGGCTCGCGGAGCTCACCCCCGAGGAGAGCTATGCGCTGCTCGCGAGCGTGCCGGTGGGGCGCATCGTCTACACCGACCACGCGCTGCCCGCGATCCAGCCCGTGAACTTCGTGCTCGACGGACCCGACGTCGTGTTCCGCACCGCCGAGGGCTCGAAGCTCGCGGTCGCGGCGAGCCGGGCGGTCGTCGCGTTCGAGGTCGACTCGTTCGACGAGGAGGCGCGGTCGGGCTGGTCCGTGGTCCTCGTCGGCCGCACGTTCGAGGTCACCGAGCCCGTCGAGCGACAGCGGCTGCTCGACCTCCCGCTCGTGACGTTCGTGCCGGGCGTGCGCGACCGCGTCATCAAGGTCGTGCCGCGCATCGTCACGGGGCGCCGCATAGAGCGTTGAGCGGACGCCGCCGGCGGCGGTCGACGTCGGGCGTCAGGTGAGGGGGACCCACCACTCGAGGCGCGTACCGCCCTCGGGGAGGGCGGTCGCGGTGCTCGAGCCGCCGAGCGCGGCGGCCCGCGCCTGCATGTTGCGCAGTCCCGACCGGCGCCCACCGGGCTGGATGCCCAGCCCGTCGTCCGTCACGGTGAGGTGCGCCTCGTGCGCGGTGACGGCCAGCTGCACGACGACGGAGCTCGCCTGCGCGTGCCGCGCCACGTTGGTCAGGGCCTCCCCCAGGACGACGACGAGCTGGTCCGCGACCTCCGCGGGCAGGCTCGGACCGCCGTCGCTCACGCCGGCGCCCGTGCCCTGCGAGGCGACCTCCACGGTGACCTCGGGCGCGAACCCGAGCACCGTGGTCGCGGCCTCGGCCTGCGCGCGGAACCGGTCCTCGATGGACGGGGCGTCCGGGTCCGTCGCGGTGTGCAGGGCGAAGATCGTCGAGCGGATCTGGCGGATCGTCTCGTCGAGGTCGGAGACGGTCTCCTCGATGCGCGTGCGCGCGTTCGGGTCCGCGACGAGCGGCTGCACGCTCATGAGCGTCATCGCGGACGCGAACAGGCGCTGGATGACGACGTCGTGCAGGTCGCGCGCGATGCGGTCGCGGTCCTCGAGCACGCCGACCTGCTTCGCGCGGCCGTAGAGCCGTGCGTTCTCGATCGCGACGCCAGCTGCGGCGGCGAGCGCGACCACGGCCGCCTCGTCCTCCGCGGTGAACTCCACGTGGCTGCCACCCGGGTCCTGCTTGTCCGTGAGGTAGAGGTTGCCGAACACCGTGTCGCGCACCCGCACGGGGACGCCGAGGAACGTGTGCATCGGCGGGTGGCCCTCGGGGAACCCGGCCGAGCGGACGTCGTCCGCGATCTCCGGCACGCGGACGGGTTCCGGGTGGTCGATGATCTCGCCCAGCAGGCCCTCGCCGTGCGGCCAGTGGTCGATCGCGGCCACCTCGTCGTCCGAGAGCCCGAGCGGGATGAACTGCACGAGACGCTCGCGGCCGGAGGGGTCGAGCACGCCCAGAGCGCCGTACCGGGCGCCTGTGAGGTCCATGGCGGCCTCGACGATACGCCGCAGCACCTGCGGGAGGTCGAGGTCGCTCGTCACCGCCACGACGGCGTCGAGCACGCGCTGCCCGGCGGCGGCCGGCAGGTCGGGGGATCCGCTCATCGGGACCAGTCTCCCAGACGAAGGAGGGCGTGGACGCACCGAATTTCGGACGACCAGGACGACCGTCACATGTACGGCATAGAGGTGCGCTACCCTGCGTCCAGATCTCGGGACATCCGTCGCCGTCCCGGTGCCCGTCAGGGGCCGGGCGTCGGCGTGGGAACGCTCCCGAGCAGTCCACGCGGGGGGCCGGAAGGACGCACACCGCATGCCGTTCATCGACCGGAGCACCGGCCTCGACACCGACCTCGAAGGGCCGGCGGAGGACGCCGTCGTCGTCGCGAGAAAGGGCGCTCTCGCGGACCTGAGGACCGCCGTCGGGCACCTGCACCCCGACGACCCCGCCGAGCTCGTCGCGATCGGCGACGACCTGTGCACGCTCGGCTGTCCCACCGCCGCGATCCCCTTCTACGAGGCCGCGGCGGAGCTCGAGGCTCCGGGCGCCGTCTACGGCCTCGGCGTCGCTCACCTGGGTGCGGGAGACCCGGCGCTCGCCGTCCGGTACTTCGAGCTCGCGGGTCTGGCAGGGGACGCGCTCGGCGCGTTCCTGGCGGGCCAGGTCGCGTACGAGCACGGTGACCTGCCGGCCGCGCGTCGCTGGTACGAGCAGTCCCTCGAGGTCGAGGGCGCCGGCGAGCGGCTCGCGCAGGTCCTCGCCGAGATCGAGGCGGTGGAGGCCGCGGAGGCGGAGGTCGCGCGCGCGGCCGCGGAGGCTGCGGAGGCGGAGGCGGCCCGGTTGGCCGAGGAGGCTGCGGAGGCTGCGCGGGTGGCTGCGGAGGCGGAGGCCGCCAGGTTGGCCGAGGAGGCCGCGGA
>CAZFUQ010000011.1:12055-35231 GCA_964521905.1 uncultured Cellulosimicrobium sp.
GGCTGCGGAGGCGGAGGCCGCCAGGTTGGCCGAGGAGGCCGCGGAAGCCGCTCGGCTGGCCGAGGAGGCCGCTCGAGCGGCCGCCCTGGAGCCCGGTTGGGCGGATGCCGTCTCGCTCGCGCGCAGCGGCGAGATCGGCCCGGGGGACGCGATCGCGCTGCTCGAGGGCTGGGCGAGCCTCGGGGAGATGCGTGTCGCGTCGGTGCTCGCCGAGCTCTACGTCCGCGCCGGGCGCGCGATCGAGGCGGAGGACGTCCTGGAGCGGGCCTCCCGGGCGGGCGACGCCGCGGCGTGCACGAGCCTCGGGGTCCTGCGGCTGCGGGCGGGGAAGATCGCCGAGGCGATGGAGCTCTGGCAGGACGCCGCGGCGCAGGGCGACGTGCAGGCGGAGGAGCTGCTCGCGCGGTTCAGCTGAACGAGGCGCGGCCCGGCGTCCGGACCGTCCGTCCTCCTCGACGGACCCGCCTGCTCGTGGGCCGCTCGTGGCCGGACACGGAGAAGGCGCCCGGCGGGCGCGACCACCATCGTCGCCACCCGCCGGACGCGAGGGCGGGACGTGCGGGTGGTCTCCCCACCGCCCGCACGTCCCTCTTTCCCCCGGGGACGACTCCCTGCAGCGACGGCCTCAGAATCGTCGCGCGGTACCGGTCGCCCCGTCAGGCCCGCCGCACACGGCGGGCGGTTCGTGTCGTCAGATCAACCAGCGGTTGCTCTGGACGAACGGCAGCTTCCTCCACACCTTGCCCAGGCCGAGCACGCTCCCCGCTCCGAGGAGGGTGAGGGCGATGATCGTCAGGGCCATGGTGATGTGGTCGTCGATGATCGGGTTCGTCACCAGCGGGAGCTCCGCCAGGTACATGAGCAGCAGCAGGAGCGTGCCGCTCACCGCGGCGACCCGCATGCCGATCCCGAGGATCAGCGCGAGCCCGATGCCGAGCAGGCCGACCATGAACAGCACGTCGACGAACGCGTTGCCGGCGAGGCTGCTGAAGAGACCCGAGAACGTGCCCTCGAGGTTCGACAGGAACCCGGTGGTCGGGCTGCCTCCGTTGATCCACGCGCGCTCCGACGGGGTCGAGAACCCGAGCCCGAAGAGCTTGTCCAGGAACGCCCAGAGGAAGTAGAACCCGGTCACGATGCGCAGCACACCGAGGACCACCTGCGTGGGGCGCGTGCCGCGCTCCGCGAGGCCGAGCGTCTCCGTTCCCGCGCCTTCGACCGTGGGGAGCGGCGCCTCGGCGTTCCGCTCGATCGTGCCCTTCATCCTCGTCCCCTCTCGTCGACCCGGGACCTGTGTGGCCTGGGCTTCTGACACCAAGCAAACTCTGTGGAGGAAGCGTGGACGTCAGGCGAAGGTCGCCGTGGACGGGGACCTAGGTCCCCGGGAGGCGCGAGATCTCGCGGAAAGGACATCAGGAGCCGGTCGAGTCCTCCAGGTCGGCGCGCAGCTCGTCGACCCGCGCGCGCAGGTCCTCGATCGCGTCGCGGACGGCCGCGTCGGCGCCGGAGAGCGACCCGGCGACGTCCTCCAGCTCCGCCGAGGCGTCCTCGAGCGCGGCCTCGGCGTCGGCGAGGCGCTGCTCGGCCCGGGCCCGGGTCGCGTCCGTCGAGGTGGCGGCCTCGTCGGCCGCGGCGCGGGCTTCGTCGGCGGCCTCCTGCGCCGCGGCGACGGCCTGCTCGGCACGGGTGCGGGCGTCGCCGGAGAGCGACCCGAGGTCCTCGGTGAGCGAGCGCACGTCGTCGCCGATCGTCTCGGCCTGCGAGCGGGCGTCGTCGAGGAACTGCTGGACCTGGTCCCCGGTCAGGGTGAACTCCGGGACGCTCACGGAACCGTCCTCGGCGCAGCCGCCGAGGGCGGTGGCCGCGACGACGGCCACGGCGACCGCGAGCGTGCGGGACGTTGACCTGCGGTGACGCGTCGATGAACTCATGGCGTCATTCTCCTCCGGGAACATGAGACGGGGGTGAGAGCGCCCGGGGCCCGGTGTACCGTAGGTCGGACGAGGGCACTGTGGCGTGCGGCACACCTGGCCGTGGGCGAGTTCGGGCGTCGGTCAGGATGACGCGCAGGACCGCGACGCGACCGCAGGGTCCGTGGGACCGGAGCACGGGAGCGGCCTTGAGCGCGACGGCGGAGCACGACGGCACGACGGACGAGGCGCCCGTCGGGCGCCGGGCTCGCCGTGTCTCACAGCTCCTCATCTCCTCCGCGCTCACCATCACCCTCGCCGCCGCACTCGCCGGGAGCGCGTTGCCTCGCCCCGGGGCGTCGTTCTTCGCGGAGGACGTCGCGACGGCCACGCAGGTGTCCTCCTTCTCGAGCGGTCTCGGTGCCGGGCTCGACGAGGACCAGCAGCTCGACGGCGCGATCGAGGTCCTCGCCACCGCCAACGCGCTCGACGCGGGCCAGGTCTCCGCCGACGTCGAGCAGGCACGCGCGGAGCTCGGCATGCTCCTCGCCACGTACCTCGCGCAGCAGGACGCCGCGCGTCGCGTCCCGGTGCAGGTCGTGCCGGACGGCGACCTCGACCTCGACGAGTCGCTCGACGACACCGCGGTCCCCGACCTTCCCGACCCCCTCGAGCCGGGCACGGCCGTCGTCCCCGGAAAGGTGGGCACCCCGGGCACGGCCGACGACGGCGGCACCGCGTCCGTGGACGGCGGCACCGCGTCCGTGGACGCCGCGGGCGACGACGCGGCGGACGACCCGGAAGGCCTGGCCGTCGTGCGGACGTCGGCCACGCCGAGCCCGAGCAGCAGCCCCACCCCGTCGGCGTCGCCGACCCCCTCTGCCGACCCGTCGCCCCAGCCGACCGGGACCGTCCCGGCGCCCCCGGCGGACGAGGCGACACCGTCGTCCCCGGGCACGGCACCCGGGACCCGCTCGCTCCCCGAGGACGCCGTGCCGGCCCCCGACGGGGTCGCGCCGGGCGAGCTCGACGGCACCGCCGACGAGCACTCCGACCCCGCGGAGGAGGGCGCGGGCGAGCCGGACGACGACCACGCCCACGGAGAGGTGACGCTCGAGCACGTCGTCGGCGCGGCGACGCACCTCGCGGACCTCCTCGGGACCGATCTGCTGCCCGTCGGGGTCGTCCCCGCGGACGGGGTGCTGCCCGACGGCACGACCCTCGAGGGCCGGACCCTTGCCGAACGGCTCGCCGAGGTCGTGGCGAAGTACGCCGGTTCGACGGCGCAGTACGAGAACGGGCGGATCCCGCCCGAGGCGCTGTGCGCCCTCGACTTCGCCCCGGGCAAGAGCCTGCGCTGCGACGCCGCGGAGCAGCTCGAGGCGCTCGCTGCCGCGTTCCAGAAGGAGTTCGGGTACGCGCTGAAGATCACCGACGCGTACCGACCCCTCGAGGACCAGGTGCGGCTCAAGGCGATCAAGCCCTACCTCGCGGCCGTCCCGGGCACGTCGCAGCACGGTTGGGGTCTCGCGATCGACATCGGCGGGAACGTCCCGTCGGGCACGTCGCGCGAGTACGTCTGGCTGCGCACGCACGGCCCCGACTACGGGTGGGACAACCCGGCCTGGGCCCGGCTGAGCGGCTCCAAGCCGGAGCCGTGGCACTTCGAGTTCTTCGGCGCCGGCAAGATGCCGGACCGGTACACCCCGGCGGAGACCACGACGCCGACGACCCCGGTGGCCCCGGCGACGCCGGCTCCGCCGGCACCCTCGACGCCCGCCCCGTCGCCGACCCCGACCCCGACGCCGAACCCCACGCCGACGCCGACGGACCCGCCGACCAAGCCGACGCCGGAGCCGACCCCGGACCCGACGGACCCGCCGACCAAGCCGACGCCGGACCCGACCCCGGACCCGACGGACCCGCCGACGACGCCGACCGACCCCTCGCCGACGGACCCGCCGACGGAGACACCCGAGCCGTCGCCGGAACCCACGCAGGACGAGCCGACGGTCGCGCCGACGTCGGTGCCCGGCGACGAGCCGACCGCCGACGAGCCGACCGCCGACGAGGCCACGGAGACGTCCGCTCCCTGACGCGCGCCGCGCCCTCGCGCGGCCCGTCCGGGATGCCGGTCGGCGCCCGCAATTCCCGTGCGCACCGGCGCGGGGCCGCGTAGCCTCGACCGCGATGTGATGCACACCTGCCCCGACCGCTCCGTCCCGTCGAGCCCGTCGTCGCGGCCCCCGCCCACCCCGCCGTCCGTGCGGTGGTGAGGCCGTGCCGCCCGGGCACCAGGTAGGTGATCACCATGGCCCGTCCCACCCCCGTCCTCCGCGCCACCGACGTCCACGTGTCGTTCGGGGGCCGTCCCGTGCTGCGCGGCGTCGACCTCGCTGCCGACCCCGGTCACCGGACCGGTCTGGTCGGTGAGAACGGCGTCGGGAAGTCCACGCTCCTGCGCGTCCTCGCGGGCGTCGTCGAGCCCGACGACGGGACCGTGACCCGGCCCGCCGACCTCGGCTACCTGCACCAGGAGTTCCCGTACGCCCCGTCGACGACCGTCCGCGCGGTCCTCGACGACGCGCTGGCCGAGGTGCGGGCCGTCGAGCGCGCGCTGGAGGAGGCCGCGCTCGTGCTCGCGGCGCCGGGAGAGGCCGCACCCGGCGTCGACGACGCCTACGCACGCGCCCTCGAGCGCGCCGAGCTCGCCGAGGTCTGGGACGCCGACGCGCGCGCCGCCCGCACGCTCGCCGGCCTCGGGCTCGACGTCGACGGCGTCGCCGCCCGGCCCGTGGGGTCGCTCTCGGGCGGGCAGCGCACCCGGCTCGGGCTCGCGGCGCTGCTCGTGCGCCAACCCGGCGCCCTGCTCCTCGACGAGCCGACCAACCACCTCGACGACGGCGCCGCCGAGTTCCTCGCGGCCGCGCTGCGGGCACTGCCGGGCGCCGTCGTGCTCGCGAGCCACGACCGCGTGTTCCTCGACGAGGTGTGCACCGAGATCCTCGACCTCGATCCCGTCGCGGAGCGACTGCGCGGTCGCTCGGCGCACGCCGGCGGGACGGCCACGCTCTACGGCGGCACGTACGGCGACTACCTCGAGGCGAAGCGTGTCGAGCGCGAGCGCTGGGAGCAGCGGTTCGTCGCCGAGCAGGCCGAGCTCGCGGAGCTGCGACGGTCCGTGGCGGTCACCGCGCGGGACGTCGCCAAGGACCGCGAGCGGGGCAACCAGGCGAAGATCCTCTACGACTTCAAGGGCGAGCGGGTCCAGAGCCAGGTCGCGCGCCGGGTGCGCAACGTGCAGCAGCGGCTCGACACGCTGGAGCGCGAGCAGGTGCGCAAGCCGCCGCCGCCACTGCGGTTCGCGCCGCCGCACGCCACGACGCAGGCGTCCGCGCGCACCGTCGTGCACGACGCGGACGGTCGTCGCCCCGCGCCGAGCCCGCGCGTAGGCGCGGACGCCCGGCGCGTAGGCGCGCGCACGCCGGGGGCGGGCGACGTGGTCGCGTGGGCGCGAGGCGTCGTCGTGCACCGGGTCCCGGGTCGCGCCGCGCGGCCGGGGGAGCGGTCCGACCGGCTCGACATGGCGGCGTCGGGCGCGGCGTCGATCGAGGTCTCGCGCGGCACGCGACTGCTCGTCACGGGCGCCAACGGCGCCGGCAAGTCCACGCTGCTGCACGTGCTCGCGGGCGACCTCGCGCCCGACGCCGGCACGGTCGGCCGGGCGCGCGGCGTCCGGATCGGGATGCTCGAGCAGGACGTCCACCTGCACGACGACGACCGCACGCCGCGCGAGCTCCTCGCCCTCGTGCAGGGGCTCGACCCGGCGGACGCGCGCGACGCGCGGGTCGACGCGCACGGCCTGCTCGCGCCGCGCGACCTGGGGCGCCCGCTCGCGGAGCTGTCGGTGGGCCAGCGCCGGCGCGTCGTGCTCGCGATGCTCGTCACGCAGGCGCCCGACGTGCTGCTCCTCGACGAGCCGACGAACCACGTGTCGCTCACGCTCGCGGGAGAGCTCATGGAGGCGGTCGACGAGTGGCCGGGCGCGGTCGTCGTCGCCTCGCACGACCGGTGGCTGCGGCGTCGTTGGACGGGCGACGTCGTGCACCTCGCGTGAGCCCCGAGCCTGTCAGCGCGAGGTCGCGGTCCGGCGCGACCTCGCGCTGGCACGCCCGGGGACGGCGCGCCTGAGACGACTCGCTGGCAGTGCGTGCCGCGGCGTGCCTAGGGTCGGGGCGTGGACGGTGAGCAGGTGGGCGCCCCGGCGCCCGACAACGCGTGGAGGCAGGTCGTCGCGTCCCTCGCGGACGCGGGACGGCTGCGGGTGCTGGCCCGGGTCGTGGCGGAGGGCCCGGCCGAGGCGACGCTGACGACGGGCGAGCGCCGACGGCTCGCCCCGCTGCTCGCGGCGGGGGTCGTCGTGCGCGACGACGCGGGGTTCCTGCGCGCGGCGCCCGAGCGGTTCGCAGCCCTGCTCGCGACCGCGCCGTCCCCGCCACCGGACGGTCCCGAGCGGTTCCTCACGGACGGTCGCCTCGTCCGCAGCCCGAAGCGCCTGCGCGACCGGCAGCTCGTCGTGCGGTACCTCGCGGCCCGGGTGCTGCCGCTCGAGGAGCCCGTCACGGAGCTCACGCTGACGAAGCGGCTCGCGGAGCGTGCGGCCGACCCGGTGTCGTTGCGGCGCGCGATGGTCGACGCCGGCCTCGTGCACCGCACCCGCGACGGCGCCGAGTACTGGCGGACCGTCGTCACGGAGTTCGACGAGGTGTGACGAGACGGCCGGGGCCGCCGGAGGCTCAGGCCCGTGGTACCCAGCGCGCGCCGAGCTCGGACTGGCTCGGGGCGGCGCCGGGGAGCGTGCGTCCCGCGGCGGCGGGCCCGCGCAGCCCGGCGAGGTGCAGCTCGAGGTACCGACGGCGCAGCGCGGCCGTCCGGTCCGGGTCGCCGAGCCGGACGGCCGCGAGCTGCTCGTAGACCATCGGCAGGTCCGTGTCCGTGACGTCCGCACGGACCGCGCCCGCGTCCTGGGCCCGCTCGAGGACCTGCGCCGCGAGGCGTCCCGCCTCGGCCGCGAGGGTGCCGTGCTCGGGCGTCGGGGTGAACCGCCCGGCGAGGTGGACGGTGAGCGAGTGCACGTCGGCGTCGACGATGCCGCGCAGGAACGTCTCGAACGCGTCCCACGGGTCCGCGACGTCGAGCGCGCGACCGGCGATCTCCACGAACCGTTCGAGGCCGTCGAGGCACAGGGTCGCGAGGAGCGCCTCCTTGTTCGCGTAGCGGCGGTAGAGCGCGCTGATCCCGACACCCGCAGCGTGCGCGACGGCGGCGACCGGCGCGTCGGGCTCGGCGACGAAGACGTCGCGGGCGGCCGTGAGGATCACGGCGTCGTTGCGCGCGGCCTGCGCGCGCCGGCCGCTGAGCGGCCCGCTCGTCGTCTCGTCGGTCATGCGTCCTCCCCGGTCCGGCGGTCGTCCACGGGATCGGTGGACGCGGTCGAGAATAGCACTTGTGCGGAACGGAACGTTCCGTTACTCTGGATCTAGAACGGAACGCAGCATTCCGTTCCGAGTGCGGCACCGCGCTCGACCCACACCGGCGGCCCCGGTCGCCCGGACCTCGCGGAGGAACCATGACCACGTACACGGACCCGACGGCGGTGCTCGAGCGCGCCCACACCGCCCTGCGCGACGTCGTCGCGGGGCTCTCCGCCGGCGACCTCGCCCGTCCGACGCCGTGCGCCGGCTGGACGGTCGCCCACGTCGTCCAGCACGCGGCGGGCGACCAGCGCGCCTACGCGGCCACGATCACGGGGGAGGGCGGGCCGACCGAGGACCCGTTCGCGCCGTCGGGCGAGCTGACGACCACCCCCGGGGCGCTCGTCGAGCCCGCGCTCGCGGCGTCGGCCGCCGCGTTCGCGACCGTCGACCCCGCGGGCGACATGACCACGCCCCTCCCGATCGGGCCGGTCCCCGCCCTGACCGGGGCGGCGGCCGCCGCGCTCGACGCGGCGGTCCACGCCTGGGACCTCGCCGTCGCGACCGGTCAGGCATCGCCGCTCGACGACGACCTCGCGGCGTTCCTCCTCTCCGTCGCCCCGCAGCTCGTCGAGCCCGTGCGTCCCTACGGCGTCTACGCGCCCGCGCTCGAGGCCGACCCGGACTCGGGCAGCACCGCGACGACGCCCGCCGACGACCTGCTGCGCTTCCTCGGCCGCGACCCGCGCTGGACGCCGGCCGGCTGAGCCGCCACGGACGTCGCAGGCCCCGTCGCCCGGCGGTCGCCCTCCGGCAGAGGCCGCCACCATCCACCCGTCCCCGCGACCGCGGGGAGCGTTCGAAGGAGCAGGACCATGGACACGCAGATCGTCCCCACCCGGATCGACGTCCCGCAGGCCGACCTCGACGACCTCCGCGACCGGCTCGCGCGCACGCGCTTCACCGACGCGCTCGACCCCGACGAGGGGTACGGCACCAGCGTCGCGTCGGTCCGCGAGCTCGTGCGGTACTGGCTCGAGGACTTCGACTGGCGCGCGCTCGAGGCACGGATCAACGCCTACCCGCAGATCGAGACCGTGATCGACGGCCAGCGCGTGCACGCGCTCCACGTCCGCTCGGGGCGACCGGACGCCGTCGGGCTGATCCTCACGCACGGCTGGCCGGGCTCGGTCGTCGAGTACCTCGACCTGATCGAGCCGCTCACGGCGGCGGGCTACGACGTCGTCGTCCCGTCGATCCCGGGGTTCGGCTTCTCCGGCCCGACGACGGAGCGCGGCTGGGACAACCGGCGCGTCGCCCGCGCGTGGGTCGAGCTCATGCGCCGGCTCGGCTACGAGCGGTACGGCGCGGTCGGCAACGACGGCGGGTCGATGATCTCGCCGGAGGTGGGGAGGCTCGACCCCGAGCACGTCGTCGGCGTGCACGTGACGCAGCTCTTCTCGTTCCCGTCCGGCGACCCCGCCGAGACGGCGGACCTGAGCGAGGAGGAGCAGGCGGCGCTCGCCCACCTCGGCTGGTTCTGGGAGAACGTCGGCGCGTTCAACGTGCTCCAGTCCCAGCAGCCGCAGACCCTCGCGCACGCGCTCGCGGACTCCCCGGCGGGCCTCCTCGGCTGGCACGCCCAGCTCATGGGCGACCTCGACCCGGGGTTCGTCGTCGCGAACACGGCCGTGTACTGGCTCACCGGGACGCAGGGCTCGGCGCTGCGGCTGTACCGGGAGAACACGCTCGCCCAGCAGCGCGCCGCGGCGGGCGCGTCCGAGGGGGAGACCGGCACGGCGGGGCCGACCACCGTCCCGATCGCGCTCGCGCAGGCGCAGGGCGACTTCGCGTCGATCCGCCGGTTCGCCGAGCGCGACCACGCCGACATCCGGCAGTGGACGACGTACGAGCGTGGCGGCCACTTCGCCGCCCACGTGGAGCCGGAGCAGACGGCGGGCGACGTCGTGCGGTTCTTCGGCACGCTCTGACGGGTCGCGCCCGGGCGACGGGCGGGGCGGTCGTCGGTCCGGCGGCCGCCCGTCGGTGCCTCCCGCTAGGGTCGGCCCATGAGCAGCGAGCGCGCCCTCGCGGCGCTGGAGGCGTCGGGCATCGACTTCACGATCACGCGGCACGGCCAGGTCGGGTCGCTCGAGGAGGCGGCCGCGGCACGCGGCGTCGACCCGGCACGCGTCCTCAAGACGATCGTGGTGCGGCGCGCGGAGGACGACTTCCTCTTCGTGCTCGTTCCGGGCGACCGGCAGATCTCGTGGCCCAAGCTGCGCGCGCTGCTCGGCGTCTCGCGGCTGTCGCTGCCGGACAAGGAGGTCGCGCGCGACGTCACCGGCTACGAGCGCGGCACGATCACGCCGTTCGGCGCCACGCACGCGTGGCCGGTGATCGCCGACGTGCGCGTCGTCGCGGTCCCGGACGAGGACGCGGTGGACGTCGCGGGCGAGGCGGAGGGGCCGACGTCGGGCACGACGCCCGGCGACGGGACGCGCGCCGTCTCGATCGGCGCGGGGGCCCACGGGGTCGCCGCCACGGTCGGCGGCGAGGCTCTCGTGAAGGTGCTCGGGGCACAGGTCGCGGACGTCACCGAGCCGCTGTAGCCGGCCCCGCCACGACGGTCCGACCAGGTCGGTTGTGAGGGTTTGGGGAAGGTCGATCAGGGGGCGCGGCGCGGGTGGTGCCCGGCTCCTCGGGGGTGCAGACTCGGGATGCTCCGGTCATGGTCGCCCGGCTCGCGCACCCTCGGCAGCGGTGACCACCCGGAGCCTCGCGAGGGGCGCGCGAGGAACACGTCGAGACCGCCGGGCGTTGTTCCGGAAGGTCGGCAACCGCACGAAGACGACTCGAGAGACGGTGAGCTGGAACCGTGGACACAGGCAGCCCTATCGACCGGACGAGCGGGATCGTCTACGCCCCGGTGGACGGCGACGTCGTGGTGACGATGTGGGGAGAGATCGACGTCGCGCTGCGCGACCGCGCGAGCGAGGCGATGTCGTACGTGCTGGACACGCGCGGGCGTGTCGTCGTCGACGTCGCGGACGTGACCTTCATCGACTCGTCCGGCATCGCGTTCATCATCCAGCTGTACATGCTCGGCGAGGAGGACGGCCGCGACGTCGTGCTGCGCGACCCGTCGCCCAGCATCGTCGAGCTGCTCGACATGATCGGCATGGGCGGGCGCATCCCGGTCGAGCGCACGGGCGTGTCGACGGGGCCGATCGAGGTCGTCGCGGCACGCTGAGCCGCCCCGGGCTCCCTGCCCGGCAGGGGTTCAGGCGCTCCCGTAGGGCGGGTCGTCGTCCCGCGTCGGGCGGTCCTGCACGTCGTGGTGCGGCGCGGCCGGACCGGCGGCGGCCCCGCGCGGAGGGACCTCCTGGGGGAGCTTCTGACGCAGCGCCGACCAGTACAGGCTGGTGAGGATCCCGCCGACGATGCACACCGGCACCAGCGCCCCGCGGAACCACATCGCCGAGCTGACGACGAGCAGGCCGAAGACGAGCGGGACCGCCCGGTCGAGCGTGCGCCGGTCCATCGATCGGTCCCTCCGTCGGGCGGCGCCGACGGCGCCGTTCACGCCGAGCCTATCGGACCGCGGTCCGCCGCCGTGCGCCCGCCCGCGCTCCGCCCCGGCGGCCTGTGGGACGCACCGGGTACGTTGCGGCCATGCGCATCCTGCACACGTCCGACTGGCACCTCGGGCGCACGCTCCACGGGGTCGACCTCCTGGAGCACCAGGCGGCGCACGTCGACCACCTCGTGGAGCTGACCCGCTCCGAGGGCGTCGACGCGGTCCTCGTCGCGGGCGACGTGTACGACCGTGCGATCCCGCCCGTGGACGCCGTCTCCCTCCTGTCCGACGCCGTCACGCGCCTCGCGGAGCACGCGCACGTCGTGCTCACGCCGGGCAACCACGACTCCGCCACGCGGCTCGGTTTCGGCGACCGGCTCATGCGCTCCGGCGTCCACCTGCGCACGCGCGTGCCCGACGTCGGCACCCCCGTCGTCCTCGGCCCGCGCCCGGGTGGCGGGCCGGCCGGGCACGACGAGCCGCCGCTGCTCGTCTACGCGCTGCCCTACCTCGACCCCGACGCGGCGCGGTACGCGCTCGCCGACGGCGGGGAGCCCGTGGCGGACGGGTCGGCCGTCGTCCCGCTCGCGCGGTCCCACGAGGCGGTCATGGGAGCGGCGGTGCGGCGCGTCGGGGCGGACCTCGCACGCCGCCGGGCGGAGCAGGTCGTGCGCGCGGTCGTGGTGGGGCACGCGTTCGTCGTCGGGGGACAGGGGTCGGAGTCGGAGCGCGACATCCGCGTGGGCGGCGTCGACGCCGTGCCGGCCGCGACGTTCGGCGGGTGGGGCCTCGACTACGTCGCGCTCGGCCACCTGCACGGGCCGCAGCGCGTCGTCGTGCCGGAGGTCTCCCGGGAGACCTCCGGTCAGGACGGCACGACGATCGCGCGCTACTCGGGGTCGCCGCTGGCCTTCTCGTTCTCCGAGACGCACCAGCGCAAGTCCACGGCGCTCGTCGACCTGGACCGGCTGACCGAGGATCCCGACGGCGCCGTGGAGCTCGTGCCCGCCCCGGTGCCGCGCCGCCTCGCCGAGCTCACGGGCACGCTCGAGGACCTGCTCGGGGCACGGGGCGAGCCGCACCTCGACGACTGGCTGCGCGTCGTCGTGACGGACACGGCGCGGCCCGCCGAGCTCTACGCCCGGGTCAAGGCGCGGTTCCCGCACGCGCTGCAGGTGACCCACCGACCGCCCCGGCCGGTCGAGCGTGAGGTCGTGACCGCCGTCGGGCCGGGGCGGGACCCGCTCGACGTCGCGCGCGACTTCGTCGAGCACGTGTCCGGGCGGGAGCCGACGGACCCGGAGGTCGTGGCCCTGCGCGGCGCGTTCGAGCTCGCCCTCGCCGAGGAGCGGAGCGCCTGATGCACCTGCACTCGCTGACCTTCCAGGCGATCGGTCCGTTCGCGGGGCGCCACCGCGTGGACCTCGCGACCCTCGGGGCGTCGGGCATCTTCCTGCTCGACGGCCCGACCGGGGCGGGCAAGTCCACGATCATCGACGCGATCGTCTTCGCGCTGTACGGCAAGGTCGCCTCCGACGCCGCGAGCGACGACCGGCTCCGGTCCGCGTTCGCCGGTCCGGACCTCGAGTCGTTCGTCGACCTCGTGCTGGAGGTCCCCGCGGGCGTCTACCGCGTGCGCCGCACGCCGGAGTACCGGCGCCCCAAGAAGCGCGGTGACGGGACGACGACCCAGCAGGCCTCGGTCCGGCTCTGGCGTCTCGCGCAGGTTCCCGACCCGGCCGACGAGGAGGACCCGCCCGGCGAGCTCGTGTCGGCCCGGCTCGACGAGGCCGGTGAGGAGATCCGGCGGCTCGTCGGGCTCGACCGGCGCCAGGTCGTGCAGACGGTCGTGCTCCCGCAGGGAGAGTTCGCGAGCTTCCTGCGCGCGAAGCCCGAGGACCGTGCGCTGCTGCTGCAGAAGGTGTTCGGCACGGAGCTGTACCACCGGGCGGCCGCGCGGCTCGCGGACCTGGCCCGGGACGCGCGCGCCCGGGTGGACGGCGCCAGGCAGGGCGTCGTGGGTGCGGTCGAGAGGTTCGCCGGCGCGGCCGGGCTCGCGCCCGACGACGCCCGTGCGCTGCGCGAGGCCGCGCGCGACGACGCGCTCCTGGGGCGCGCGGACGAGCAAGGCGCGGCCGCGAGCACGACGGGGGACACCGGCCCGGGAGCCCCGGCGGAGACCGCCGCCGGGGTGCGCACGACGGCGCTCGCGCACGCGGGGAGGCTCGCGTCCGAGGCGGAGTCGCTGGCGGGGGACGAGCTGGCCGCGAACGCGTCCCTCGTCGCGGCGCGCGCGTCCCTCGACACCGAGCGGGCGCTCGCCGACGCCCTCGCTCGCCGCGCGCGGCTGCGCGCGGACGCGGACCGGGTCGCCGCCGAGGCGCCGCGCGTCGACGAGCACCGGAGCAGGCTCGACGCCGCCGGACGGGCCGCGGTCGTCGCGCCCGCCGCTCGCGCCCGCGCCCGCGCCGAGCGGGTGCTCGAGGACGCGCTCGAGCGGCTCGCGCTCGCGCGGACGGGAGTCCCGGAAGGGCTCGCGGAGGCGGACGCGACGACGCTCGAGGCGGTGCGCGCCGACGTCGCGGCCGCCGCCGCCCGCATGGTCCGGCTCCTGCCGCTGGGCGCAGGGCTGCCCGGTCGCGAGCAGGAGCTCGTCGACGGCCGCAAGGGCGTCGCGCAGGCGGTCGAGGAGCGGGCGCGCGTCCTCGCCGACCTGGACGCTCGCCCCGCGCGGCGCGAGGAGCTGCGCGCCCGGCTCGCGGTCCTCACGCAGAGCGCGGGCACGCTGGGCGTCCTCCAGGAGCACGTGCTGCGGGCCCGCAGCGTGGCGGAGGCGGCGCGCCAGGCCGAGGCGCTGAGCGCGGACCTCGGCGCGGCCCGGGAGGAACGGGCGAGGCTCGCGACGGCGGCACGGTCCGCCGTCGAGCACGAGGCGCGGGTGCGCGCGGCGCGCATCGCCGGTCTCGCCGGCGAGCTCGCGGCGGGCCTCGACGGCACGTCGCCCTGTCCGGTCTGCGGCTCGCCGGACCATCCCGCCCCGGCGGCGACGGCCGACGACCACCCCACGACCCAGGACGTCACGGCGGCCGAGAGCGGGCGCGCGGACGCGGAGCGCCTGCTGGCCGAGGCGTCCGCGCACGTCGACGTCCTCACGGAGCGGCACACGACCCGGCAGCGTGACGCCGAGGGCCTGACGGTCGACGACGCGGAGCGCCGGGTCGCGGCGGCCGAGGCCCTCGTCGTCGGGGCACGGGCCGCGGCCGACGAGCGCGACGAGACCGCGCGCGACCTCGACGAGCTCGACGCCGGCACCGGTGCGCTCCGCGACCGGGACGCCGAGCTGGCCGAGACGGTCGCCGGCACGAGCGCCCGGCTCGACGAGCTCGCCGCGGCCCTCACGGCAGACCGGGACGAGATCCGCGCCGAGCTCGCGGCAGCGGGACCGCTCGTCGGGGCCTCCGAGCCGCCCGACCCTCTCGCGCACGAGACCGGGGCGCGCAACCCCGTGGCCGTCCTCGCCACGGCGCTCGACGAACGGGTCCGCACGATCGGCCGGCTCGCCGACGCGGGCAGCGCGGTCCGCGACGCCCGGCGCGGTGTCGACGAGCGGGTTGCGGAGCTCGGTGCGCTCGTCGCGGGCAGCGGCTTCGAGACCGCGCTCGAGGCGCTGGACGCCGTGCTCGACGACGACGCCCGCCGCGACCTCGAGCGCACGGTCGCCGAGCACGACGCGGCTCGCGCGGCGACCGCGGCGGGTCTCGCGGCGCCCGACGTCGCCTCGCTCGCGCTGGACGCGTACGCCGACGTGGACGCGGCACGGGCGGTCGTCACCGAGGCCGAGACGGTGGCGGGGAACGCGGCCCGGCGCCACGAGCTGGTCTCCCGGCAGGCGCAGGCGGCCGCCGCTGCGGCCGACGCGATCGGGGCGGCCTGCGACGGCTGGGCGCGTGCTCGGGAGGAGGCCGCGCCGGTCGGGCGCATGGCCGCGCTCGCGTCCGGGTCGGGCGACAACGCGCACGCGCTGTCGCTCGCGACGTTCGTGCTCGTGCAGCGGTTCGAGGACGTCGTCGCGGCGGCGAACGAGCGGCTCGCCGAGATGTCGTCCGGTCGCTACGAGCTCGTGCGCAGCACGACCCGCGAGGACGTCCGCGCGCGCCGTACGGGGCTCGCGATGAAGGTCGTCGACCACGTGACCGAGCGGGACCGGGACCCGCGCACCCTCTCGGGCGGCGAGACGTTCTACGTGTCGCTGTGCCTCGCGCTCGGGCTCGCGGACGTCGTCACCGCCGAGGCCGGCGGCGTCGAGCTGGGGACGCTGTTCGTCGACGAGGGCTTCGGCAGCCTCGACCCCGAGACGCTCGACGCCGTGCTCGCGGCGCTCGGCCGGCTGCGGGCGGGTGGCCGCGTGGTCGGTGTGGTGTCCCACGTGGAGGCGCTCAAGCAGTCCATCGCCGAACGGATCGAGGTCCGGCGGGTGCCCGGGGGTGGGAGCACGCTGACCGTGCGAGCGTGAACGGAGCAGCACGACGCGTCGGCGTTCCCTGCCGTCCGCCGCGCCCGCGGTCAGAACGTCGGCGGCAGGAACCCCGTCGAGCCGGTCGTGACGGCCCCCGCGACGAGCACGACCGCGACGAACGCGGCGAGGAGCGTCGTGCTCGGCGACCCCGGCCGCACACGGGGGCGCACGACGAGGTAGAGCGTGAGGCCCGCCACGACCGCCGCGGCGCACACGGCCGCGGTGCGCCAGCGGTCCGCCGAGGTGCCGCACGGGACGCCACCGACGGCCGCGCACGCGACGGGGAACGAGGCGGCCCAGGCGAGGAGCGCGATCCCGACGACGGCGACCAGCACCGCGGTCCGCACCCGGGGCCGGGTCTCGACGTCGTCCGTCACGGGTCCTCCTCGTCGCCGGTCACGCCCACAACCTCGTCGCCTGTGACGCCCAGGACCTGGAGGAACGTGCCCGGTGGTGCGGGCGGCCCGGCGTCGTCCCGGAGGGACCGCGCGCGAGGTGTCACAGGACGGCGCCTCGTCCGTCCCTCCTCCTGCGGGGCAGGAGCGACACCCCGTCGTTCGTGGTCGTCGAGCGTCCCCGCCGGGCGGACGCCGGCAGCAGGCGGGAGAACCGTCCGGCGTCGTCGAAGGAGAGAGCATGTCAGCAGCATCGTCCCCGCTCGAGCGCGAGCTGCGGCGGATGGAGATCATCGCCCGCCGTGAGCAGATCCGGCTCGTGGGGCGCATCGTGCCGCGCCTGGCCGAGCGGCGTCGCCGGGTCGACGAACCCCGGCGGCGGCCGTCGGTGACGGGTGCGCGGTAGCGGCGTCGACGGCCGGCGGGCTCAGTCCGGCGCGTCGAGGCCGGCGAGCCGGCGCGCCCGCAGGAGCACGTCGTCGAGCATCTGCGGTGTGAGCCGCCCGGTGAACGTGTTCTGCTGGCTCACGTGGAAGCACCCCAGGAGGGTGAGGGACTGCGCCTCGGGTGCGTGGTCGCCGTCGGGCACGGGAAGGTTCGCCCGACGCCGCAGGGTCACCTGCGCGCCGTGCGCGAACCGCGGGCGCGGGCGCGGTACGTCCCACCCCTGCTCCGCCAGCGTCGTGAGCAGCGCCTGCCACCCGAACCCGCCGAGCACGACCGCGACGCGCACGGTCGCGCCGAGCAGCTCGACCTCGCGGGCGAGATAGGGGCCGCAGCGGCGGCGCTCCTCGGGGGTCGGCCTGTTGTCCGGGGGAGCGCAGCGCACCGGCGCGGTGACGCGGATCCCGGTGAGGCGCAGCGCGTCGTCGGCGGAGACGGACGTCGCCTGGTTGGCGAGCCCGGTGCGGTGCATCGCCGCGAAGAGGAAGTCGCCGCTGCGGTCACCGGTGAACATGCGCCCGGTGCGGTTGGCGCCGTGCGCGGCGGGCGCGAGGCCGACGACGAGGATCCCCGCGCGCTCGTCCCCGAAGCCCGGGACGGGCCGGGCCCAGTAGTCGTCGTCGCGGAACGACGCGCGCTTCACCACGGCGACGTGCTCGCGCCACGCGACGAGCCGCGGGCACGCGCGGCACTCCACGAGGTGCGCGTCGAGCGCCGCGAGCGTCGGGGCCGTGCGCGCGGCGAGCGGGTAGTCGGGGTCGTCAGGCCTCACCCGCCCCATCCTCCCGCGCCGAGCACGACATGGATGCCGTTATCGGCCCGATCACGGCATCCATGTCGTGCTCGACCGCGAGCGGGGTCGTGCTCGGCGCGGACGGTCAGACGAGCTCGTCCGTGCGCACGCCGGGCTTCGCGGGCGTGGCGGCGTCGGGCGCGCTCTCGGCGGCGTCGCGCGCGCTCTCGGCGGGCGCGGTCTCGGCGGGCGCGGTCTCGACGCCCAGGGCGCTCGCGGCGTCGTCGGGGACGGGTGCACCGAAGGTGTGGCGGACGCCGAGCAGCAGGAGACCGGCCACGACCACGACCGCGAACATCACCGCGGCCATGGTCACCGGCGGGGACCCGCCGAGCAGGCCCGTGACGGGCGCGACGACCGCGCCGACCCCGAACTGCAGCGCCCCGAGCAGGGCGGCCGCGCTCCCGGCGCGGTGCGCGTTGCGCTCGAGCGCGACGGCGGGGACGGACGGCATGACGAAGCCCGCGGTCCCGAGCGTGAGGACGATGAGCGGGACGAGCCACGCGAGCCCGCCGCCCGCGACGGCGGCGGCGAGGAGCCCGCCGGACAGCACGACGCCCGCGGCGATCGCGGCCTGCAGGATGCGCTCGGGCGCGACCCGGCCCACGAGCGCACCGTTGATCTGGCTGCCCGCGGTCACGGACACGGCGCCGATCCCGAAGACGATCGCGTACTGCTGCGCCGACAGGCCGAAGAAGTCCTGGTAGACGAACGTCGACGCGGAGATGTAGGTGAACATCGCGGCCATGTAGAAGCCGGAGATGAGCGCGAGGCCGATGAACGACCAGTCGGTGACGAGCGACCCGTAGGAGCGCAGCGCCGCGACGGTGCCGCCCGAGCGTCGCCGCTCCACCGGGAGCGACTCGCGCAGGCGCAGCAGCACGATGACGAACAGCGCGATGCCGACGACCGCGAGCGCGACGAACATGCCGCGCCAGGAGCCGAGGCGCAGGAACTGGGCGCCGATGGTCGGCGCGAGGATCGGGGCGACGCCGACGACGAGCATGAGGCGCGCGATGACCTTGCCGATCTGGAAGCCCTCGAACAGGTCGCGCACGATCGCCATGGACAGGACCATCCCGGCCGCCGCCGCGAGTCCCTGGACGAACCGCAGCCCTGTCAGCGCGGCCACCGATCCGGCGAACACGATCCCCACGGAGGCGACGACGTACACCGCGAGCGAGACGAGGAGCGGCGCGCGGCGCCCGATCGCGTCGGAGATCGAGCCGATGAGGAGCTGTCCGATCGCGAGACCGGCGAGGGTCGCGGTGAGCGTGAGCTGGACGCGCGACTCGGTCGTGCCGAGCTCGTCGACGATGCGCGGGAAGGCGGACAGGTACAGGTCGATGGTCAGCGGGCCGACCGCCGTGAGTGCGGACAGGAGGAGCACGAGGCCGGCGCTGACGCGCGTGGTGCGGCGGGCGGCCGGTGCGGTGGGTGCGACGTGCGCGGTCGGCGCGGGTGTCGCCGGGGGAGTGGAGGCCATGAAGGCGGCAACTCCCCGGCCGCCCCGCCTGTTCCGGGACGGCGTACGTGATCGGATGCTGAGACGCGAGAGGGGCCTCAGGCAGGCCGCGCGAGCCGTTCGGTCACGGTGGCGGCGTCGACGTGGCCGGCCGAGCGGTAGACGGCGAGCGCGCGCTCCCACAGGTCGTGGGCGCCCGCGGCGTCGCCGAGCGCGGCGCGACGGTCGCCGAGCCCCCGCAGCGCCCGGCCGTGCTCCGCGGCGTCGTCGAGCTCGATCGCGAGGGCGAGCGCGGCCTCGTGCTCACGGGCGGCGCGGCCGGTGTCGCCGGCGCCGAGCACGGCCTCCCCGAGGGCGTTGCGCGCTTCCGTCTCCGCGAGCCGTGCGCGCAGCCGACGGGCCAGGACCAGCGCCGCCTCGCACGACGCGACCGCCTCGGCGACCGCCCCCGTCGCGAGCAGGGCCGTGCCGAGCGCGCTGCGGGCCTCCGCCTCGGCGTCGGGGTCCGCGAGGGCGACCGACTCCGCGACGGCGCGGCGCAGCTCGGCGACCCCGGACCGCGCCTCGCCGGTGCGTACGAGGAGCCGGCCGACGTGCGTGCGGGTGCGTGCCGCGAGCCCGGCGTCGCCGAGCGCGGTGGCGCTCGCGCGCACCTCGCGCTGCAGCGCGAGCGCCCGGTGGGGGTCGCCCTCCGCCTCGTGCAGGATCGCCGCGTTGCTCGACACGATCTTCACGTTGAGGACGTCGCCGACGCGGCGCGAGAGCGCGAGGGCGCGGTCGTAGCCGGCGTGGGCCTCGGCGCGGCGCCCGAGGATGCGGTGCACGTCGGCGAGGTTCCCGACGGCGCGCCCCTCGCTCACCGGGTCGCCCACGGTCCGGGCCCCGGCCACCGCGTCCCGGTAGGCCGCCTCCGCGTCGTCGAGGCGGCCGAGGCGCTTGTAGACGTTCCCGACGCGGTTGAGCGTCTGCCCGGGGCGCGGGTCGTCGCCGCGCTCGAGGGACCGGACGAGCTGCGCGAGCGCCTCGTCGTAGCGACCGAGCCGCTCGAGCGCGCGTCCCAGGTCGCGTCCCGCCTGCGACCGGGCGTCGAGCCGACCGTGCTCCACCGCGGCGGTGTGCACCGCGACCGCGTCCTCCCCGCGGCCCGCCGAGTCGAGATACGGCGCGAGGAGCGCGGACAGGTCCGCCGTCGCGTCCGCGAGCTCGTGCTCCGCGGCGAGCGTCGCCGTCGTGACGAGCAGCTCGCGGTGCGCGTCGAGCCACGCCAGCGCCGCCCCCGGTGCGTGGGAAGGCTCTCCCGTGCGCACCGGGGCGCCATGGTGCGGGGCGGCGGCTCGCACGGCCGGGCGGGCGTCGTCGAGCAGGCGGGCGGCGAGCCGGGAGACCGCGGCCGCGCGCGCCGTGAACGGGTCGCCGGCCCGGGCGAGGTCGGCCGCGACCGCGCGGACGGCGTCGGGCAGGGCGACCTCCCCGCCCGACCCCTCGGTGACCAGGTGCTCGCGGCCGAGCGCTCGCAGCGCGTCGTGCGCTTCGCTGGTCGACACGCCGAGCAGCACGGCGGCCCACGCGGGGTCGAGCGTGACGGGCACGAGAGCGAGGAGGCGCAGCGCGCGTGCGTGGTCGCGGGGGAGGACGTGCTGCACGGCGTCGAGCGCCGGGTGGAGCACCGTCGCGGGCAGCTCCTCGACCCGACGCGCGTGGTCGGCGAGCGACCAGCTGGGGTGCGCGGCGACGTGCCTCGCGGTGTCGACGAGCGCGCGCGGAAGGCGCCCGCACGCGTCGACGACACGGGTCGCGGCCTCGGGCTCGGCCGCGACCCGGTCCGCACCGACCTCCGCCGCGAGCAGCGCGAGCGCGGCCGGCGCACCCAGCGGGCCGAGGGGCTCGTGCGTCCTGCTCCCCCCGAGGTCGAGCGCGCGCCGCGACGTCAGGACGACGCGCGCCCCGGCGGGCAGGAGCTCGACGAGGTCCGCCGCCCGCTCGGCGTCCGGGACGTCGTCGAGCACGAGGACCGCCCGCCGGCCGGCCACGGCGGCGGCCAGCGCGGCGGCGAGGCGCGCGGTGTCGAGGGCGTGCGCGGCCGGGGGCGGCGCACCGAGCGCCTGGAGCAGCGCGTCCAGCACGACGGCGGAGGGCGCGTCCGGGCGGTCGGGACCGCCCCCACGCAGGTCGACGACCGCGAGGACGTCGGGCGCGAGCAGGTGCGCGACGGCGAGCGCGACGCTCGTCGTACCGCTCCCGGGGAGGCCGGTCACCGTCGCGACCACGGGCCGGACGGCCGGGCCCGCCTCGCCCCGGGACAGCGCGGCGACCAGGCGATCGACGACGTCGTCCCGGCCGACGAGCGGCCGGAGGTCCTCGCTCGTGGCGACCCGCACGACCGGAGCCGGGGGCCCGCCCGCCGCCCCGCCCGGCGGACCCGCCGTCGGTGCGGTCCGCGTCTCACGGCCGGTCCCGGCCGCGGTCCGGTACGCGGCGCGCCACGCCCGGGCCTGCGCGTCGTCGAGGCCGAGCGCGCGCACGACGTCCGCCAGCAGGTCGACGTCGAGGCGCGCGCGCCCCGCACGGAACACGTCGTACACGGTCACGCGCCCGGGACGTCGTTCCGCCCCGGGCACCCCCCGCGCCGCGCGCGCCACACCGACGCGCCGCGCGATCTCCGTGAACGACGGGTCGCCCGCCCAGGCACGCAGCGCGCGCAGACGCTCGGTGAGCTCGTCCACCGAGCCGGCGCCCACGGGCGAGGGTGGCGGGTCGAGGGACATCCGGTCAGGCTAGCGACGCCCACCCACCGGGGCGCGGAGCGGTCGCGCGCGTGAGACGGGGCCCGCACGTCGCGTCCGGTCGGTGGGTGAAGAACGCCGTGGTGGCGTTCGGGATCGTTCGGAAGACGTGCCCCGGACGGCGAGCCGTCGCCAGGCTCCTCCCCGGAAGGCCGCGGACGACCCGTGGCGACGGGACCGCGTCCGCGGGGCGCGAGGAGAAGGAGCGACCGGTGGGTCTGTTCGACAAGATCAAGGACATGTTCTCGACGAGTGCCGACCTCTACGCGAAGGAGGGTGCGCCCGAGCTCTCGACGACGCAGCGGCGCGGGCTCGCGCTCGGCGCCGTGTACGCGGTCGAGGGCGTGCTCCCGATCAACGCGCTCACCGCGGAGGTGGACGCGCGCACCGCCGCGAAGCCGCTCGCCGCAGGCTGGGGCGTGCACGGCGCGGCCGACGTCGAGAGCACGTACGAGCTCCTGCTCTCGCAGGGGCACCGGGGCTACTACGCGATCGCGATGCCGAAGGTCGAGGAGCTGTACTCGGGCCGGCTGGGTCGTCGCGAGGCGAAGGCCGCGGGCGAGCAGCACGTCGCGCAGGTCCGGCAGGAGGCGACGGCGCGCGGGCTCGACCCGGACCGCGCGGTCGCGTCCTACCAGGGGTGGAGCGCGTCGGCGCAGGTCGGCGGGCACGGCGAGCTCTCCGACCCGCTGCCGCAGTCGATCGCGGCCTGGGACGCGGCGCGCGTCGTGCACGTGAGCCGCCTCGCGGTCGACGCGGGGTACGTCACGCCGGAGCGCGCGTGGGCCGCGATCGACGAGGCCGTCGCGATGTCCCGCCCGGCCTACGCGTCGTGGCAGCAGTTCGGCGAGGGTTTCCTCGCCGGTCGTGCGTTCTGGTCCGCGGGCAACCGCACCCCGCTCGACCAGGACCTGCCGGACTTCAAGCGCGCGACCCGCCGGCTGCTCGACACCGAGTCGTCGCCGTGGCGGACGCTGTCCTACTGACGGTGCACCGGTCGCCGTGGTGGTGGCGCCTCGGGGCGCTGGTCGTGGTCGTCGGGGTCGGCATGCTCGTCGTGCTCGCCGACGACGGCCTGCGCGCCGAGGTGCGCGCGGGCCTGTCGAGCCTCGCGCGGGCGCTCTTCTGACGACGAGCGGGGCGGGCGGTCAGCCCTGCGCGTCGCGCCAGGCGACCCACTCCTGGACGAGCGAGAGGTCGTAGTCGGGACCGCTCGTGCCGACCGTGAAGAGCGTGGCGCCGGCAGCGACCAGCGCGTCCGCGGACTCGGACGGCGGCCGTGACACGCCGACCGAGCGCTCGACGAGCGCCGCGGTGTCGCGCCCGACGGCCTCGCCGTGCTCGTCGAGGATCGCGCTCTTGCGCGCGAGCGTGGCGGCGTCGCCGAACGAGTGCCACACGTCCGCGTGCTCGGCGACGACGCGCAGGGTCTTGCGCTCCCCGCCGCCGCCGATCAGGACGGGGATGTCGCGCGTCGGGGCCGGGTTCGACTCCGCCCAGCGGGCCTTGATCCGGGGCAGGGCCGCGGCGAGGTCGGCGATGCGCCCGCCCGCGGTGCCGAACTCGTAGCCGAACCGGTCGTAGTCCTTCTCGAACCAGCCCGCCCCGATCCCGAGAATCAGACGTCCGCCGCTGATGTGGTCGACCGTCCGCGCCATGTCGGCCAGGAGATCGGGGTTGCGATAGCCGTTGCAGGACACGAGCGCGCCGATCTCGACGCGCTCGGTCTGTTCCGCCCACGCGCCGAGCATCGTCCAGCACTCGAAGTGCTTGCCGTCCGGGTCGCCGGTCAGCGGGAAGAAGTGGTCCCAGTTGA
>CAZFUQ010000012.1:0-6309 GCA_964521905.1 uncultured Cellulosimicrobium sp.
TCGCCGCGCGCCTCGAACCGGCGTCCGGTCCCGAGGAAGCCGTGCGCGCCCACGAGCGCCGCGGCCGGCTGCACGCCCAGCAGGAGGGCCGTCACGACGGCGGCCGTCGCGTTGAGCGCGTTGTGGTGTCCCGGGACGCGCAGGCGCAGCTCGAGCCCGTCGAGCCGTGCCGTCCCGACCGTGCCGGAGAGCGTCGCCCGCACCCCCGCACGCCCGTCGTCGGTGACCGGCGCGACGTCGGACACGCGCACGTCGGCGTCGGCCGCGGTCCCGTAGGTGACGACGGCGCCGCCGCCCGCCGTGCGCGTCTCGGCGAGCGAGCGAGCGCCGGGGTCGTCGGCGCAGGCCACGAGCGTCCCGTCCGGGGCGATGCGCGCGGCGAAGTCGACGAAGGCCTGCTCGAACGCGGCGCGCGACCCGTAGTGGTCGAGGTGGTCGGGCTCGACGTTCGTCACGACCGCGACGTCCGGCGCGTAGTTGAGGAAGGAGCCGTCCGACTCGTCGGCCTCCGCCACGAGCACGTCCGACCCGAGGTGGCCGCCCGCGACCGGGCCGTCGGCGGTGAGCACGGTCCCCCCGATCGCGAACGACGGGTCGAGCCCCGCCCCGCGCAGGACCGTCGCGATCATCGCCGACGTCGTGGTCTTGCCGTGCGCACCGGCGACGGCGACGGACCGGCCCTGGGCCATGAGCGTGGCGAGCGCCTGCGAGCGGTGCAGCACGCGCAGGCCGGCGGCGCGCGCCGCCGCGAGCTCGGGGTTCGTGTCCCGGACGGCGCTCGACACCACGACGGTGTCCACGCCCTGGACGTGGCTCGCGTCGTGCGCGGCCCACACCCGGACGCCGTCGGCCCGCAGCGCGGCGAGCGTCTCGCTCTCCTTCGCGTCCGAGCCCTGCACGCGCACCCCGTGGGCGGCGAGGAGCCGCGCCACGACCGACATGCCGGCCCCGCCGACCCCGACGAGGTGGACGGTGCCGAGCTCGTCGAGAGGGACGGGGGTCCGCTCGTCGTGGTCCGTCACGGGGTCGCCCCCTGCGCGACCGCCTCCGCCACGAGGTCGGCCACCCGGGCGGCGCCGTCGCGCACGCCCGCGCCGGCCGCGGCGGTGGCCATGGCCCCGAGCCGCGCCGGGTCGCCGAGGAGCGCGGGGACCTCGTGCGCGACCCAGGCCGCGGAGAGCTGGGCGTCGTCGACGAGGATCCCGCCTCCGGCCCCGACCACCGGTCCGGCGTTGAGCCGCTGCTCGCCGTTGCCGATCGGCAGCGGGACGTACACGGCGGGGACGCCGAGGGCGGCGAGCTCGCTCACGGTACCCGCGCCCGAGCGGCACACGACGAGGTCGGCGACGGCGAGCGCGCGCTGCATCTCGGCGAGGTACTCGCGCACGTCGTACCGGGCGCCCGGGTGGGCGGCGAGGGCGCCGGCCGCCGCCTCGCGCACCGCGGCGTCCTTGCCCTTGCCCGTGAGGTGCAGGACCTGGGCACCCGCCGCGAGCAGCTGTCCCGCCGCGCCGGACACCGCCTCGTTGAGGCTCTGGGCGCCCAGCGACCCCCCGGTCACGACGAGCGTGCGCGCGTGCGGGTCGAGGCCGAGCCGCGCCGCGGCGTCGGTCCGGACGGCGCCCGGGTCGGCCGCGCGCGCCGCGACGAGGTCCGCGATCTCGCGGCGCAGCGGCAGTCCGGTGACGACGCCGCCCTTGAGCGGCGTGCCCTCGAACGTCACCCCGACGCGGGTCGCCCAGCGCGCACCCGCCCGGTTCGCCAGCCCCGGTCGCGCGTTCTGCTCGTGCACGACGACGGGGATGCCGCGGCGTCGCGCGGCGAGGTAGGCGGGCGTCGAGACGTACCCGCCGAACCCGACGACGACGCGCGCCCCGGTCTCGTCGATCGCGGCGCCCGCCGCGTCGACCGCCGACCTCAGGCGCCCCGGGAGATTGATCCACTCGGCGCTCGGGCGCCGCGGGAGCGGCACGCGCGGGACGTACCGCAGCGGGTACCCGCGCGCGGGCACGAGGTCGTCCTCCAGCCCGCCCTGGACGCCGAGCGCGGTCACCACCACGTCGGGCTCCCGCGCCCGAAGCTCGTCCGCCACCGCGAGCAGCGGGTTCACGTGCCCCGCCGTCCCGCCACCCGCGAGCACCACCGAACCGATCGTCGTCACGTACCTCGTCGTCCTTCCTGTGCGGCGACCGCCGCGTCCTTGTCGTCCTGAAGTCCTGCGCGGGCCGCCGCGAGGCGGACCGCCCCGGCCCCGCTCACGGGGTCCGGCGTCGCGGCCGCGCCGCGCGGCCCACGACGGCGAGCGAGCGTCGCACGACGCGCCCCCGCGCCTTGAGCGCCTCCGCGGCCCCGGGCTCGGTGCGCGCGAACGAGATGAGCACGCCGAGCGCGGCCATGGTCGTGATGAGCGCCGTCCCGCCGGCCGACACGAGCGGCAGCGGCACGCCGATCACCGGGACGAGCCCGATGACCACGCCGATGTTGATGAACGCCTGCCCGACGATCCAGCACGCGATCGCCGCCGTCGTGATCTTGACGAACGGGTCGGTGTGGCGCCGCACGATGCGGCTCGTCGCGACGCCGAGCACCACGAAGAGCCCGAGCACGAGGAGCGTGCCGAGGAGCCCCAGCTCCTCCCCGATGACCGCGAAGATGAAGTCGTTGTGCGCCTCGGGCAGGTAGCTCCACTTCTCCCGGCTCGCGCCGAGGCCGACGCCCGTGAGGCCGCCCGTCCCCAGCGCGTACAGCCCGTGCTGCGACTGGTAGCACTCGCCGAGCGTGTCCTCGCACTCGCTGTACGCGGCCACGATGCGCCCGAGCCGGTCGCCGCCGTCCTGCAGGTAGATGAAGGCGTACCCCACGACGAAGGCCGCGATCGCGGCGCCCAGCCCGAGCAGCCGGGTGCTGGCCCCGGAGACGAAGAACGCCCCCGCCACGAGGAGCATGATGACGAGCGCCGTGCCGAGGTCGTGCCCCGCGAGCACGAGGCCGACCACGGCGAGCACGCCGGGCACGGCCGGGACGACGACGTGGCGCCACCGACCCAGCAGGCGCTGCTTGCGACCGAGCACGACACCGAGCCACAGCGCGAGCGCGAGCTTCGCGAGCTCCGACGGCTGGAACCGGAACGTGCCGATCGGCAACCAGTTCTGGTTCCCGCCGCTCGCGTCGCCGAAGGCGACCACGGCGGCGAGCAGGGCGATCGAGACGACGAGCGCGGGCCACGCGAGGCGCTTGTACCAGCTCACGGGCAGCCGGGAGCAGACGAGCAGGAGCGGCAGCCCCATGAGCGCGAACTGCGCCTGCCCGAGGAACGCGGTGAACGGCGACCGGCCGGCCGCGATCTCCGTGACCGCCGAGCTGGAGAACACCATGACGAGGCCGATGACCAGCAGGAGCGCGGTCGCGCCGACGAGCAGGTAGTAGCTCGTGACCGTGCTGTTCCACTGCCCGAGCCAGGGCCGCTCCTCGGGCGCGCGCGCACCCGCGCGGTTCCGCGTGGTCGTGCGCCGTCCGCCCGCGGAGGTCGCGGGGCTTGCGCGGCCCGCGCGGGAGGTCGTGCGTGTGGACGGCGCACCCCTGCCGCTCGCGGTCTGTGTCATGGCCGGCCCGGCCTACCCGTGCCCGGGCGGCAGCGCACGCGCCGCCGCGGCGAACGCGTCGCCGCGCTCGGCGTACGAGCGGAACTGGTCCATCGAGGCCCCCGCGGGCGCGAGCAGCACCGTGTCGCCGGCCTGCGCGAGGCCGCGTGCGGAGTCGACGGCGCGGGTCATCACCGTCCCAGTGTCGCCAGGATCCACGCGCACGACGGGGATATCGGGCGCGTGTCGGCCCAGCGCCCCCGCGAAGGGTTCCGGGTCCACTCCGACGAGCACGACGGCGCGCAGCCGGTCGGCCCGTGCGGCGACCAGCTCGTCGAAGGACGCGCCCTTGGCGAGCCCGCCCGCGACCCACACGACCGTGCCCGGCGCGAACGCCGCGAGCGACGCCGACGCGGCGTGCGCGTTGGTCGCCTTGGAGTCGTCCACGTACGCGACGTCGTCCACGACGGCGACCTGCTGGATGCGGTGCGCGCCCGTCCGGAACGCGCGCAGGCCGTCGCGCACGGCGACGGCGGGGACGCCGTGCGCCCGGGCGAGCGCCGCCGCGGCGAGCGCGTTCGCGACGACGTGGGCCGGCACGACGCCGTCGGCACCCGCGAGGTGCGCGAGGTCGCCCAGCGTCGCCAGCTCCGCCGCGTGCGTGTGGCGGTCGGGCGCGTCCGCCGGGGCGTGGAACGCGCGGTCCACGAGGACGTCCTCGACCACGCCGAGCTGGCCCCGTGCGGGTGCGCCCGGCGTGAAGCCGACCGCCAGTGCGCCCTCGACGACGTCGGCCTCGCGCACGAGCGCCTCGGTCCGGGGGTCCGCCACGTTGTAGACGCAGGCGACCCGCGCGTCCTCGAAGACCCGGCCCTTGTCCGCCGCGTACGCCGCGATCCCGCCGTGCCAGTCGAGGTGGTCGGGCGCCACGTTGAGCACGGCGCCCGCCTCGGGCGACGTCGTGTGCGTGAAGTGGAGCTGGAAGCTCGAGAGCTCGACGGCGAGCACCTCGAGGGACGGGTCCAGCGCGGCCTCCACCACGGGCGTGCCGACGTTGCCGACGGCCGCGACGCGCAGACCGGCGGTGCGCAGGATCGTCTCGAGCATCTCCACGGTCGTCGTCTTGCCGTTCGTGCCCGTGACCGCGAGCCACGGTGCCGGCACGCCCGACGGCCCGGCGACCCGCAGGCGCCACGCGAGCTCGACCTCGCTCCACACGGGCACGCCCCGCCCCGCGGCGCCGACGAGCAGCGGGTGGCTCGGTGCCCAGCCCGGCGAGACGACGACGAGGTCGGTCCCGTCGAGGTCGACCTGCCCGGCGTCGTGCAGGTCAGCGTCCTCGGCGTGGTCGTCGAGCGTGAGGACGGCCTGCGCGCGCGGGCGCAGCGCCGCCGCGGCGGCCCTGCCGGAGACGCCCAGCCCGGCGACGACGACACGGGCCTCGTCGAGCGGGACGGCGAGGTCGTGCCGCTCGCGCGCCACTAGCCGACCACCCACTCCGCGTAGAAGATGCCGAGGCCGAGCGCGGCGAACAGTCCGGCGATGAGCCAGAACCGGATGACGATGGTGACCTCGCCCCAGCCCGACAGCTCGAAGTGGTGGTGCAGCGGCGCCATCTTGAACACGCGCTTGCCCGTCATCTTGAAGAAGCCGATCTGGATGACGTCGGAGAGCACGATGATGACGAAGAGGCCACCGACGATGAGCGCGAGGAACTCGGTGCGGGTGAGGATCGACAGGCCCGCGAGCGCGCCGCCGAGCGCGAGCGAGCCGGTGTCGCCCATGAAGATCCTGGCCGGGCTCGCGTTCCACCACAGGAACCCGATGCACGCCCCGACGATCGCCGCCGCGACGATCGCGAGGTCCTGCGGGTCGCGCGTCTCGTAGCAGCTCGGACCCACCGTCGCGAGGCGCTGGCACGTCTGGTTGAGCTGCCAGATCCCGACGAGCACGTACGACCCGAACACGACGATCGACACGCCGGTCGCGAGGCCGTCGAGCCCGTCGGTCAGGTTCACGGCGTTGGACCACGCCGTGATGAGGAAGTTCGCCCAGACGACGAAGAGGATCAGGCCGACCGTGACGCCCGCGAACGCGAGGTCGAGGTTGGTGTCACGCAGGAACGAGACCCGCGTGGAGGCCGGTGTGCGCCCGTGCTCGTTGGGGAACTGCAGCGCGAGCACGGCGAACGCGATGCCGACGGCCCCCTGCCCGATGATCTTCGCGCGCGGCGTGAGGCCGAGGCTGCGCTGCTTGCGGATCTTCGTGAAGTCGTCCAGGAACCCGACGATCCCCAGACCCGTCATGAGGAACAGCACGAGCAGCGCCGACACGCTGGGCAGGCGACCCGAGACCACGTAGGACAGCGCCCAGCCGATGAGCGCCGCTCCGATGATGACGACGCCGCCCATCGTCGGCGTGCCGCGCTTGGTGAAGTGCGCCGTCGGCCCGTCCTGCCGGACGAACTGCCCGTAGTTGCGCCGCACCAGGAACCGGATGAACAGCGGCGTGCCGAACAGGGCGACGAGGAGCGAGATCCCCGCCGCGACGATGATCGCGATCATGCGCGGTCCCCTCCCGTCGTCTGGTCGGTGCCCGCCGCGGCGAGCTCGTCGCCGAGGCGCCACAGACCCGACCCGTTCGAGGCCTTCACGAGCACGACGTCCCCTTCCTGCAGCTCGTCGCGCAGCAGCGCGGCGGCGGCTCCCACGTCCGGTACGAAGCGGGT
>CAZFUQ010000012.1:6319-32693 GCA_964521905.1 uncultured Cellulosimicrobium sp.
CCTCGACGGCGCGACCCAGGAGGGGTCGTGGGGCGAGGATCGAGCCGGCACCCTCGCCGACGACGACGAGCAGCTTCACGTTCAATCGGACCACGAGCCGGCCGATGTCGTCGTGAGCGACGCGCGAGTCGTCGCCGAGCTCGAGCATCTCCCCCAGCACCGCGACCGAGCGGCGGTCGCGCCCCGCCATGACGGCGAGCGCCCGCAGCGCGGCGCGCATCGAGTCAGGGTTGGCGTTGTACGAGTCGTCGATCACCGTGACGCCGTCGGGCCGCTCGGTGACCTGCATCCGGTGCGGGCTGAGCGCCCTCGCGTCGGACAGCCGGGCCGCGACGTCGCCGGGCAGGACGCCCAGGCGCAGCGCCGCCGTCGCCGCCGCGAGCGCGTTGGTCACGTGGTGCTCGCCCACGAGGCCGAGGGTGACGGGCACACGGGCCTCCGCGTCCTGCCCCGCCGCCCCGGCGCGCACCCGGAGCGTGAACGACGCCCGGCCGGTGCGGTCGACGCCCAGGTCCTCGGCGCGGACGTCGGCCGCGGGGATGGTCCCGAACGTGACGACCTCGCCCGGGGCGGCGCCCGCCATCGCGGCGACCCGCAGGTCGTCGGCGTTGAGCACCGCCACGCCGCCCGGCGCGAGACCCGTGACGATCTCCGCCTTCGCGCGCGCGACGGCCTCGATGCCCCCGAACTCGCCGAGGTGCGCGCTGCCGACCGTGAGCACGACCGAGACGTCGGGCGGTGCGATGCGCGTGAGGTACGTCAGGTGCCCGATCCCGCTGGCCCCCATCTCGAGGACGAGGAAGCGCGTCGCGTCGTCGGCCTCGAGCACCGTCAGCGGCAGCCCGATCTCGTTGTTGAACGAGCCGCGCGGCACGACCGTCTCGCCCTGCGGGCGCAGGAGCTGGCCGAGCAGGTCCTTCGTCGTGGTCTTCCCGACCGAACCCGTGACGGCCACGACCCGCAGGTCGCCGCGCTCACGGAGCGTCGCGAGGACGTGGCGCGCCAGCTCGCCGAGCGCCGTCTGCACGTCGTCGACGACGACGCACGGGAGGTCCAGCTCGCGGGCGGCGAGCACGAGCGTCGCGCCCGCCGCCACCGCACCGGCCGCGAACTCGTGCCCGTCGACGTGCTCGCCGGGCAGCGCGACGAAGAGCGACCCCGGCGCGACCCGGCGCGAGTCGACGACGACGGGCCCCCCGACCCGTACGTCGGGGTCGGCGGACAGTCGCCCGCCGGTCGCTGCGGCCACCTGCGCCGCAGTGAGCTCGATCATCCGTGGTGCTCCTTCGGTTCGTGGGGGGTGGAGGCCTCGTCGCGGCGCTGGAGCGCGGCACGGGCCTCGACGCGGTCGTCCAGGGGGTGGTCCACGCCGGCGATCTCCTGCCACACCTCGTGGCCGCGGCCCGCGACGAGCACCGTGTCGTGCGGCCCGGCCGTCGCGATCGCCTCGTGGATCGCGCGGGCGCGCGGCGCGACCTCGAGCACGACGACGTCGCGCGGCTCGGGTGCCGTCGCGGCGGCCTCGCGCGCGGCGATGGCACCGGGCAGGACCTCGGCACGGATCGCCGCGGGGTCCTCGCCGTGCGGGTCGTCGTCCGTGACGACGACGACGTCGGCGCCCTCGACCGCGACGCCGCCCATCGTGGGCCGCTTGCCGCGGTCGCGGTCGCCCGTGGCGCCGAACACGACGACCAGGCGACCGGGCGTCGTCGGGCGCAGCGCGTCGAGCGCGAGCGCGAGCGCGTCCGGGTTGTGCGCGAAGTCGACGACGACGCGCGGCGTGTGGGGCGGGCGCGAGACGAGCTCCATGCGCCCGGGAACCGCCGGGGTGAGCCCGCCGGTCGCGGCGAGCGCCGCCTCGAGGTCGCGCGGGTCGGTCCCCGCCTCGAGCACGAGCGCGAGCGCGAGCGCCGCGTTGGCGACGTTGAACGCCCCCGGCAGGGACGTCGTCGTGCGCAGGGAGCGGCCGTCGCGGTGCGCGAGCGTGAACGCCGTGCCCGTCGCGGCGGCGCCGGGCGGCTCGACGACCACGTCCCGCACCGTCCAGTCCGCGTCGGCCTGCGCCGCGTGCGCGCCGCCGCCGACCCGCAGCGTCGCGACGGGGACGCGCGCGGCGTCGACCATGCGCTCGCCCCACGCGTCGTCCACCACCACGACGCCCCGGCGGGCGTGCTCGGGGGTGAACAGCTGCGCCTTGGCCTCGAAGTACTCCTGCAGGTCGCCGTGGAAGTCGAGGTGGTCCTGGCTGAGGTTCGTGAAGCCCACGACGTCGAACACCAGGCCGTCGACGCGGTGCAGCGCGAGCGCGTGCGACGACACCTCCATCGCGAGCGTGCGCACCTCGTCCTCGCGCATCGCGGCGAGCAGCGCCTGGAGGTCGGCCGCCTCCGGCGTCGTGAGGCGGCTCGGCAGGACACGGTCGCCCGAACGCATCTCGACCGTCCCGATGAGCCCGCCCTTCCAGCCGAGCGCGCGCAGCGCGTGGTCGACGAGGTAGGTCGTGGTGGTCTTGCCGTTCGTGCCCGTGACGCCGAAGGTCGTCAGGTCGTGCCCGGGGCTGCCGTAGACCCACGAGGCGACCGGTCCGAGCAGCGCTCGCGGGTCGGGGGCGACGAGCACCGGGACGCCGATCCCCTCGGCGGCGAGGTGCTGCGCGCCCTGCTCGTCCGTGAGCACGGCGTGCGCTCCACGACCCACGGCCGCGGCGGCGAAGCGCGCCCCGTGGGACCGGGCGCCCGGCAGGGCGACGAACAGGTCGCCGACGTCCGCCGTACGGTCGTCGGAAGCCACCGACCAGACCTCGACGGCGCCGGGTCCGGACGGCCCGGCGACGCTGTCACCTGCACGGACGTCGAGACCGAACCGCGCGGCCAGGTCCTCGACCGTGCGCCGGGCGGTCGCGGCGGGGCGGAGACGGTCGATCGGGGTTGTCACGTGTAGAACCTACCGTGCCGCGTCGGGTGCCCCGCTCTCGCGCGGGTCGCGGCAGCGCGCTTCACGGGACCTTCACGCCCGGCCAGGACGTCGGGTGTGGCGAGGCTCACCACGTCGTCGGGAGCGGGACGTACGGTTCCGCGCTGGGCAGCACGCCCTCGTGCTCGAGCGTGAAGCCCATGATCTCGCTGAACACCGGCGCCGCCACGACGCCGCCGAAGATCGACGAGTGCGGGTCCTTGAGGAAGACCGACACCGTGTACTGGGGGTCGTCCGCCGGTGCCACGCCGATGAACGAGGCCATGATCGACGACAGCGACCCCCCGCTGCCCGCCATCTGGGCCGTCCCCGTCTTCCCCGCGATCCGGTAGCCGGGGACCGCGGCGCTCGACCCGGTGCCCTCCTCGACCACCGACTCCATCATCTGCAGCACCGTGTCCGCGGTCTCCTGCGACACGACGCGCCGGGGCTCGGGCGTCTCGGCGGGGACGAAGGCCCCGCGCGCGTCCGTCGTGCCCGCGACGACGGTCGGGGTCGTGCGCACGCCGCCGTTCGCGATCGTCGAGAAGACGCTCGTCGCCTGGATCGCGTTCACCGAGACGCCCTGGCCGAACAGGACGGCGTACTGCGTGCGGCCGTCCCACGCGTCGGCCGGGTGCAGGATGCCCGCGGACTCGCCGGGGAGCCCGAGCCCGGTCTTCTCGCCGAAGCCGAACTTGTGGAGGTAGTCGTACCGCACCTGCTTCGGGATGTCCTCGCCCACCTGCACGGTGCCCGTGTTGGAGGACTCGGCGAGGATGCCGGCGAGGGTGAGGCGCTGCACCGGGTGGTCGTGGGAGTCCCTGAACGTCTCGCCGTTGGGCGTGGTGTAGCGGTCCGCCACCTCGTACTGCGAGCCCACCTCGGCGTACCCGCCCTCGATCGCGGCGGCCATGGTGACGACCTTGCCGGTCGAGCCGGGGTCGAACACGTTCGACACCGCGCGGCTGGGCCGCGCCACCGCGTCCGTCGAGCGGTCGTTCGGGTTCACGGTGCCCGAGTCCGCGAGCGCGAGGATCTCCCCCGTGCGGACGTTCTGCACCACGGCGATCGCGAACTCGGCGCCCGTCTCGCTCACCGCCCGGTCGACCGCGTCCTGCGCCTTCCACTGCACGTCGCGCGAGACCGTGAGCCGCACGTCGCTTCCCGAGACCGCGGCCACGACGTCGCAGCGGCCGGTCGGGATGATCTGCCCGCCCAGGCCCGTCTCGCACGTGCGCGACCCCGGCGTGCCGGACAGCACGTCCTCGTAGGCGGCCTCGATCCCGCCCTGGCCCTCCTGCTCCTTGTTCACGTACCCGACGAGGTTGCCCGCCACGGTGCTCGCCGGGTAGCTGCGCGTGCTGGTGAGGTCGGAGCGGATGTACGCCGACAGCCGCAGCTCAGCGATCGCGCGCTGGACCTCGGGCACGACGTCCTTCGCCAGCACGACGTAGCCCTTGCCGTTGAGCGTCGCCGCGAGCTCGGGCGCCGACTCCCCCAGCACCGGGGCGAGGAGCTTCGCGACCCCCGCGGCGCCGCCCTCCTCCAGGGGCTGGCCGTCCGCCAGGACCCGGTTCCCGGGGGTGAAGCTCTGGATCGCCGTGCGGTCCGCGCCGATGGTGTAGCGGTCGACCGAGGTCGCGAGCACGACGCCGTCGACGTCCGTCACGTCGCCGCGGTGCGCGGGCGTCGTCGTGCTGCGCAGCCGGTCGTTGCGCGCGTCGGCGGCCAGCGCCGGCCCCTTGAGCACCTGGACGTTGACCAGCTGGGCCACGAAGACGAGCGTGATCACCCCGGCCACGACCATGAGCCACCGCTGGCGGCGCTCCGGCCGGCCCGGCTCGCGCGGAGGGCGCGGCGGGCGGGCGGGGCGCGACGGCGGTCGGGCGCCACCGCGCGGCGAGCGCGCCGGCGTCGTGGCCTTCGTCCGCGGCGTCGCGGACCTGCTCCGTGGGGTCTCGGCCCCGGGCCGCGCCGTCGCACGCGCGGGCGTGACGGTCCCCCGGGCGGCGGTCGTCCTCGCCGTCCTCGTGGCCCTCGTCGTCGCCGAGCTCGACGTGCGTGCGGCCGGCTTCGCCGACGAGGACGCCCGCGGCGCGGGCTTCTGCGCTGCGCTCCGGGCCGCGGCCGCGCGCGGTGCGGCGCCGGAGCGCGCAGGACGGGCGGGCGACGCCGACGTCCGCTGCGCGTCCGTGCGTCGCCCGCCCGTCCCCTGCGTCACTGCCCGGCCTCCTCCAACGAACCGCCGACGACGGCACCGTCGGACAGCCGGAGCATCGCCGGGTCCTGCGCCTCGACCATGCCGAGGTCGCGTGCCGCCACGTCGAGCGTCGCCTCGTTCTCGCGCACCTGCGCCTGCAGGCTCTGCGTGTCCTGGGCCACGAGCCCCACCTCCCGACGCAGCTCCGACATCTCGTAGGAGTTGCGCGCCATCGTCGTGTTCACCAGGAGAGCACACAGGAGCGCCGCTCCCAGCACCGACATGCACAGGACGAGGAACGGGACCTTGGACCGGGCCTGCAGCGGTGCACGGACGAGCTCGAGTCGCGAGCGGGCGCCGCGCTCGGTCGCACCGCCCGGGAGCGCGGTGAGCGAAGGGCGCGGGGCGGGGGCCGTGCGCGGGAGCGGGCGGGCGGCGGTCGACCTCTGTGCGCTCATCGTGTCCTCTCCCCTGGGTCGTTCGGTCGGGCGGTCGGGCGGTGCGTCGGGCCCGTGGACGGGCGACGACGCGCGGTCGGGCGGCGGTGCGCGGGCGTCGGCCGCGTCCGCTCGGCGGCGCGCAGCCGGACGGACGCCGAGCGCGGGTTCGTCTCGCGCTCGACCGACGGCGCCTCCTCCGCGCCGCGCGTCAGGAGACGCAGGTAGGGCTCGTCCTCCTCGGGCACGACCGGGAGCCCGGGCGGTGCGCTGACCGTGGCCCCCGCCGCGAGCTCGCGCTTGACGATGCGGTCCTCGAGCGAGTGGTAGGACTCCACGACGAGACGGCCGCCGACGGCGAGCACCTCCACCGCGGCGGGGACCGCGCGCTCCAGGACCTCGAGCTCGCCGTTCACCTCGATCCGCAGCGCCTGGAAGGTCCGCTTGGCCGGGTTGCCGCCCGTGGTGCGGGTGGCCGCGGGGATCGAGGCCCGCACGAGGTCGACGAGGTCGGCGCTGCGCGTCCAGGGCTGCTGCTCGCGCCGGCGCACGATCGCGCGGGCGACGCGCTGCGCGAACCGCTCTTCGCCGTACTCGCGCAGGACGCGCGTGAGCTCGCGCTCGTCGTACGTGTTGAGCACGTCGGCGGCGGTGCGGCCCGTCGTGGGGTCCATGCGCATGTCCAGCGGTGCGTCGTGCGCGTAGGAGAACCCGCGCTCGCTCTCGTCGATCTGCAGCGAGGAGACGCCGAGGTCCATGAGCACGCCCTGGACCGGGCCGCCCACGGCGTCCGCCACGACCTCCTCGATCTCGTCGTAGACCGCGTGGACCGCGCGGAAGCGGTCGCCGAAGCGCGCCAGACGGCGCGAGGCACGCGCGATCGCCTCGGGGTCGCGGTCGATCCCGACCACGCGCGCCGTGGGGACCTGCTCGAGGACCGCCTCGGTGTGGCCGCCCATGCCGAGGGTGCAGTCCACGAGCACGGAGCCGGGCTCGGCGAGCGCCGGGGCGAGGAGGTCGACGCACCGCTGCAGGAGCACGGGCACGTGCCGCTCGGCGGCGTCGTCAGGCGTGGTGGTCATCGTCCCGGCTCCTCTCTGGGTCGTGTCGGTCGTGTCGTCGTGCTCCGGGCGGCCCGGTCCGGGTGACCCCGGGCCGTACGGTCAGGTCTCCCTCCGCGTCCTTTCTGACGCCGGGGAAGTGCGTCAGACCGGGCGGGAGGAGGCCTCACCGTGCGAGAGCCGGGGCCCTCGTCCCTAGAAGCGCAGGTCCGGGAACACCTCCTCCGCGGTGTCCGCGTACGCCGACTCCTGCTGCGCGAGGTAGGTCTCCCAGGCCTGCGCGTCCCAGATCTCCACCCGCGTGCCCGCTCCGATGACGGCGACGTCGCGGTCGAGACCGGCGTACGCCCGCAGGGGCGCCGGGATCGACACGCGTCCCTGCTTGTCCGGGATCTCGTCGCTCGCCCCCGAGAGGAAGACGCGCAGGTAGTCCCGAGCCTGCTTGCTCGTCACCGGCGCCTGCCGGATCTGGTCGTACATGCGGCGGAACTCGTCCATCGGCAGGAGGAACAGGCAACGTTCCTGCCCCCGCGTCATGACGAGGCCCGACGCGAGCCGCGCCCGGAACTTCGCGGGGAGGATGAGCCTCCCCTTGTCGTCCAGACGTGGCGTGAAGGTGCCCAGGAGCAGGCTCGCGGAACCACCGAGAACGTCGTCCACGAAAGCGGACATCGCACCTGGCACCTCCCCTCGTGCTCCCTTCTCCTCCACGGTACTCCACTTCCCCCCACCGCTCTCGGTGAATGCCCCGGGATTCACCCGCCTTCGCAGGATCTCCGCAGGTCATCGGGGGTGGACGGGCGTGGAGGAGAGCACTCCCCATGGCGCGTCGCGGGGCAGGCGGACGAGGGCCGGCCGCAGGTCGCGGGACACGGTCGCGGGCGCCGTCCGGGGGCGGGGCGCACCGGTCGGCGCACTCGTCCAGGTCAACTAGGCTCATTCCCACCTGCGGGCGCCGTGTCCCGCGACTCCTGTGCCACCGACGACGGAGGTCCTCGTGCTCCCCGACATCGCCCCTGTCGCGCCGGCCGACGAGCCGAGCAAGACGTCGCTCGCCGACCTGGACGAGCTCGTCGAGACCACCGGCCGCATCCGGACCGGCATCGAGTCCGTCGTCACCGGCCGCCCGGACCTCGTGAACGTCACCGTCGCGGTGCTCCTCGCGCAGGGACACCTCCTCGTCGAGGACGTCCCGGGCGTGGGCAAGACCACGCTCGCCAAGGCGCTCGCGCGGACGATCGACTGCAAGGTCGGTCGCATCCAGTTCACGCCCGACCTCCTGCCGAGCGACCTCACCGGCGTCAACATCTACCGGGCGGCGAGCCACGAGTTCGAGTTCCGGCCCGGTCCGGTGTTCTCGAACATCGTCATCGGCGACGAGATCAACCGCGCGTCGCCCAAGACGCAGTCGGCGCTCCTCGAGTGCATGGAGGAGGGGCAGACCACGGTCGACGGCACGACCCACACGCTGCCGAGCCCCTTCCTCGTGGTGGCGACGCAGAACCCGGTCGAGATGGAGGGGACCTACCCGCTCCCGGAGGCGCAGCGCGACCGTTTCATGGCCCGCCTGACCGTGGGGTACCCCGACGTCGACGCCGAGCTCCTCATGCTCGACCGTCAGGAGACCGACAACCCGCTCGCCCACCTGCGACCGGTGACCACGGGCGCGACCGTCGTGCGGTTCGCCGGGGTCGCCCGGGCGGTCTACGCGTCGACGGCGGTCAAGCGCTACGTCCTCGCCCTCGTCACCGCGACGCGCGAGCACCCGGGTCTGCGGCTCGGCGCGTCCCCGCGCACGTCGCTGCAGCTCCTGCGCGCCGCCAAGGCGGTCGCCGCGATGGCGGGTCGGGACCACGTGCTCCCCGACGACGTGCAGTACCTCGCCGTCCCCGTCCTCGCGCACCGCCTCGTCATCACGACCGAGGCGCGCCTGGCAGGTCAGGACGCGGAGGCCGTCGTCGCGTCGATCGTGGCGCAGACACCGATCCCCACCCTGGACGCGACCGAGCGACGCTGACGTGCGCGCACCCTCGGTCCTCACGAGGCTCCGCCGCACGGGCCGGAGCCTCACCCGGGCGCGCCTGACGCGTCGCGGCGTCGCGATCCTCGGCGCGGGGGCGGCGCTCGCGGTCCTCGGCGTCGTCCTCGGGCTGCCCGACGTCGTCGGCCTCGGCGCGGCCGGAGCGCTCGCCGTCGGCGCGTCCTGGGCCTGGATGACCGCACGCCGCATCGACCGCGGCCGCGGCGCCCTCCACGTGACGCGGCGTGTCCAGCCGAACCCGGCCGTGCGCGGACAGTTCACGACGGCACGGCTCACGGTCGCCGCGGCACGCACGACGTCGACCACGGCGACCACGCTCGCGCGGCTGCGGATCAGCGAGCAGGCGGCGCACGAGCTGTGCGACCAGGACTCCCTGCGCGCCCAGGTCGCGACCGTCGGCGACCACATCGCCGTGCGCTACCGGCTGCGCCCGCTCCGGCGCGGCCGGTGGCCGCTCGGTCCCCTCCTGACGACCCGGGTCGACCTGTTCGGGCTCGTCAGCGCGACCCAGGAGCTCGGCGACCCCACGTCCGTCGCGGTGTGGCCCCGGACGGTCGAGCTCCCGGTGCGCGGGACCCGCGCGTTCGGCGAGCACGAGCGCTCCGCGTCCGGTGCCCGGCTCGCCTCGAGCGACGACACCGTGCTGCGCGAGTACGTCGCGGGCGACGACCCGCGGCGCGTGCACTGGGTGAGCGCCGCGCGGCACGGCCAGCTCATGGTCCGCGTGGACGAGAGCGCGGGGCTGCCCCCGGTCACCGTGCTCCTCGACCGCGGGCTGCTGCCCCACCCCGATCTCGCCGCGTCCAGCTCGCGCGCGCTCGCCGACGGCGAGTGGGCGGTCGAGTGCGCGGCCTCGATCGGGGTCTCGCTCCTCCAGGCCGGCCACCCGGTCCGCCTCGTCCCGACGTCGCTCGCGCCCGTCGTCGCCGGCATCGGCTTCCGCGTCAACCGCTCCGGCGAGGGCCCGGCGGACCTCCTCGACGCGACGGTCGACCTCCACGGCCACCACCTCGTCGCCGACGCGGACCGGTCCGTCGTCGCGACCGCCGAGGCGGTGCGCCGCGACCGGCGACCGGGCGAGATCGTCGTGGCGGTCGTCGGCCCGCTCGGCTCCGTCGCCCGCCACACCGTCGCCGCCATGGGAGGCGACGGCGTGCACCGCGCGCTCGTCGTGAGCCCGCGCCCCTGGGCACCCGAGCACGCCGACGCGCTCGAGACCGTCGCCACGCTGCGCTCCACCGGCTGGCACGCGGCGCTCGTCGACCCGTCGACCCCGCTGGAACGTGCCTGGACCCTGCTCGTGGAGGGCTCACGATGACCTCGTCCCGACCTGCCCCCGCGGCACCCGTCGCGTTCCGCGTCCTCGCCACGTCCCTGTGCGTGGCCGTCGCGGTCGTCGCGTCGACCTACGCGCTGAGCAGCGTGATCGGCCCCGGCGGCTGGACGGGCACCGCCGTCCGGACGGTCGCGGTCCTCGCCCTGGTCACCGGGCTGACCCGGTACGCTCTCGAGCGGTCGCGCGCCGGGCGGGGCGAGACGCTCGCCCCGCCCGCCGCCCTGCTCCCGTCGCTCGCCGGCCTCGTCGTCGGGCTCTGGGCGCTGCTGGGGCTGTACGGCGGACCGACGGACCGGTTCTCGCTCCTCATCGGGCTGACCAACGTCGACCGCGTGCTCTCGCGCCTCCGGACGGCACGCGAGCTCACCCTCGCCGAGGTCGCCCCCATCGACCCGAGCCTGCCGATCGCGCTCATGGCCGTGGGCGGGGCCGTCGTCGTCTTCCTGGTGGCCGACCTCATGGCCGGCGGACTGCGCCTCGGGGCCGGCGTCGGCGTCCCGCTGCTCGCGCTGTGGCTGCCCGGGCTCGTCATCGTCGGCGAGATCCCGCCCGCCGCGTTCGTGGTGACGGTGTGCGCGCTCGTGCTGCTCCTCGCGGTCGACAACCCGCACCGCACGGTGCGGCAGGGCTCCCGACGAGGCACCGCCGCGGGCGCGCACGGCGTCGAGGACCGCGCGGCGACCGGGCTGCGCGCGGCGGGTGCCGTGGCCACCGCCCTCGCGGTCGCGGTCGTCGGCCTCGGCCTCGGCTCGGCGAGCGCCGCGCTCCCCGAGGTGGCGTCGGCGTCGTGGTCACGCCTCTTCTCCTCGACCGGGCAGACCGTGCGCCTGTCCGACGACCTCGACATGCGCAGCGACCTCGCCGAACGCTCGAACGAGGTCGTGCTGCGCTACCGGACGGACGACGACGGGATCGGGCCGCTGCGCGTCTTCACGCTCACCGGCTTCGACGGCACGAACTGGCGGCGCGGCGCCGACCGCGACGGCGAACCGGTCGAGAGCGCCGACCAGCTCCTGTGGCCGGACGACGACTCGGGGGACGAGGCCACGGACGTGCGCGTCACGCTCGAGTCGCTGCGCGACACCAAGCTGCCGGTCCCGACGGAGCCCCGCACGGTCGACATCGACGGCGACTGGTCGTACGACGTCGTGCGTGACGAGGTCGTGGGCGAGCAGCCGACCGGGGAGGGCACGTCGTACGGGCTCACCGTCTACGAGCGCCCCCTCGAGCCCCAGAGCCTGCGCGAGGCGTCCGGCGCCGACCCCGACGACCCCAACTACCTCGACGTCCCCGCCACCGAGCACGAGCAGGACATCCGGGACCTCGCGACGGCCGTCGTCGACGGCGCACCCTCGCGCTACGACCAGGCGCTCGCGCTGCAGACCTACTTCCGGGACGCCTCGCAGTTCACGTACTCGACCGAGATCCCGCCGGGCGACTCCGGGGACGCGGTCTGGGACTTCCTCCAGGACCGCACGGGCTACTGCGTGCAGTTCGCCACGTCGATGACGATGATGGCGCGCACGCTCGGCATCCCCGCGCGCCTCGGCGTGGGCTTCCTACCCGGCGAGCGCGTCGACGACACGACGTACGAGGTCACGGGGCGCGACTCCCACGCGTGGCCCGAGCTCTACTTCCCGGGGCACGGGTGGGTGCGGTTCGAGCCGACCCCCGCGCAGCAGACCGGTCCGACGCCGCGCTGGGCGACGCCCGTGAGCATCACGCCCGGTGGTCCGACCGACCTGGGGAACGTCCCGACGCCGGGAGCCACGACGGCCGAGCCGTCGGCCCCGGAGAGCCAGGCCCCGAGCGCCGACGGCGGCACCGGGACCACGGGCGGGACGCAGGACGAGGGCGCGCCGTGGCCCGTGGTCGTGGGGGCCGCGCTGCTCGTGGTGGCCGTGCTGGGCGGGGCGGCCTGGTTGTTCGTCCGGCGCCGCACGCACGAGGCGGGCCTGCTCGACGCGGAGGACGCGTGGCTCGAGCTGGCCGACCGCCTGGCCGCGCTCGACGTGCGGTGGCCGTCGTCCACGACCCCGCGCCAGGCACCGACCGCCGTCGTCGCCGCGCTCCAGCGGCAGCGGGGACCGCACCCGCTCGACGAGGACGTCGCGGAGTCCGTGGCGGTGCTGGCCTCGGTGCTCGAGGCGGAGCGCTACGCCCCGCGACCGCGGGAGGTCGTCCCGCCCGAGCGGCTCCAGGAGCTCGTCGACGCGACGGTCGAGGGGATCGAGCGGTCGCTCAGCGACCGCCCTGCTCGCGCCGACGGTCCCAGCGCTCTTCCAGTCGGCTGAGGAACGGCTTCCGGGCCGGCTTGCTCGGCGCGGCGGGGCGCACGGTGCCGTCTGCCTCGACGGTACCGACGGGGCCCTTGCGCGACGTGCGCGGCGCCTGGAACACGAGCACGACGCCCGTGAACATGAGGATGAACCCGACGACCCCGAGCCACGTCTGCGACAGGGCCGCACCGAGCACCAGCAGGAGCAGACCTCCCACGACGCCGATCCCGGCCAGGACGTATCGCAGCACAGGACGACGGCGCGGTGACTGGAGCGTGTTGGCCAACCGCGGGTCGTCCGAGGTGAGCGCGCGCTCCATCTGCTCCAAGACCCGCTGCTCGTACTCAGACAGAGGCATGAGCACCCCGTTTCTTCGCGGTGGTGGTGTACCCCCTCAGGATAGATCTACATCCGCAGGGGTGGTAGTCGAGCGTGTCCTCGCGGGGCCCATGGCGATGGATCTCACCCCGAAACGCCCACGGACCGCGTCGACCGCCTGCTCGGCACGCCTCCGGACGGCGTTCGTCTCCTCGACCGCCTCCTCGAGCGTGGGCTGGACGACCGCCTCGGCACGGGGCTCGAGGCCCTCCGCGCGGACCCCGACGAGCCGCACGGCGAGGCCGTGCAGGTCGACGCCCGCCACGAGCTCGCGGGCCACGAGGTAGATCTCGCGCGCGACGTCCGTCGGCGCGCCGAGGGTCCGGGCCCTGGTGACCGTGCGGAAGTCGCTCGTGCGGACCTTGACGCTCACGGTCCTCGCGACCACGCCGTGGCCCCGCAGCCGCGCCGCGCACCGGTCGGCGAGCTCCAGCACGCGTGCCTGGACGGCCGCGAGGTCGTGCAGGTCGTGGGCGAAGGTCGTCTCCGCCCCGATGCTGCGCTCGGACCGCTCCGGCTCGACGGGTCGCGGGTCGCGGCCTCGGGCGAGGTCGTGCAGGTGCGCCCCGGCGACCTTCCCGACGGCGGCCTGGAGCGCCGCGACGTCCGTGTCCGCGAGCTCCGCGACGGTCCGGATCCCCCACCGGGCGAGCGTGCGCTCCGTCCGTTCGCCCACCCCCCACAGCGCCCCGACGGGCAGCGTGCGCAGGAACGGGACCGTGGCCGCGTCCGGGACGAGGAGCATCCCGTCGGGCTTGGCGTGCGTCGAGGCGAGCTTGGCGACGAACTTCGTCCTCGCGATGCCGACCGAGCACGTGATGCCGTGCGCGGCGCGCACGCGGCGCCGCAGCTCCGCCGCGATCCGCGTCGGGGGGCCGAGGCGCCGCCGCGCCCCGCTCACGTCGAGGAACGCCTCGTCGACGCTCACCTGCTCGACGAGCGCGGTAACCTCCCCGAGGATCTCCATGACCGAGCGCGAGACGTCCAGGTACCTCGTGTGGTCGGGCGGGACCACGACCGCCTGGGGGCACAGCCGGCGGGCCGTGACCATCGGCATGGCCGAGTGGAGCCCGAACGCCCTCGCCTCGTAGGTCGCGGCCAGGACCACGCCGCGCTCGGCTCCCCCGACGATCACCGGTCGGCCCACGAGCTCGGGGCGTCGCGCCAGCTCGACGGACGCGAAGAACGCGTCCATGTCCACGTGGAGGATCGAGCACCCGTCCTCGTCGTCGCCCCAGTCGCGCCGGACGACCGCGCGCGGCCCACGGCTCACGGCCGGCTCACCGTCCGACCGCCGCGCCGCGGGCCGGTGTCACGACGCCACCGTCCGCACCCCGGGGAGTCGGACGAAGCCGGCGCCCGGGTCGACGAGCATCGCGACCTCGTCCCGGAAGTCCTCGGCGCACGCCATGAGCTCGTCGGCGCGGCGCGCGTCCACGACGTCGAACCGGCCGGCGTCCACGGCGGCCCGCACGCGCGCGCCGCTCGCGAAGTACCCGGACCAGGCCGCGAGAGACGGCTCGGCGTCGGCGAGCTGGTCCCAGACCGACCGGGCCCGGCCCCGCCGGACCGGCCGGTTGCGCAGCGCGACGACCGCCGCCGCGGCGCGCAGGGCGCCCAGGTGGGCGTGCACGAACCGCTCGCCCGCGTCCGTCGCGAGCGCGGCCGTCACCAGCTCCGCGTCCGCCCGGTCGAGCAGCCGACGGACTCCGGCCGGCACCAGGACCTTCGCGCCTGCTTCGTTCGACATCGCGCACCTCCCGCTCCACTATCGAACACCTGTTCGATCCTGTCAACGCCCGGGTGGGCCGCGACCGGTCCACCGTGCCCGCCGCTCCCCGTACGGTGGGCACATGGCTCGCCGCACCTCCCGCTCCTCCTCAGGGTCCTGGGCACCACCCACACAGAGCCGACGACGGGGCGCCGGACGCGTGGTCGACCTCCCCACGGAGCCGGTGGCCACGAGCACCGGGACCGCCCGCGTCGAGCGCGACCCGGACCGCCCGTCGGCCGTCACGCTCTACGTGAACGGGGTGCCGAGCTCGCACCTCGACCTCGACGACCCCGGGATGCTCGCGTTCGAGTACATGCAGCAGATGGCGGCCGTCGTCGACGAGCTGCCGCCGGGTCCCCTGCGCGTCCTGCACCTCGGCGCCGCGGGGTGCACCCTCGCGCGCTGGGTCGAGCACGTGCGGCCCGGCTCCGCGCAGCTCGGGGTCGACCTCGACGCCCGTCTGCTGGAGCTCGTGCGCGCCTGGTTCGACCTCCCGCGCTCGCCGCGCCTGCGGCTGCGGGCGGACGACGCCCGGCACGCGGTGGCCGGCCTGGCCGACGCCTCGTTCGACGTCGTCGTGCGGGACGTCTTCAGCGGCGACGCCACCCCCGGGCACCTCGTCACGCGCGGGGCGGCGGCCGAGGTCGGGCGCGTGCTGCACCCCGGCGGGGTCTACCTCGTCAACTGCGCGGACCGCCCGCCCCTGGCGACGACCCGGCGCGAGCTCGCGACGCTCGCCGCGGGCGTGACGGACGGCGAGCAGGGCGCCGGCCGGCTCGCGGCGATCGCCGAGCCCGGACAGCTCAAGGGCCGGCGCTACGGGAACGTCGTGCTCGCCGCCGTCCGCGACGGTGCGGGCGCGCCCGACCTCGCGAGCGCCGCCCTCGCGCGCTCCGTGCGCTCGCTACCGGTCCCGGCCCGGGTCCTCGTCGGCGAGGACCTCCGGGCGTTCGTCGGGTCCGCGTCACCGCTCGAGGACCCGCCGGACGAGCCCGCCGCCCCCTGACCCGCCCGGACGCGGCAGGAGCCGCGCCCCGGACGGGGCGCGGCTCCTGCGCACCTGCGACGACCGGACGGGCCGGCCGCGGACGTCGTGGACGTCAGAGCGGGTGGACCTTCTCCGCCTGCGGACCCTTCGGCCCCTGGGTGATCTCGAACTCGACCCGCTGCGCCTCTTCGAGCGTGCGGTACCCGTTCGTCTCGATCGCCGAGTAGTGCACGAAGACGTCGGCACCGCCGCCGTCCTGCGCGATGAAGCCGTAACCCTTCTCGGCGTTGAACCACTTCACAGAACCCTGCGCCATGCTCTTCCTCTGACCTTCTGTCCGACCGGGGACATCAGCGAGCGGACCCTTCGTCCACCCCCGTGCGCCGCAATGCCATGTCCCACGTCCCGCACCGGTGGCCGGCCGTGTACGGCCGGCAGGACCGACCCCGGACCACCCCGCCGGGCGGACCAGCGTGCGGACCTGCACCGGGTCGTGCGCAAGTACGTCACTGCAACGGGTCACAGTGTGGCATGGACCACGTCATGTCCGCCATGGAGACTCGCCACGTCTCGTGATGATTTTTCGTCACATACGTACCCGCGACGAGGCTCCCGGGCACGCTCGCTCAGTCGCCGGACTGCTGGGCGAGGAAGCGCTCGAACTCGGCGCCGAGCTCGTCGGCGGTGGGGATGGGCGCCGACTCGGCCAGCAGGCTCGTGCGTCCGACCGACCGTGCGAACGCGTCGTACTGCTCCTCGAGCGCGCGCACCACGGCCGCCACCTCCTCGGAGTCACGCACCTGCCGCTCGACCTCCGCCCGCGCCTCCTGCGCGGCCTCCGCGAGCCCGGCGGTCGCGAGCTCGAGGCCCGTGACCCGCTGGACCTGGTCGAGCGCCGTGACCGCCGCCGGCGGGAAGGGCGACTGCGCCAGGTAGTGCGGCACGTGCACCGTGTAGCCCACGGCGTCGTGCCCCGCCCGGCCCAGCCGCAGCTCGAGCAGCGCGGCGAGGCTCGCGGGCACCTTGACGGTGCCGAACCACGAGGCGTGCTCGCCGAGCAGCTCGGGGCGCGTCGCGTGCGCGGTCACCGACAGCGGCCGGGTGTGCGGGATGCCCATGGGGATCCCGTGGAAGCCGACCGTGAGCGACACGCCCAGGCGCTCGACGACGTCGCGCAGCGCGGCGACCACGCGCTCCCACTGCACGTCCGGCTCCGTCCCGTGCAGGAGCAGGAAGCCCGTCCCCTCCGCGTCGCGCACGTGGTCGACCACCAGGTGCGGCTCGTCGTAGTCCGACCAGCGGTCGCTGCTGAACGTCATGGTGGCCCGCTTGGACCGGTAGTCGAGCAGCTGGTCGACGTCGAACGTCACGACGCGCGTGACCTCGCCGATCTCCAGCAGGTGGTCGACGGCCAGCGTCCCCGCGCTGCCCGCGTCGACGAAGCCCGCCACCGCGTGGAGCAGCACGGGCCCGGAACCCGGTTCGGGCGGCGTCGGCCACAGGCGCGCGACGGCCTGCTCGTCGATCTCGTAGATCCCTCGAGGGTCAAGCATGGATCCTCCTCGTCACGTCCTTCGCACGCGCGCCGCCACGAGGGGCGCGCACCGTGCCTGAGGAGGACAACACGGCGCCCGGCGCAGATCTTCCCGAACCGGGCACGACGGCGGCGGCGCGGGGCCGGCCGCGGTCGCCGACCGGTCAGCGACCGGGGAGCCGCACCACCGAGACGAAGAAGTCGTCGATCTGGCGCACGACGTCGATGAAGCGGTCGAAGTCGACGGGCTTGGTGACGTAGGCGTTCGCGTGCAGCGAGTAGCTGCGCACGACGTCCTCCTCGGCCTCCGACGTGGTGAGCACGACGACGGGGATCTTGCGCAGCGCCTCGTCCTCCTTGAGCTCGGCGAGGACCTCGCGACCGTCCATGCGGGGCAGGTTCAGGTCGAGCAGGATGAGGTCGGGCGTGGGGGCGTTCGCGTGCTCGCCCTCCTTGCGCAGGAACTCGAGCGCGCTCACGCCGTCCGAGACCACCGACAGCCGGTTGGTGACCTTGTGGTCCTCGAAGGCCTCCCGCGTCATGAGCACGTCGCCGGGGTCGTCCTCCACCAGCAGGACGTCGATCGGCTTGCTGCCGTTGCTCATGCGGTGCTCTCCTCGTCGTCGCCGCGCGCGCCGTCGGGCGTCGCCCGCGCCGCGTCGCCGTGGTCGGTGCGAGCGTAACCGACCTGCGCGTGCACGTACGCGTGGGCGAGCGTGAAGCGGATCGTCGTGCCCCCCTCGCGCGGCTCGATCCAGATGCGGCCGCCGTGGTACTCGACGATGCGCTTGCACAGCGCGAGGCCGATCCCCGTGCCCTCGTACACGTCCTTCGCGTGCAGGCGCTGGAAGATGACGAACACCCGTTCCGCGTACTGCGCGTCGATCCCGATCCCGTTGTCCTCGACCGACAGCTCCCAGTGCGTGTCGCGCGCGAGGACGCCGACGTGCACGACGGGCGCACGGTCGGGGTCGCGGAACTTCAGCGCGTTCCCGACGAGGTTGGCGAGGAGCTGGTGCAGGAGCGCCCGTTCACCGACGACGACGGGCAGCGGGTCGTGCGTGACCGTCGCGCCGGTCTCCGCGACGGTCACCGAGAGGTCCTCGAGCACCCCCGCGAGCTCGTGCTCGAGGTCCACGTCCACGCGCTCGTTCCCGGTCCGCCCCACGCGGGAGAAGCCGAGCAGGTCCTGGATGAGGCGCTGCATGCGCTTGGCGCCGTCGACCGCGAACTCGATGTACTGGTCGGCCCGGTCGTCGAGCTGGCCGCCGTAGCGCTTCTTGAGGAGCTGGGTGAAGCTCGCGACCTTGCGCAAGGGCTCCTGCAGGTCGTGCGACGCCACGTACGCGAACTGCTCGAGGTCGCGGTTGGAGCGCTCGAGCTCGCTCGTCTGCGCGGCGAGCAGCTCGTGCGAGCGCGCCGCGTCCTCGTGCGACGCCTTGATCTCGGCGACCTGGTTCACGAGCTCGACGCGCATGTGCTCGACGTCCTGCGCGAGGTCGGCGATCTCCGCGGGCCCCGACGTGACCACCGGTTCGTCGAGGTGCCCGGAGCTGACGAGCCGCACGCGGTCCGCGAGCGCCGCCATCGGCTCGGTGACCCACCGCTTGAGGCACACCCAGAGGATGATGCCGACCGCGAGCGCCGAGCCGACGAGCACGAGCACGCTCCCGAACAGCACCCGGCTCCACCGGTCGAGCGCGTCGAGACGCTCGAGGCGCTCGGTGCGCAGCGCGGCGACGTACTGCGCGGTGTCCGCGCGCGCCGCGGCGAAGAGCTCGGCGCCGCGCGCCTGGTCGACGGCGCGGACGCGCCCCGGTCCCTCGTGCTCGGTCGTCGCGATCGCCGGCTCCGCGTACTCCTCGAGCCAGGCGCGCACGGAGGCGTTCGCGCGCTCGACCAGCGCGCCGGCCTCGTCGTCGAGGTCGAGCCGGTCGACGAGCGTCAGGTCGGGCAGGACGTCGCGGGCACCGGGCCCGAGCACCCGCGTGTACGTCTCGAGCGCCGTGGGGACCCCGGAGGTGGTGAACGAGCGGAGGGCGACCTCGGCGTCGAGCAGGCGCCCGTACTCGGCGTCCGCCTCGGTCACCGCGTCGAAGACCGGTCCGGTGACCTCGCTCTGGACCGTGATCACGCGGGACAGCGCGATCGCGGACGTCGCGAGGACGCCGAGGAGGATGACGCCCGCGACGACGAGCGCCCAGCCGAGCCGACGGCGCAGGGTCGGCGCCCGGCCGGGCCCGGTCCACGACGCGCTCACCGGGACCACTCGTCCGAGTCGGCGAGCGTGGCCGTCCGCTCGCCCGGCGCGCCGCCCTCCCCGCCCCACCCGACGACGAGGAGCGCGGCGTCGTCGGCGAGCGGGCCGCCGTGCAGGTCGCGCACGCGGCGGAACACCCGCTCGACCACGCCCTCGACGCCCTGCTCCAGCGCGCTGTCGACCGCGCGCCGCAGCCCGTCGACGCCGACGCGCTCCGGCCGGGCCCGCGGACCCGCGGCGGAGGTGCCGGGACCGACCACGGTCGCCTCCACGAGCCCGTCGGTGTAGAGCATGAGCGCCCACCGGTCCCCCAGGTCGACGCCCTGCGGCGCCCAGCCTCCCGAGACCGGGATCCCGAGCGCCCGACCTCGCGCCGTCGGGTCGATCTCCGTCGCGGTCTCGCGCAGCAGGAGCGGGGCGAGGTGCCCCGCGAGGTAGATCTCCGCCCTGCGCCGGTCGGCCGAGATCACGACCTGGCACAGCGTGACGAACACCTCGGGCCGGGCTCGCTCGGGCACCAGGACGCGCTCGAGCAGCGGCAGGATCCCCTCGGGCTGGGTGTCGCTGAGCACGATCGTGCGCCACGCGGTGCGCAGCGTCGCGCCGAGCGCGGCCTCGTCCGGGCCGTGCCCCGCGACGTCGCCGATGACGCACAGGACGGTCCCGTCGGGCCGTTCGACGGCGTCGAAGAAGTCGCCGCCCAGCAGGCCGTTGCCGCCGGGGACGTAGCCCACCATGATGTCGAGACGGTCGTCCTGGACGAGCGGCGTCGGCAGCAGGGCGCGCTCCAGGCGCGCGGTCTCCGCGGCCCGGACCTCGCTGCGGTACAGCGCCCGCTGCTGCTCGACCGACATGCGCCGCTGCACGGCGTACCGCACGGACCGGCCGAGCAGGTCGCCGTCGACCTCGCCCTTGACCAGGTAGTCGTCCGCGCCCGCCGCGACGGCCTGCACCCCGAGGTCGATGCCGGCGTGCCCGGTGAGCACGACCAGCGCGGGCGGGTCGATCCCGGCGCGCACGCGCTCGACCGCCGACAGGCCCACCGAGTCGGGCAGGCCGAGGTCGAGCAGCACGCAGTCCACGTGGCGGGTCCCGAGCATCTCGAGCGCGACGTCGAGGGTCGCGGCACGGTGCAGCTCCACCTTGAGGTTGCCGTCGGACAGCAGCTCCTCGACGAGGACGGCGTCGCCGTCGTCGTCCTCGACGAGGAGGATGCGCAGCTCGTCGGTGGGCGCGAGGACCGCCCGCTGGGGACGTGCGCCATCGCCGTTCGCCCCCACGCCCTGCGCCGAGGGCCGCGCGGGAGGTCCCTGCCGGTCGGTCCCTGTCACGACGCCCGCTCCCCTCTGGTCGCCATGGGCCACGATCCTAGCGGGAGGCGCCCGAACGGCCCGGTCACGGGCGCGGGACGCGCCGCACCCGGTCCGCGGAGCCCCGCGGGTGCGCCATAATGGACGGCCGTGTCGACGGCCGTGTCCTGAACGGCCGCACGGGCGCGGCACGGACTCGACGAGAGGACAGCGTGGGACGCATCGACGAGCTCCGGCTCGAGCAGGAGGTCGTGGACGCCCTGTACGCACGGCTCGACGAGCTGCGCGCGGCGGCCCGCGCGCGCCTCGCCGACGTGCGGCGCTCGGGCCCGTCGGGCTCGCCGCAGAACCGCAGCGAGCGCGACGCGTTCGCGACGCTCTACGAGGACCGCGTGGCCCAGCTCGACGCCGTCGAGGACCGGCTCGCGTTCGGCCGTCTCGACCTCGAGGACGGCACGCGCCGGTACGTGGGCCGCATCGGGCTGACGGACGCCGAGCACACGAGCCTGCTCACGGACTGGCGCGCGCCCGCGGCCCAGGCGTTCTACCGCGCGACGGCGGCGCACCCCGACGGCGTCCTGCGGCGCCGCCACCTCGTGACGCGGGGCCGCGACGTGACCGGGGTCGAGGACGAGCTCCTCGACCTCGACGCGCCCGCGGACGTCACGGGCACGACGCTGTCCGGGGAGGGTGCGCTGCTCGCCGCGATGGCCGCGGGCCGCACCGGCCGCATGGGCGACATCGTGGCGACGATCCAGGCCGAGCAGGACGCGATCATCCGCTCGGAGCTCGCGGGCGCGCTCGTCGTGCAGGGCGGCCCGGGCACCGGGAAGACCGCCGTCGCCCTGCACCGCGCCGCCTACCTCCTCTACGCGCACCGACGGGTGCTGGAGCGCTCCGGCGTGCTGCTGGTCGGCCCGAGCCTGTCGTTCCTGCGCTACATCGACCAGGTGCTGCCCTCGCTCGGCGAGACCGGCGTCGTGAGCACGACGATCGCCGACCTCCTGCCCGGCGTCGTCGCGGACGGGGACGAGGACCCCCGCGTCGCACGCGTCAAGGGCCGCGCCGTCATGGCGCGCGCCGTGCGCCGCGCGGTCCGGGCGCGCGAACGCGTCCCGGCCCGGGACGTCCCGCTGCGCCTCGACGGGCACGACCTGGTGATCCGGCGTCGCGACGTGCGCGACGCGATCGCCAAGGCGCGCCGCACCCACAAGCCGCACAACCTCGCGCGCGTGACGTTCGTGCGCGAGATGCTCTCGCGCCTCGTGGACCAGTACGGCCGCGCGCTCGGCGAGCCGCTCGCGGGCGAGGACCGCACCATCGCGCTCGAGGACCTGCGCTCGCACCGAGACGTGCGCGTCGCGCTCAACCTCGCGTGGCTGCCGATCACGCCGGAGCGTCTCGTCGAGGACCTGTGGACCAAGCCGCACCGCCTGGCCGAGGCGGCGCCCGAGCTCTCCCCGACCGACCGCCGTCTGCTCGAGCGCCCCAAGGGTGCGCCGTGGACGCCCGCGGACGTCCCGCTGCTCGACGAGGCCGCGGAGCTGCTCGGCGAGGACGACCAGGCGGAGCGCGCCGAGGCCGCTGCACGCGCGACGCAGCGCGCGCAGGACCTCGAGTACGCGCGCCAGGTGCTCGAGTCGTCGGGCGCGGGCGGCGGGATCGTCGGGGCGGACGTCCTCGCCGAGCGCTTCGCGACCACGGGGCCGCGCCTGACGACCGCCGAGCGCGCGGCGCAGGACCGGACGTGGACCTACGGGCACGTCGTGGTCGACGAGGCGCAGGAGCTGTCGGCGATGGCGTGGCGCATGCTCGTGCGGCGCTGCCCGACGCGCTCGTTCACGATCGTCGGGGACGTCGCCCAGACGTCGTCGCTCGCGGGCGCGCGGTCCTGGAAGGGCGCTCTCGACCCGGTGTTCCGCGACGCGTGGCGCCTCGCCGAGCTCACCGTGAACTACCGCACGCCGGCCGCCGTCGCGGACGCGGCCCGCCGCGCTGCCGTCGCCGCCGGGTTGCCCGTCTCGCCGCTGACGTCCGCGCGCGAGGTCCCCGACGCGCTGCGCGTCGTCGGGCTCCCCGCCGGGACGGACGTGGCCGCGGAGGTCCGGGCGCAGGTCGAGGCGGCGCGCGAGCAGTTCGTGGCCGCGGAGTCCGGCCGGGTCGCCGTCGTGGCCGCCGCGTCGTCCGTGGCCGCCCTGCGCGCCGCGGTCGACCCCGGCGACGACCGCCCGGACGCGCCGGTCGTGGTGCTCGACCCGGTCCAGGTCAAGGGGCTCGAGTTCGACGCCGTCGTGCTCGTCGAGCCCGCCGACGTCGCGGCGGGCACCTCGGGCGCCTCCGACCTCTACGTCGCGATGACGCGCCCGACCCAGCGGCTCGTCATCGTCCACGCGCGCCCGCTCCCCGCCGGCGTGGTGGAGCCGCCGGCGCCCTGACCGCGCCGGGAGCGGCACGCGGCGTGCTGCGGTCCGCCAGGGCGGGGCGCGACGGGCCGTTCACCTCGTCCCGAGGGTCAAGACCCGTTTGGTGGGGACGCCACCCACGGCGCACCATGGACGCGTGCTACGCGCCCTCCTCCTCGAAAACCTGCACCCTCTCGCCGCCTCGAACCTGGAGGCCGCGGGGATCGACGTGACCGTCCGCACCGGGGCCCTCGACGAGTCCGAGCTGATCGAGGCGCTCGACGGCGTCCATCTGCTGGGTATCCGGTCCAAGACGAACGTCACCGCGAAGGTGCTCGAGAACGCCCCGGACCTGGTGGCGCTCGGAGCCTTCTGCATCGGCACCAACCAGATCGACCTGCGCTCCGCCGCGGAGCAGGGCGTCGCCGTGTTCAACGCGCCGTTCCAGAACACGCGCTCGGTGGTCGAGCTCGCGCTCGCCGAGATCATCGCCCTCACGCGCCGCCTCACCGAGCGCGACCGCGCGCTGCACGAGGGTCGGTGGGACAAGTCCGCGGAGGGCGCGCACGAGGTCCGCGGCCGCACGCTCGGCATCGTGGGCTACGGGAACATCGGCACGCAGCTGTCGGTCGTCGCCGAGAACCTCGGCATGTCCGTCGTCTTCTACGACACCGCGGAGAAGCTCGCGCTCGGCAACGCGCGCCGCATGGACACGCTCGACGAGCTGCTCGAGCAGGCCGACGTCGTCACGCTGCACGTCGACGGCCGCCAGGGCAACGCCGGGCTCTTCGGGGCGAAGCAGTTCGCGCGCATGCGCCACGGCTCGATCTTCCTCAACCTGTCGCGCGGGTTCGTCGTGGACTACGGCGCGCTGCGCGAGGCGGTCGTCGAGGGTCGGGTCGCGGGCGCCGCGGTCGACGTCTTCCCCCAGGAGCCCAAGCGCCGGGGCGACGGGTTCGACTCCGAGCTGCGCGGGCTGGCGAACGTCATCCTCACGCCGCACATCGGCGGTTCGACCGAGGAGGCGCAGGAGGCCATCGGGCAGTTCGTGTCGGCCAAGCTGCGCGACTACCTGACGACCGGATCGACGACGCTCAGCGTCAACGTGCCCAACCTCGCGCTCGAGCAGACGACGGGGATCACCCGCGTCACGCACCTGCACCGCAACACCCCGGGCGTGCTCGCCGCGGTCAACGCGACCCTCGCCGAGCACGGCACGAACATCGAGGGCCAGCTGCTGGCGACGCGCGGCGAGATCGGCTACGTCGTCACGGACGTCGGCTCGCGCGTCGACCCGGCAGTCATCGAGGCGCTCGCCGCCATGGACCAGACGATCGCCCTGCGCGTCCTGGACTGACCGGCCGCGGCCTTCGCCGGGTGCGCCCGGGGCGCCCGCGCACGCGGCGAAGGTCCTCGATCGTGGGGACCTCCGCCGCTGAGCGGCCCCGGCGCCCCGGTGCCACGATGAGACATGACCGGATACACGCACGACGGGCCGCAGATCCTCGACACCGATGCGTCGTGGGACCTCGTGGAGGGAACCCGGGTCGCTCGCCTCGCCGTGAGCGTGCGCGGCGAGCCGGACATCTACCCCGTGACGGTACGTGCGCACGAGCGCACGCTCGCCTTCCGCACCGTGCCGGGGACCAAGCTCGCCACGATCGCGACCAACGAGCGCGTCGCGCTCGAGTGGGACCACGTCGACGACGACGGCGCGTGGAGCGTGGTCGCGCGCGGCACGGCGCGCCGGGTGCGGACGGAGCACGAGGTCGCTGCCCTGCAGGAGTCCGGCGACCCCCTCGTCCCCACGGTCGACGTGCCCACGGAGGAGTGGGTCGTCGTCGAGGCGGGCGAGCTCACGGGCCGGCGCTTCGCCCGCCCGCAGGACTGAGGCGCACGGCCCCGGACATGCGTCGTCCGGCCGCCCCGGACGGGACGGCCGGACGACGGGAGGTCGATCAGCCGGACTTGCGCCGGAAGGTCCGCTGCACCGGCCCGACGGTCTCGGAACCGTGGACCGACCCCGTGTTGCCCTCCCCGTCGGCCGTGCGGTGACGCGCCGCGTTCTTGCGGTCGAGCGCCTCCCGGAACTTCGCCTTGGCCTCCTCGCTGGGTGTGGTGTCTGCAGCAGGTCGCTGCGGGTCGGACGCCATGGGCGGTCTCCTCGTCGCTCGGGTGCTCCGGGCCCGACGACGGGCCCTCCCGCCAGCCTCCCCCACGGCACCTGCCGACGCCACCTGATTAGCGCCCGCCCCCGGCTGCCCGGGCAGCGGGCCGTGGCGCCGGGCACGCGGTCGTCGGGTAGCGTCGGCGACGTGCCGTCCTCCCCCTCAGCCTCGCTCCCCGATCGTCGACTCGGCCGGACGGGGCTGGTGCTCCCCGCGGTGTCGCTGGGCCTGTGGCAGAACTTCGGCGAGGCCGACCCGTTCGCGGCCCAGCGCGAGATCGTCCTGCACGCCGTCGAGCGCGGTGTGACCCACCTGGACCTCGCGAACAACTACGGCCCGCCCGGCGGCGCGGCCGAGGAGTCGCTCGGGCGGCTGCTCGCGCGCGAGCTGCGCCCGGTCCGCGACGAGCTCGTCGTGACGACCAAGGCGGGATACCGCATGGGGCCGGGGCCGTACGGGGAGGGCGGCTCGCGCAAGTACCTGCTCTCGTCGCTCGACGCGTCGCTGCGTCGGCTGGGCCTGGACCACGTCGACGTCTTCTACTCGCACCGCTTCGACCCGACGACCCCGCTCGTCGAGACGATCGGCGCGCTCGCGACCGCGGTGCGCTCGGGGCGGGCCCGGTACGCGGGGATCTCCTCGTACTCCGCGCGCCGCACGCGCGAGGCGCTGCGGGTCGCGGCCGACGTGGGGGTCGACCTCGTCGTGACCCAGGTGTCGTACTCGATGCTCAACCGCTGGGTGGAGGAGCCCGACCCCGCCGACCCCGACGGCGCGAGCGTGCTCGACGTGGCCGGGAGCGCCGGGATGGGCGTGGTCGCCTTCTCCCCGCTCGCGCAGGGGATGCTCACGGACCGCTACCTGCACGGGGTGCCGGAGGGCTCGCGGGCCGCGCGCGGGGGGCCGCTGCGCCCGGCGTTCCTCTCGACGGAGAACCTCACCCTGGTGCGCCGCCTCGACACGCTCGCACGGGCGCACGGGCGATCGCTGGCGACGACGGCGATCCTCTGGGCCCTGCGCGACGAGCGCGTCTCCTCGGTCCTGCTCGGCGCGAGCTCGACCCGGCAGCTCGACGAGAACCTCGCCGCGCTCGACGCCCCCGCGCTGTCGGCGGAGGAGCTCGCCGCGGTCGACGCGATCCCCGCGGACACCGGGATCAACATCTGGGCCGCCCGCTCGAGCGACCTGTAGTCGGCCCGCGCGCTGCGTGGTCCGCGGGCGGCACGACCTGCGGGCGGCACGACCTGCGGG
>CAZFUQ010000012.1:32793-34842 GCA_964521905.1 uncultured Cellulosimicrobium sp.
GCGGGCGGCACGACCTGCGGGCGGCACGACCTGCGGGTGGCGCGACGTGCGGGTGGCGCGACGTGCGGGTGGAGCGGTCGAGGGCGTCGGCGTCCTCAGGCGCCGGGTGCGGGCTCGCGCTCCTCGGTCTCGAGCTCCCGCACGGCCCGGCCTGCGGCCTCCCGCTCCTCGCGCTCGACGCGCAGGGAGGTGATCGCGCTCTCGAAGTCCTCCAGCGAGTCGAACGCCTGGTAGACGCTCGCGAACCGCAGGTAGGCGACCTCGTCGAGCTCGCGCAGCGGCCCGAGGATCGCCAGCCCGATCTCGTACGCGTCGAGCTCGGCGCTGCCGCTCGCCCGGATCGTCTCCTCGACGCGCTGCGCCAGGACGGCGAGGTCGTCCTCGTTGACGGGACGGCCCTGGCAGGCCTTGCGCACGCCGGTGACGATCTTCGCGCGCGAGAAGGGCTCGGTGACGCCCGACCTCTTGACGACGGACAGGCTCGCGGTCTCGATCGTCGTGAACCGGCGGTTGCACTCGGGGCACTGGCGGCGGCGGCGGATCGAGGCGCCGTCGTCGGAGGTGCGCGAGTCGACGACGCGGGAGTCCGCGTGACGGCAGAACGGGCAGTGCATGGCGGGCTCCTCCGCGGGTTCGCGCCGACGTCGTCGGAGTCGGCGCGTCGAACGTATGTCGTCGCGGCACGCCGGTGCAACACGCGGCGCTCCCACGTCCGGCGCCGGACAGCAGAACGGGGGCGGTCGTTGCCGACCGCCCCCGTCGGGACGCCCCCGTCCCCATCTCGCGCGTGACTCGCCTCACGCGCGGCGACGTGCACAGGAGGCGCGGTGGACCGCGCTTCTCCTCGCCTCCATCGCCCAGCCCCCCAGCCGGCGTTGTGAGGTGACACTAACTTAGGCGGACCTAATCCCCTCGCGCAACCCCTGGACCGGGGACGCCGCGGTCGAGCGCGGTGTCCTGCGTCACAGCGGCCTCACCCCGCGGCCACGGGGAGCACGATGCGCTGCCCCACCTGGAGCCCGGAGGAGCCCAGGTCGTTGAGCTCGACGAGGCCGCCCACGACGTCGCGCAGGTCCTCGCCCGGACGCGCGACGCCCTGGGCGAGCGCCCAGAGCGTGTCCCCCGCGCTCACGACGTGGACGCGAACCTCGACCGGTTCGCCCGGGCCGCCCGCCACCGCGACGCCGACCCGCGCCCCGAGGAGGGCGACGAGCGCGACGAGGAGGACGAGCACCACGCGCCCCCGCGACGTGAGGCGCAGGCGCGTCAGCCCCTGCTCACCGCGAGCCGCCCCCGGCCCGGCCCCCCGCCCGTCGACTCCTCGTCCGACGGGGCTCGGCGTCGGCAGCACCACCGTGTCCATGTCCACTCCGTTCCCCGACCCGCGGACCGGATCGCCTTCCCCGGTCGATCCGATGCCACGAGCCGCGTCGCCCTCCCGGGCCGGCCGACACCGGCCCGGGTCCTGCTCGACGCCCGCCGGGGCCTCGGAGGGCCCCGGTCGAACACCTGTACGTAGAACATCTGTACGAAGGTCTACCACGATCCGACACGCGAGTCGAGACATGCTCGAACAGATGTTTGATTCGTGTCGCGTCCTCCCCTAGCCTGGGGGCAGGTCGGTTCGCCGGACATGTCCGCTCGGACCTGGTGGGACGGACCGAGGTCCCGGGGTGCTCGCCCCGGGGAGGGGAGGCCGTGGGCCCGGGAGGAACCTCGCGGCCCGCGACGGACGAGGGCGGAGTGCACCATGGCGGGACGAGGCACGAACAGCGCACGGGGGCTCGCCGAGGTGCGCGAGCTCCCCGACGGGTCGGCGGGGGGTGACGGTCTCACGCCGCGACAGCGGCTCGTGCTCGACACGATCCGCTCGTGCGTCGAGCAGCGCGGCTACCCGCCGAGCATGCGCGAGATCGGTGAGGCCGTCGGTCTCACGAGCCCGTCGTCGGTCAAGCACCAGCTCACGACGCTCGAGCGCAAGGGGTACCTGCGCCGCGACCCGAACCGGCCGCGCGCGTCGTCGGGCTGGACGACCTCGATCGCGCGCGG
>CAZFUQ010000013.1:0-338 GCA_964521905.1 uncultured Cellulosimicrobium sp.
TCACCGCGACGACCGACCTCGCCGACTGGACCGCCGAGTCCGACGGCCTGCCGGCCACGGTCGAGGGCACGGTCACGCTCGCCGCACCCGCGGACGCCGAGCCGGGGCTCCACACCGTGCAGCTCGTCGTGCGCGACGCCGCGGGGACCGAGGCGGTGCGCGAGGTGCACCGCGTGGACGCCCGGCTCGGCGTCCGCGGGCGCGGTGAGCGTGACCGTGCCCTCGACCGTGGCGGGCAGTCCGTCGGACTCCGCGGTCCAGTCCGCGAGGTCGGTCGTCGCGGTGACCGCGGGGACCGAGGCGGTGCGCGAGGTGCAGGTCGTGGTGTCGGGCGAGTC
>CAZFUQ010000013.1:348-34802 GCA_964521905.1 uncultured Cellulosimicrobium sp.
GGGGCGGCCAACGCGAACCTCGACGGCTCGGGCGCCTACCTCCTGCGCGACCTGCTCGCCGACCTCGGCGCCGTCCAGGGCCTCGAGCTCACCGTGCCGGGCACCGACCTCACCTACACGCTCGGCGCGCCCGCGGCCGGGGAGCCGGACAACGTCGCCGCGAGCGGCGAGGTCCTCGAGGTGCCCGAGCACCTGCGCTCGGCCCGGCACCTCTCGGTCGTCGGCACGAGCACGCACGGCACGCACGGGGGCGACCTCGTCCTCGGGTTCGCGGACGGCACGTCCCAGACGGCGACGGTCGCGCTCAGCGACTGGTGCACCGGCTCGCCCGAGCCGGGCAACGTCACGGTCGCGAAGGCCGGGGCGCGCGGCGACCGCGAGAACGTGCAGAAGATCGGCTGCGGCCTGTACGCGACGGCCCCCGTCGAGATCCCCGAGGGCAAGGTGCTGACCTCGGTCACGCTGCCGGACGACGAGCGGTTCCACGTGTTCGCGATCGCGACCGACGCGTCGGGCGCCGCCCCCGCGCCGCAGGTCGACGTCACGGCGCAGGCGCGCTGCCTCGGCGGCAAGGTGTTCGTGGCGGTCCGCGCCGAGAACACCGGCGAGCAGCCCGCCGCCGTCGAGCTCGCGACCCCCTACGGCTCGAAGCTCTTCACCGACGTCGCCCCGGGCTCGAACGCGTACCAGTCGTTCGCCACCCGCTCGGCCGCCGTCGAGGCGGGCGAGGTCACGGTCACCGTGACGACGCCCGACGGCGAGCCCCGGCAGGTCACGGCCGCGTACGACGCCGCGACCTGCTCCTGACCGACGGCGGTGCGGGACCGGTCCGGTCCCGCACCGCCGCCCGACCCCATCGACCGTGAGGACCACGTGACTCCCACACCCTTCCCCAGCGGCCGGCTGCGCCGCGCCGCCGCCGCGACCTCCGTGGCCGCCCTCCTGGCCGCCGGGCTGGGCGCCGGGCTCGCCGGGCCGGCCACCGCCGTCGGCCCCGGTCCCGTCGCGCCGGCGTCCGCACCCGACGACACCGACCTCGTCGCCGACCCGATCGCGTACGTCGACCCCCTCGTGGGCACCGGCCAGGCGACCGGTGTCGTGGGCGAGATCAACAACTTCCCCGGCCCGTCGATGCCGTTCGGCATGATGCAGCTCTCCCCGGACACCCAGGTCTCGGTGAGCAACGGCGACAAGGCGTACGCGGGCTACCGGTACTCGCACCAGGCGATCCGCGGCTTCTCCATGACGCACGCCGCCGCCGGGTGCTGGATCTTCGGCGACGTGCCGATCCTGCCCGTCACGGGCGACGTCGGGCAGCACCCGTGGGACCGCTCGGAGACGTTCGACCACGACGCCGAGAGCGCGGAGGTCGGCCGGTACTCGGTCACCCTGCAGGACTCGGGGATCGAGGCGGAGCTCTCGGCCGCGACGCGTTCGGGCGGTCTGTCGTTCGAGTATCCCGACGACGGCGAGGACGCCCAGGTCATCGTCAACGCGGCGGGGTCGCTCGCGAGCGTGCGCAACGCCACGGTCGACGTCGAGGACGCGCGCACGATCACCGGTTCGGTGACGACCGGCGGGTTCTGCGGGAAGAACAACACGCAGACCACCTACTTCGCGATCGAGCTCGACCAGGACGCACAGGCGTTCGGCACGTGGCAGGGCTCGACCGTCTCGCCCGGCGACCCGTCGGCGGACGGCAACGGGGCGGGTGCGTGGCTCACCTTCGCGCCCGGCGCGACGGTGCACGCGAAGGTCGGCATGTCGTACGTGAGCGTCGACGGCGCGCGCGCCAACCTCGCGGCGGAGATCCCGGGCTTCGACTTCGACGCCGTGCGGGACGCCGCTCGCACCGCGTGGGCCGACCTGCTCGGGAAGGTCCGCGTCGCGGGGCAGGACGCCGACGACCTCACGATGTTCTACACGTCGCTCTACCACTCGCTCCTGCACCCGAACACGTTCACCGACGTGGACGGCCGGTACGTCGGGTTCGACGGCGAGATCCACACCGTGCCCGAGGGGCACGAGCGGTACGCGAACTTCTCCGACTGGGACACCTACCGCTCGCTCGGCGCGCTCCAGGCGCTGCTCGCCCCGGACCGCGCCTCCGACATGGCGCAGTCCCTCGTCGAGGTGGCGGACCAGTCCGGCTGGCTGCCGCGGTGGCCCGTCGCGAACCAGCACACCGGCCAGATGACGGGCGACTCCTCGGTCCCGCTCATCGCGAGCATGTACGCGTTCGGGGCGCGCGACTTCGACGCCGAGTCGGCGCTCGCGCACATGGTCAAGGGCGCGACGAGCGCGGCGCCGACGGAGAACGGCTACGTGCAGCGGCGCGGGATCGAGACCTACCTCGAGCGGGGCTACGCGCCGCAGACGGAGGAGTTCCGCGGCGACCACCGCGTCGTCGGTGCGTCGATCACGCTCGAGTGGTCGATCGCCGACTTCGCGATCGGGCAGCTCGCGGCGGCTCTCGGCCAGGACGACGTCGCCACGCAGTACGCGGCACGTGGCCAGTGGTGGCAGAACGTCCACGACCCGGTGACCCGCACGGCGGGCGCGCGCAACGACGACGGCACGTTCGTGCGGTCGCAGGGGGGCGGCGGGTTCGGGCAGGAGGGCTTCGACGAGGGCAACGCCGAGCAGTACACGTGGCTCGTGCCGCAGAACGTGGCAGGCCTCACCGACGCGCTCGGCGGCCGCGACGCCGTCGCGCAGCGCCTCGACGAGTTCACGTCCCAGCACAACGCCGGGCCGAACGAGCCGTACCTGTGGATCGGCAACGAGCCGAACTTCGGCGTCCCGTGGCTGTACGACTACGTCGGCCAGCCGTGGCGCACGAGCGAGCTCGTGGACGAGCTGACCTCGACGCTGTTCCGCCCCGTGCCCGACGGCAAGCCCGGCAACGACGACCTCGGCGCGCAGGCCGGCTGGTACGTGTGGGCCGCGATGGGCCTGTACCCGACGACGCCCGGCACCGACGTCCTCGCGCTCAACGCGCCGCGCTTCGACCGCGTCGTGATCGACCTCGGCGAGGGTGAGACCCTCGACCTGCGCGCCCCCGGCGCGTCGACCGGAGCCCGGTACATCTCGGGCGTGAGCGTCGACGGCGACGCGTGGGACGCGACCTACCTCCCGCGCCACGTCGCGCACGACGGCGGCGTCGTCGAGCTGACGATGTCGACCGAGCGCGACACGACGTGGGGGACGGCGGAGCAGGACGCGCCGCCGTCGTGGCGCGACGGCGAGTCGGCGGTGATCGCCGCTGCGGACCCGAGCATCGTGTCCGTCGCCCCGGGCGCCTCCGCCGACGCGTCCGTGGCCGTCCAGCTCTTCGCCGGGGCCGGGGCGCAGGACGTGAGCGTGACCGTCGACGCCCCCGAGGGCATCGCGGTCGGTACGCCCGCGCTCGTCGACGGCGGCTCGGGCCACCTCACCGGCACGGTCCCGGTCCAGGCGTCCGACGACGTCGCGTCCGGCTACCACGACGCCCACCTCGTCGTGTCGGCCGGGGGCGACGACGTCCGGGTGCCGCTCACGGTCCTGGTCGCCGCGCCCGGGTCGCTCGTCGCGGCCTACGACACGGTCGGCACCGCGCCGGAGGCGAACCGCGGCGTCGGGAACTTCGACGCCGCCGGCAACTCCTTCTCGCGCGAGGCGCTCGCCGACGTCGGGCTCACGCCCGGCTCGGCGCACGAGGTCGACGGCCTCGCGTTCACGTGGCCCTCGTCGCCCGTGGGTCGGCCGGACTCGGTCACCCTCAGCGGCGAGACGGTCCGCCTCGACACCCCGACGAGCCGGCTCGCGTTCGTCGGCGCGGCGACCGACGGGACCCACCGCGGCGACGTCGTCGTGACGTTCGACGACGGCAGCACCGCCGCCACGACGCTCGGGTTCGGCGACTGGGTCCTGCCCAGCGCGGACGGGTCGCCCGTGGAGGGCAACTCGGTCGTCGCGAGGATGGACCGGCGCAACGGCGACAAGGACAGCGCGTTCGTGTTCGCCACCGCCCCGTACACCGCGCCCGAGGGCAGGCGCGCGGTCGCCGTGACGTTCCCCGACGTCGACGACCTGCACGTGTTCGCGATCGCGACCGAGCGAGGCGGCGAGCAGCCGGGGCCCGACGTGGACGTGACCGCGCAGGCGCGCTGCCTGGCGGGCTCGGCGTACGTCGCCGTCCGCGCGACGAACACGGGCGGCGAGCCGCTCGCGATCGTGCTCGCCACGCCCTACGGCACGCGCTCGTTCGGGCAGGTCGCGCCCGGTGCGAGCGCCTACCAGTCGTTCGCGGTGCGGGCTACGGGGGTCGAGGCGGGCGAGGCGACCGTCAGCGTGACCACCGCGGGGGAAGAGCCGCAGGAGGTGACCGCCGTCCACCAGGCGATCACCTGCTCGTAACCCCTCCCTGACAGGGTGGCGCGGGCCGTGCCCGCGCCACCGCTGTCATCCGGCCCGCACCACCCCGCCCCCCACCCAGCACGAGGACACGATGAACCCCAGATCCCTGACCGCCCGCGGCGGGCGCCGCGACGCGGCCGCCCCACCGCCGCCCTCCGCACGACCCGCCTCCGCGCGGCACGGCGGCCGTCTCGTCGCCGGCACCGTCGCGGCGGCGCTCGCCGTCGTCGGGCTCGCGCCCGCGGCGACGGCGGCCCCTGTGCCCACCGTGCCCGCAGCGGCCGACGCGCGCGACTACGCCTCGCTCGTCGACGTGTTCGTCGGCACCGAGGGCGACTTCGGCAACGACATGCCCGCCGCCCAGGCGCCGAACGGCCTGGCGAAGGTGAACCCGCGCACGACCCCGGGCCGCAACAACACGGGGTACGACTACGCGCAGTCGCAGATCTCGGGGTTCACGCACACGAACCTCGACGGGGTGGGGGGCTCCGGCGGTGGTGGTGACATCCTCGTGGTGCCGACGTCGGGCAGCTACACGGCGCGTCCCGGGACGGGCACGTACGCGCACCCGTTCTCTCACGACACCGAGACGGGCAGCCCCGGCTACTACGGCGTGAGCCTGGGCAACGTCGCCGGCACGGACGGGGGGATCCGTGCCGCCGAGGGCAGCATCGAGGCCGAGGTGACGGCGACGACCCGCTCGGGCGTGCACCGCTACACGTTCCCCGAGGGGACCACGCCGAGCCTCGTCGTCGACCTCGAGACGAACAACACGAGCCGCACCTCCTCGTCGGTGCAGGTGGAGGAGCTCGGTGACGGGAGCGCCGCGCTGAGCGGCCAGGTCACGGGCTACTTCTACAACGCGTCGTACACGCTCTACTACTACGCGCGGACGCTGCAGCCCGTCGCGAGCGTGACCACCTGGGGCGACGACGACAAGCTCGTCGACGCGACGTTGCAGGACGGCCGGGACACCGGCGCGATCCTCACGTTCGACCCGGCGCACGCCGACGAGGTCGGCCTGCAGGTCACGCTGTCGCCGGTGAGCGTCGACCAGGCGCGGACCGACCAGCAGGTCGAGCTCGGCGAGCTGACCTTCGACGAGGTGCGCGACCGCACGCACGCCGAGTGGAACGACACCCTCGGCAAGGTGGACGTCGACGCGTCGACCGCCACCGACCCCACGGGCGACCTGCAGAAGCTCTTCTACACGCACCTGTACCGCATGTTCGCCATGCCGATGAACGCGACGAGCACGTCGGGCACGTACCGCGGTGTCGACGGCGCCGTCCATGCCGCACAGGGCTTCACGTACTACGACTCGTGGGCCACGTGGGACGACTTCCGCAAGTTCTCGGTCATCGCCTACATCGACCCGGCGCTGTACCGCGACATGGTGCAGTCCCTGATCTACCTGTTCGCCGACGCCGAGGCGACCGGCACGGGCAGCGGCCTCGGCGGGTTCGTGCACTCGGTCCCCACCGTCCGCTGGGAGCGGTCCTCGGTCGTGGTCGCGGACGCGATCGCCAAGGGCTTCGACGGCTTCGACCGCCTCGACGAGGCGTACCCGGCGCTCAAGCGCCTCGTCGGGCAGTACAGCGCGGACGAGCTCCAGCGCGGCTACGTGGCGGGCAACCCCGGCGCGTCCGTGCAGCGCGGCTACGACCAGTACGGGCTGTCCGTGATCGCGGACGAGATCGGTCTGACCGACGAGGCGCAGACCATGCGTGAGCAGGCGTCGTGGCCGATCGAGAAGCTCACCAAGCCGGGCGCGTGGACCGCGGCCGACGGCACGCAGGTCGGCCTCCTCACGCCCCGGGCCGCCGACGGCTCCTGGCAGAGCGCGGACTACGAGAAGTTCGAGGCGGCGAGCCTCTACCAGGGCACGCTGTGGCAGTACCACTGGTACGACGCGTACGACATGGACGCCCTCGTCGAGGCGATGGGCGGCGCCGAGGCCGCGCGCCTCGCGGTGCGCCACATGTTCGGCGAGCACGCCCCGGACGACGGCAAGGCGATGCTCCACTCGAACGCCAACGAGATCGACCTGCAGGCGCCGTACCTCTTCAACTACACGGGCGAGCCGAGCCTGACCCAGAAGTGGACGCGCGCCATCTACACGAAGGAGACCTGGAACCGGTACATCGCGACCGGCTCCTCCAGCGCGGTCCCGAGCGGGGGCGGCGAGTTCACACCGCCGGTGAAGACCAAGGTCTACCAGCTCGACCCGCGCGGCATGCTCCCCACGATGGACGACGCCGGCACGATGTCGACGATGTTCGTCGCCGCGGCCGTCGGCCTGTTCCCGGTCACGGCCGGGTCGTCCGAGTTCCAGATCGGGTCGCCGTTCTTCGACCGCGCGACCATCACCTACGACGACGGCGCCACCTTCGCGGTGACGGCCGACGGCGTCTCCGAGGACGCGTTCTACGTCCAGTCCGCGACGCTCGACGGCGCGGCGTTCGGCAACACGTGGGTCGACTACGGGACGGTCGTCGGGGGCGCGGACCTCGCGTTCTCGATGGGCGAGGAGCCGAGCGACTGGGGCACGGACACCGAGCCCGCGTTCTCGATGAGCACCGCCACCGACGAGCCCGCCGAGGGCCCGCGCGTCAGCGCCGACCCGGCGACGGTCCGGACCGGCGACGGCGGCGCGCTCGACGCGACCGTGACCCTCACGCTCGACGGTGCCCGGTTCGCCGGGTCCGCGGGCACGGACCTCGTCGCGAGCGGGGCGGCGAACGTCGTCGGGCTGCCCGACGGCGTCACGGCGGCCGTGACGGTCGCGTCGCCGACCGCGCTCACCGTCTCCCTGACGGGGACGGCGTCCGCCGACGCGCGCTTCTCCGTGCACCTGCGCGACGCGGCCCTGGCCGACGGCGTCGCCGCGGCCTCGCTGCGCGGGCAGGGCATCTCGGTGCTCTCCCCGCTGCGCCTCTCGGTCGCGTCGGCCGAGCGCGACGCGCTCACCGCGCTCGTCGAGGACGCCGTGCTCGTGCGGCACGGGAACTACTCGTCCGTGACGTTCGACCGCTTCTCCACCGCGCTGTCGCAGGCGCAGGAGGTGCTCGCGGACGAGGCCGCGACGAGCATCGCGCTGCGGTTCGCGGCCGACCGCCTCGGTGCCACGATCGACGCGCTCGACCTCACGGGCGGCGGCTACCGCACGCTCGAGGCCGAGCAGTCCGAGGCGTGGTCCGGGGGCGAGCTGAAGAACGAGGCGAACAGCTCGTCCGGGAACCTCGGCGGGGTGCGCTCCGGGTCGTGGGTGCAGTACCGCGACATGACCTTCGAGACCGCCGCGGGGGGCACCCCGCCGCGCTTCCTCACGGTGCGGTACGACACGAGCTTCGCCCCGACGGACACGCCGAGCACCGTGCGCGTGCACGCCGGCGACGTGACCGGCCCGGTGGTCGCGACCGTCGACCTCAAGGGCACGAGCGGCTGGGGCAAGTACACCGAGGTGACGGCGGAGCTCGGCGACGTGCAGGCGCTCGTCGACGCGAAGGCGGTCACGTTCGAGCTCCTCGCGCCGTCCGGGCGGAGCTGGGTCGGCAACTTCGACTGGTTCCGCTTCAGCGCGCAGGACCCGTCCGGACCGGGCGAGCCCGGCGAGTCCCCGGCGGTGACGATCGAGGCCGAGGACTGGACCGCGAACTCCGGCCGCGGGCTCAAGAAGGAGTCCTCGACGTGGACGAGCGGGCCGGTGACGAACGTCGGCGGCACCGCGGACGGCGACTGGCTCGCCTACGGCGAGGTCGACCTCGGCTCGGCGGCGCTCGACCAGCTCTCGGTGCACTACGTGCACAACTCCGGCCGCAGCGGGAACAACTCGGCGCTCGAGGTCTACCTCGACGAGTTCGACCCGGCGAACCCGGGGGAGCCCTTCGCCCGGGTGCCGCTGCCCACGACCGGCTCGAGCTGGACCACCGACGGCACCGCGACCGTCGACCTGCCGAGCCACGTGCGCGGCACGCACGCGCTGTTCGTGCGACTGACGACCGAGGCGTTCGCCGACCACCCGTACGTCGCGAACCTCGACAGCATGAGGTTCTTCACCGACGCCTACGACGTGGAGGTCCCCCCGACGGACACCGCGGCGCTCGCCGCGTCGGTGGACGACGCCGGGGCGTTCGAGGCCGAGATCGACCGGTACGGCCGGATCGACGCGGGCGTCTTCTCGCGGGAGCTCGCCACCGCGCGGACCCTGCTCGCCGCCACGGCCCCGACGCAGGCGCAGGTCGACGAGAAGGTGCGTCGCCTCACGCTCGCGAGCGGGCAGCTCGTGCCCGCGGAGCGGCGCCTGCTCGAGAACCTCGTGACGAGCGCGGAGGCCATCACCGACGAGGGGCACAGCCCCGAGTCGTGGGAGGCGTTCCGCACCGCTCTCGCCACGGCGACGACGGTCCGGGACGACGCCTCGGCGTCCGACGAGGCGCTGCACCACGCCCGGCTCGCGCTCCAGGGCGCGATCGACGCCCTGGAGGAGCCCACGGACGTCGAGCTCGTCACTGTCGAGGTCAGCCCGCGCTGCCTCGCCGGCAAGCCGTACGTCGCGATCCGGGCGCTCAACACGTCCGACGGTCCCGTCGACATCGAGCTCGCGAGCGCGCTCGGCTCGAAGTCGTTCGCCGCCGTCGCGCCGGGCGCGAGCGCCTACCAGTCGTTCGCCGCCAGGTCGGAGACGGGCGACCTGGACGTCACCGTGACGGCCACGGGGGAGGAGGGCGTGCAGACGGTCGAGCAGACCGTCACGATCCCGTCCTGCTCCTGACCGGTCAGCAGGAAGGTCCGCGCCGCGGTGCCGCCCGTCCGGGCGGCACCACGGCGCGGACCGCACGACCCCCCCGCCACGCGGGACGACCACGCACCACCTCGAAGTACCCCGTACCACCGACGAAGGGGACACCGATGACAGGAACGACGACGTTCCGACCGCGCGGCGACGCTGCCGCGCCCACCCGCCGGCGCGAGCTGACGGCCGCGGCTCTCGCCGCGCTGACGACCCTCGCCCTCCTGCTCGCGTTCGCGCTCCAGGCGCCCACGGCGCGTGCGGACGAGGGCTTCACGCCGACCGAGGTGCTCGGGACCGGCACCACCTGGCGCTACCTGGACGACAACACCGACCCCGCCGGAGGAGCGACGGACCGGACCGTGTGGGCCGACCCGGCGTTCGACGACTCCGCGTGGAAGACCGGGACGCCGGGCTTCGGCGCCGTGAACGGCACCGCGTCCGGCATCGGCGGCGGCAACACCATCACGACGCTGCTGGAGTACTGGATCACGCAGACGCCCAAGAAGGTCGTCCCCGCGTACTTCTTCCGCACCACCGTCACGCTCGACGCGGCCACGCTCGACGAGATCACGGGCCTGCGCGGCACGCTCGTCTACGACGACTCCGCCACGGTGTACGTCAACGGCGAGCGCGTCGCCGGGTGGGGCGACTCGATGATCACGCGCAACCTCCAGTACCAGGACAAGGCCGGCGCGACCGCGCCGCTGCGCGAGACGCTCGTGATCCCCGTCGACGCGCTCGTCGAGGGGGAGAACACGATCGCCGTCGAGATCCACCAGTGCAACGAGACGAGCTCCGACGTCTTCTTCGGCCTCACCCTCTCGACCACCGACGACCCGTCGATGCCGTTCCCCCAGGACGTCCTCGACCGGACGTACACGTCCGACGCGACGCCGTCGGCCCCGGGCGGCCAGGACTGGTTCACGTGGGTGCTGCGCGGCTTCGCCGACCTGCGGGACGACCACCCGGAGATCCTCTCGCCGAACGAGCCCGGCGAGCCGACGAGCGCGAACGACCTCGGCTCGCTCGCGCGCAACAACGCGTACGCCCCCGGTGACGAGCAGGTGCAGCGGGCGCTCGACGACGGGCACGGCTCCGCGTACGAGACGATGTCGGACGCGCTCGGCAGCGAGCTCGGCCCGATCTACCGGGCGGCGCTCGCAGACGGCAAGCTGCCCAGGACGAAGGCGCTCCTGTCGGGTCGCGTGGAGAAGTCGGTCGGCAACCACGAGCCCGCGAAGGCCGCGTACGACTACAAGCGCCCGTTCGTCCGGTTCGGGTTCACGTCCGCGGGCGGCCACGTCAACGCGTTCGACTCGTCCGGCAGCTACGAGGGCCTGCGTGGCAACGGCTCGTTCCCGAGCGGGCACACCAACCACGGGTACGCGCAGGGCACCGTCCTGGCGACCCTCCTGCCGGAGCTCGCCCCGCAGATCCTCGCCCGGACGTCGGAGTACGGCGACAACCGCCTCGTGCTCGGCTTCCACTACCCGCTCGACGTCATGGGCGGGCGCATGGCCGGGCAGAACGTCGCCCAGCTGCGCTGGTCGGATCCCGAGTTCCGGGTCCTGCTCGAGCAGGCGCGCACCGAGCTCGTCACGGTCCTCGAGCGCGCGTGCGGCGACGAGGTCGCCGTGTGCGCGCAGGAGCAGGTGCCGTACCTGCCCACCGACCAGGCGCTCGCGGTCTACGACGAGCGGCTCACCTACGGCTTCCCGCAGATCGGCGAGCCGGGGCGTGCGGCGAACGTTCCCGCGGGTGCGGAGGACCTGCTGCGCACCGCGTTCCCCGACCTCACGGGCGACCAGCGCCGGCTCGTCCTCGCGGCGACCGCGCTCGACTCGGGCTACGCGCTCGACGTCGCGGGCGAGGCCGAGTGGCAGCGCGTCGACCTCGCGGCCGCGATGGCGGCCGACGTCGTCGTGAACGCGGACGGCACGCTCACGGTGGACGGTGAGGTCGTCGGCGAGCCGACGCAGCCCGCGGACCCGCTGGTCGAGGTCGAGGCCTCGGCCCGGTGCCTGGCCGGCACGCCCTACGTCGCCGTGCGCGCGCTCAACGTGTCCGACGGCGCGCTCGCCGTCGCGCTCGTCACCGGCGCGGGGGCACGGTCGTTCGACGCCGTCGCGCCGGGCTCCAACGCGTACCAGTCGTTCGCGGTGCGCACCGGGGCGACGGGGGTTCCCGTCACCGTCACCGTCACCGCGACCGGCACGGGCGGGACGACGCAGGAGGTCGCGCGGGACGTCGTCGTCCCGGCCTGCGGCTGACCCGCTCACCCGCTGGGTGCAGGAGAGTCGCCGCGGTCGGATCGGTCGGGCGCGACGACCTCAGGCACCCAGCGGGTTCAGGACAGGTCCCACAGGAGGCGGTAGAAGGCGATGCGGTCGGGGTCGGGGTCGACGCCGTAGCCCGCGTACACGTGCCCGTCGTACCCCGGGCCGTAGTTCCACTCCGTGCTCCACGCGGCGACGGCGAGGTCGGCCCAGCGGTCGGCGACGCCGAGGGAGCCGAGGTCGACGTGCGCGGCGAACGTGCCGTCGTCGTGCAGGAGCGTGTTGGGGACGCACGCGTCGCCGTGGCACACGACGAGGTGGTCGACGGCGGGCGGGTCGTCGAGCCGGGACCGCGCCTCGGCGACGGTCAGGTCGCGGTGCTCGGGGAACCACTCGTGCGGTCCGGCACCGCGGGCGAGGCGCGCGTCGGCGTGCGTGACGCGGTCGGTGACCGACCAGGTGAAGGGGCAGGACCCGACCGGCAGCGCCTCGTGCAGCACGCGCAGCCCGCGCCCGATCGAGGTGGCGGCCACCGCGGGGTCCCCGGCCCAGCGAGCCTCGACCGCCGAGCGTCCGGGCACGGCCCCCGTGACGAGCCAGGAGCCGTCGTCGTCCGCGCCCTGGTCGAGGACGCGCGGCACGGGCGTGCGGTCACCGACCCAGGCGAGGCGCTCGGCCTCGGCGGGGAGGTCCAGCTCCGGCGTCCCGGCGGGCGCCCACTTGGCGTACCGGGTGGGTCCTTCCGCCGGGCCGCCGGTGGGCTCGAGGCGGAACGTCAGCCCGCCGACGACGTTGCGCCACACGGGCGTGACGACGTCGGCGCCGGCCAGCGCGGCGACCGCGCGGGGGACGTCGACGGGTCCGGTCGGGATCTCGGCGATGGTCGGGGCGCGGCTCACGCGAGCGATCCTCGCACGACGGCCGGTCCGGCCCGCAGAGCATTACGGACCGGGTCGGGTCGCGCCCTCCCGACGGGGCGCGGGCACCCCGGCGGCGAGGAGCGCCGCGCAGACCGCGAGCAGGCGCTCGCGCAGGACCGCGCCGCGCTCCGCGAACGCGCGCTGGTGGCGCACGTACTCCGCCTTGCCCTCGGGCGTCTCGATCGCGACCGGCTCGAGCCCGTACGACGAGACGTCGTAGGGCGACGCCTGCATGTCGACGACGCGGACGTCGTGCGCGAGCTCGAAGCAGTCGAGCAGCAGGTCGCCCGGCACCGCGGGTCCGAGCTTCATGGCCCACTTGAGCAGGTCCATGGTGGCGTGCAGGCAGCCGGGCTGCTCCGTCGCGGGCTGGGTCTCGCGCGTCGGCCGGAGCCGGTTGAGCGGTTCGGCCTCGGGCGTGAAGAACCGGAACGCGTCGAAGTGGGAGCACTGCACGGGATGGTCCTCGACCACACGGTCCGTGCCCTCGTGCCCGAGGCGCAGGGGCAGCGGGTGCCGATGGTCGCGGCCGGCCTCCCGGTCGCGGTAGACCATGGCCCACTCGTGCAGGCCGAAGCAGCCGAACCGTCCCGGGCGCGACGCCGTCGCGGCGAGGAGGCCGTGCAGGTAGCGCACCGTGTCCCCGCGGTCCGCGAGGAACGCGGCGGCGTCGAGCGTCAGCCCGTCGTCCGTCTCGCGGTACCACCGCCACGAGGCGCGCGTCACGTACGGGTCGGGAGCGTCGTCGTCGGGTGCGGGCGCGCCCGTGGTGCCGGGCGGGGGCGCGAGCACGACGCCGGGCCCCGGGTGCCAGCGGCGCAGCTGGGCCGGGCGGGTGGGGTAGTAGGTGAAGAGGAAGTCCTCGATCGCGTGCTTCGCGCCGAGCGGCTTGCGTCGTCGCCAGCCTGCGGTGAACGCGTCGGCCCGCGTGGCGTGGGTGTCCTCGAGGACCTGCCACTCGGCCGCACGCAGCACTCGCGGCCCGACGGCGTGCGTGGGCCCGGTGGTCGGGGCGGGGGTGGTGGGCACCCGTCCAGGGTACGAGAGGTGCGCCGCCCGTCGGGCGGGCCGGACCTCGCGCGGGGGCCGGACCCCGCGCTGTCGGTGGCGGGCGGAACACTAGGGTGTGGGCGTGCTGTGAAGACCCGGCACCCGACCCACCGGACACCCGACCCCGACTCGCGGCCCCGCCGCGGAGGAGCACCATGTCGCAGCCGCCCACGGCACCGCAGGACCCGTACCAGTTCGACCCCTACCGCTCGCAGGGCGGGGCGGACCCGGCGCAGGAGGCGCCGACGCTGAGCACGTACGGGCCGCAGGGGGACACGACGCCGTACGGGACGCCGGACGGTCCGCCCGGGCCGGGCCACGGCGCGCCGGAGCAGCCCGCGCCGTCGGCGTGGGGAGAACCTCCTGCCGACCCGGCGCAGGCCCCCTACGCCCCGCCCGGGTACGGCCAGGACCCGCAGCAGGGTTACGCCCAGCCGTACGGGGCGCCCGACCCGCAGCAGGGCTACGCCCAGCCGTACGGGGCACCCGACCCGCAGCAGGGTTACGCCCAGCCCTACGGCGCACCGCCGCAGCAGGGCTATGCGCAGCCCTACGGCGCGCAGCAGCAGCCGGCCTACGGGGCCCCGTACGCCGGGTACCCCGCGTACGGCCCTCCCGGCCCGTCGACGACGAACGTGCTGGCCGTCGTCGGTTTCGTCCTCGCGATCCTCGGCCTGCTCGGGAGCTGGATCCCGGGCGTCAACTTCCTCTGCGCGCTCCTCGGCCTGGCGGGCATCGTGCTCGGCGCCGTCGGGCTCGCGCAGATCAAGAAGGGGAAGACCGGGAAGGGCTTCTCCGTCGCGGCGATCGTCCTCGGCGTGCTCTCGATCGTCGCGACCGTCCTCGTCTGGGTCGCGATCATCGCCGCCGCGAACAACGCCACGACGGAGTACCAGCAGACGCTCTCCGAGATCCAGGAGGACAGCGACCGGGCCTTCGGGGAGGCGACGGACGACGTCCTCGCGAACGACCTCGAGGTCGAGTTCGGCACGTTCGAGGGTGTCGAGGACGAGTACGGGCTGGTCGAGTCGGGCCTTCCGGTCACGTTCACCAACACGTCGGACGAGCCGCTGACGTTCGACATCGACGTGGACGCCGTGGCCCCCGACGGCACCGTCGTCGACTCCGACTGGGCGTACACCGAGGAGCTCGCCCCGGGCGAGTCGGTGGTCGTCGACGCGTTCGAGTACGTCGGCGCGGACGACCTCGAGGCGCTGCGCACGGCGACCTTCGAGATCACGCAGGCCAGCGCGTACTGAGCCGCGCGGCAGGACCCCGCCGGACGCCGAGCCGAGGAACGGACCGACGGGCGGCGTCGCGGCGGGGTCGTCACCCGGTGCGGGCGAGGTACTCCTTCGCGAGCCGCTTCGGCGCGCGGGCGAGCCACGCGTCCTGCACGAGCTCCTCGAGCTCGGGCACCGGGACGCGGTCGAGCCGCGCGAGCACGATCGGGTAGCCGTCGAAGTGGGACGTCGTGAAGAACGCCCCGGGCTCGTCGCCGAGAAGGGCCTCCTTCTCACCCTCGTCGGCGACGCGGAACGCGACCGGGGCCCCGGTGGGTGCGTCGGCACCGAGCTCGGCGAGGTCCTTCGCCCGCAGCGGCCGCTCCCACACGAACAGCTTGCCGTGCACCGCCCACCGCCGCGGACCCTTCTCGCCGGTGTCCGGAAGCACGGTGACGACCCGCTCGACGTCCTCCCACGTGGCCATCCCTCCACGGTAGGCCGGGGCCGGCCCGCAGGGAAGGGACGGCCGTCGCCACCCGCCACCCGGCGGGCCGGTGGACCGTGCCCGGGGTCAGAAGGGCGCGACCCGGCCCGCGGGCGGGAAGATCTTGTCGAGCTCGGCGAGGTCCTCGGCCGTCGGGACCCAGGTGCCGGCGGCGGCGTTCTGGCGCACCTGCTCGGGCTTCGTCGCGCCCGCGATGACGCTCGACACCTGGGCGTGCGAGAGCAGCCACCCGAACGCGACCTGCACCTCGGTGATCCCGCGCACCTGGCAGAACGCGCCGAGGCGCGCGAGCGCCTCCCAGGGCGCCGACTCGAGGAGGTGCGGCTTGGTCGTGACGAGGCGGCCGTCGTCGGGCCGCGCGCCGTGCGCGTACTTGCCCGTGAGGAGGCCGTTGGCGAGCGGGAAGTAGGGGAGCACCCCGATCCCGAACGCCGCGGTCGCGGGCAGCACCTCGAGCTCGGCCCGCCGGTCGACGAGGTTGTACTGGTTCTGCGCCGAGACGAACCGGACGGTCCCCGCGGCACGGGCCGTGAGCTCGGCCTCCGCGATCTGCCAGCCGGCCCGGTTCGAGTGGCCCACGTAGAGCACCTTGCCCGCGCGCACGAGGTCGTCGAGCGCCGACAGCGTCTCGTCGATCGGGGTCAGCGGGTCCGGGGTGTGGAACTGGTAGAGGTCGATCCGGTCCGTGCCGAGCCGGCGCAGCGAGTCCTCGACCGCGCGCACGACGTACCGGCGCGAGCCGCGCGCCCCGAAGTCCTCGCCCGCCGTGCCGCGCATGGACATGCCGAACTTCGTCGCGACCACCGCGTCGTCGCGTCGCGGGCCGAGCGCCTGGCCGAGCAGCTCCTCGCTCAGGCCGGGGCGGCCGCCGTACGAGTCGGCGGTGTCGAAGAACGTCACCCCGGAGTCGAGCGCCGCGTCGACGACCGCGCGCGTGCCCTCGAGCGTCTCGGTCGCCGTCCGGGGACGGCCGAAGTTGTTGCAGCCGAGCCCGACGGCGGACACGGCGAGGCCGGAGCGGCCGAGGCGGCGCAGGGCGGGTCGTGCCTCGGGCACGTCGTCACGGGAGGCGGGAGTCGTCATGGCCCGACACTACGACGCCCCCGGCGTGTCGCCCGTCGGCCCGGCGTCGTCGTCCCGAGCGGTGGGACGCACCCCGGTCGAGGCATCCCGCGCCGGCTCGGGCGACGCCGTCGTGACGGCCGACGCGCGCGTGGCGACCGCGGCGAACAGGCGCTCCAGCGGGCCGCGCCCGAGCGCCCAGCGCCACACGGTCGCGGCCACGAGCGTCGCGAGGACGAGCGCGAGGAGCGCGCCGTTCGTCGTCTGCTCGTACGCCTCGTCGCCCCACGCCCACAGGACGACGATCTGGGCGGAGTAGACCGAGAGCGCCATCGAGCCCACCGCGGCGACGGGGGCGAGCACCCAGCGGCCGGCGCGCCCCACGAACAGGCACAGCCCGAGGACCGCGACGGCGAAGCCGCCCGACCCGACGACCTCCGGCAGGGTGTCGGTGTGCGGGCCGGCGAGCCACAGGTAGGTGCTCGTCGGCCACGGGTCCTCCCAGCCCAGCGGCTCGGGTCGGAACGTGCTCGACCACGCCGCGGACACCCCCTCGACCGCCTCCGCCCCGCCGAGCGGGTCCACGACCGCGGCCGACACGCCGTGGCCGACCGCCGCGGCGAGCAGGCCGCCGACCACGAGCCCGAGCCGGACGGGCGTCGACGACAGGTCCGAGCGCCCGATCGCGACCCCCACGAGCACGTACGCCATCCACACGACCGCCGGGTAGTGGCCGGAGACGAGGAAGTCGGTGAACGCGCCCGACCCGTCGTCGGGCAGGTGCAGCCCTGCCCGCGCGACCGCCTCGGGCACCCAGTACGCGACCACCGGTCCGACGACCGCGACCGTCCCCGCGAGCAGCAGGAGGTGGCGCGGGCTCCAGCGCAGGAACGGCAGCGCGAGGACGAAGTATGCGGCGTAGAAGCCGAGGATGAGCAGCACGCGCGTGCCGAGCAGGTCCAGCAGGCCCACGAGCGCGAGCAGCAGGACCGCGCGCACGAGGATCCGGGTGCGCGCCTGCAGCGCGGGCAGGCCGTCGAGCGGCGTCCGGCCGCCCGACACGATGGCGAGGGAGACCCCCGCGACGAGCGCGAACAGGATGGACGAACGGCCGTGGGACAGCGACAGCCAGCCCGAGACCTCCCCGAAGTCCTCGGTCGTGTACCCGACGTGCGCCGCGAACATCCCGAGGACCGCGACCCCGCGCGCGACGTCGACGCCGGCGACGCGGCCCGGGCCGCCGAGGAGGAGCGCCGCGTGGCGCCGCGCGAACGTCGGGGACGAGGTCGTTCCGGTCGCGGCCGTCATGGGTGGATTGTCCGCGTCCGGGGATCTCCCGGCACCTGCGCCACGCCGAGGAGACCCGCGCACGGACTCGGCGCCCAGAGTGTGAGAACGGGGTCGAGAACGATCCCCATCCCGCCTACCGTGCGGGTATGACGGAAACCCCTCACGGCGCCGACGTGGCTGCCGAACATCGCGACACCGCCCCCACCGGGGCCGGGAGCGACCCCGCCCAGGAGTCCGAGTCGTACACCCACGGCCACCACGAGTCGGTTCTGCGCTCCCACCGGTGGCGCACCGCCGAGAACTCGGCCGGCTTCCTCCTGCCGCACCTGCGTGCAGACATGAGCATCCTCGACGTGGGCTGCGGCCCGGCGACGGTCACCGTGGACCTCGCCGAGCGCGTGCCCGACGGTCGGGTCGTCGGCGTCGACGCGTCCGAGGTGGTGCTCGCCAGCGCCCGCGAGCTCGCGGCGCAGCGCGGGACCGCGAACATCGCCTTCCAGCACGCGAACGCGTACGAGCTCCCGTTCGCCGACGGCACGTTCGACGTCGTCTACGCCCACCAGCTGCTGCAGCACCTGTCCGACCCGATCGCGGCGCTGCGCGAGATGCGGCGCGTCGCGCGGCCGGGCGGGCTCGTCGCCGTGCGCGACGCCGACTACGCCGCCATGACCTGGTACCCCGAGTCCTCGGGGCTCACCGAGTGGAACACCCTCTACCACGAGGTCACGCACGCCTACGGGTACGAGGCCGACGCCGGCCGTCGTCTCTTCGCGTGGGTGCAGGACGCCGGGTTCGACCCCGCGCAGATCGTCCCGACCGCGAGCACCTGGTGCTACGCGACGCCCGCGGACCGCACGTGGTGGGGAGGCCTGTGGGCCGAGCGCTGCGTGGCCTCCAACTTCGCCGTCCAGGCGAAGGAGTCGGCGCTGGCGGACGACGTCGCGCTCGAGCAGCTCGCCCAGGACTGGCTGCGCTGGGCGGAGGAGCCCGCGGGGTGGTTCGCGGTGCTCAACGGCGAGGTGCTCGCCCGGGCGTGACCCGACGTCGGGCACGTACGCTGAGCCCGTGCGCATCGCGAGATTCACCACCGGAGACGACCCCCGCTACGCCCTCGTCCAGCACGAGGGGGACCGCACGTACCTCGCGGTCCTCACGGGCGACCCACTGTACATGCCCGTCACGCCGACGGGCGAGAGCGTCGAGCTGGGCGACGGCGTCCGGCTGCTGGCCCCGGTGATCCCGCGCTCGAAGGTGGTCGCGGTGGGCCGCAACTACGCGGACCACGCGAAGGAGATGGGCAACGACGTCCCGTCGAGCCCGCTGCTGTTCCTCAAGCCCAACACCTCGGTGGTCGGGCCGGACGACCCGATCGTCCTGCCCGACTTCTCGCAGGAGGTCTCCTACGAGGCCGAGCTCGCCGTCGTCGTCGGGCGCCTCGCGAAGGACGTGTCGCCCGAGGCGGCACCGGCGTACGTGCTCGGCTACACCGTCGCCAACGACGTCACCGCGCGCGACGCGCAGCGCACCGACGGGCAGTGGGCCCGTGCCAAGGGCTTCGACTCGTCGTGCCCGCTCGGCCCGTGGATCGACACCGACCTCAACCCCGAGGACGTCGGCGTCCGCAGCCGCGTCAACGGCGAGGTCAAGCAGGACGGCCGCACGAGCGAGATGATCTTCGACATCCCGTTCCTGGTGTCGTACATCTCCGAGGCCATGACCCTCCTGCCCGGCGACGTCATCCTCACCGGCACGCCCGCGGGCGTGGGGCTGATCGACGTCGGCGACCGCGTCGAGTGCGAGGTCGAGGGGCTGGGCGTCCTGAGCAACCCGGTCGTCCGGCGGGCTTGAGCGCGGCGCGTCGTCAGTCGGCGTCGTGGTCTGTCCCGCGCGGCAGGACCACGACGATGCGCGCGCCCTGACAGGGGGAACTGCTCGCGCTGACCGTCCCCCCGTGCAGCTCGACGAGCTCGCGCACGACGGCGAGGCCGAGGCCGCTGCCGCCCGTCCCCCGGGCCCGCGACCGGTCGGCCCGCCAGAACCGGTCGAAGAGGTGCCCGACGTCCTGCGGGTCCAGCCCGGCACCGTCGTCCTCGACCTCGACGACGACGCGCCCGTCCGACGGGCGGCCCCGGACCTCCACGACCGTGCCGCCCGAGTGCATGAGCGCGTTCGCGACCAGGTTGTCGACGACCTGACGTAGCCGGCGCGTGTCGCCACGGACGACGAGCCCTTCCTCCACGCGCGTGCGCACCACCATCCCGGCGGACGCCGCGCCGGCCGTCGCGCGCCGGGCGGCGTCCTCGAGGAGCCCGGTGACGTCGACGGCACCACGGTGCAGCTCGAGGCTCCCTGACTCGGCGAGGGTCAGGGTGAGCAGGTCGTCCGCGATGCTCTGCAGGTGCATGGTCTCGCCGTGCAGGAGGTCCACCAGGTCGTGGTCCACCGGCACGACTCCGTCCTGCGCCCCCTCGAGCCAGCCGCGCAGCGTCGTCAGCGGGGTGCGGACCTCGTGCGCGACGTCGCTCACCATCCGGCGCTGCTGCTCGCGGCTGCGCACGAGGTCGGCGGACATGGCGTTGAAGGAACGTGCGAGCTCGGAGACCTCGCCGGTACCGCCGACGGGCACCTGGACGTCCGGTTCGCCCTGCGCGAGCCGTCGTGACGCCTCGGTCACGGCGCGGACCTGTCGGACGACGGGTGCACCCACGAACCAGGCGGTCGCCAGGACGAGGAGGAGCAGTGCTCCCGACACCGCGGCGATGCGCGCCACCGATCCGGGGGACAGGTCGAGCGGTCCTCGGACGTCGCCGCGCAGGTCGGTCAGGTAGACCGTGGCGGGCGGGGCGACGAGGCCCTCGGACTGCTCCGCGAAGGCCTTCTGGAGGCAGCGCCGCACCGCCGCGGGCACGGCCGCCGGTTCGCCTTCCGGGTCGAGAACCTGGAAGGCGAGCCGCCCGGTCCCCTCGGTCGGGAACGTGACGAGCGAGATCGCGTCGACGCCCTGCTCGCCCGTGCCGAGCAGGCACGCGTTCGTGAGGCCGGTGAGCTCGGCGAGGGCGTCACGCTCCTGCGCGAGCGGTGCGGCGAGCTCGGGCGACCCGCAGAGCTCGGTGTCCCTCGAGAGGTTGAGGACCGGTCGGCCGCTCGGGAGGTAGTCCAGCTCGTGCGCCGGGTCGAGCCGCGCGCAGCGCGCGGCGCCTGCTGCGCCCGTCCCGAGGGAGGCCTTCTCGGCGGTCGTGAGGAGGAAGGCGCCGGCGACGTACCGTGGCATCTCGACCACGTCGGTGGCAGGGACTCCGGCATCGTCGGGCGGCACCTGCGAGGCGTCGTCCCAGAGGTCGAGGCGGTGGACGGCGTGCTGGGGCATCGGTAGCCCGGGAAGGGTGTCGGCGACGACCTCGTCGCCCTGGAGGACGGCGATCCGCCGGCCGTGCTCGCGCGACAGCCTCGACGCGAGCTGCTCGACGCCGTCCCAACCGGGGTGCGTCCCGCCCCACTCGAGCAGGCTCTCGAGAATCACGGCGTCCGAGGACCAGTCGACCTCGTGCTGGGCGATGCTGAACGAGGCGCGGGTGTTCTCGGTGAGCCAGACGGTGCCGAGCACCGCGGCGAGCGTGACGACGACCGCCGCGACGACGATGCGCCCGACCAGGCTACGGCGCACGGGTACCGGCGTCTCCCGGCGCCACGAGCTTGTAGCCCACGCCGTAGACCGTGCGCAACCGCTCCGGACGGCGCGGGTCGACCTCGATCTTCGTCCGGATGTTCTTGACGTGGGTGTCGATCGTGCGCTCGGTGAGGTACTCGTGGCTCCCGTGCAACTGCCGCAGCAGCTGCACGCGCGACAGCACGATTCCCGCGTTCTCGGCGAGCGCCACGAGGATCCTGAACTCGGCCGGCGTCAGGTCCGCGGCGATGCCCGACACGGAGGCCTCGTGCCGGGCGTCGTCGACGACGAGGTCGCCCACGACCACGCGCGTCCGTCCGCTCCCGTCGTCGCCGCGCCGGACGAGCGCGCGCACGCGTGCGACGAGCTCGCGCGGCGAGTACGGCTTGGAGAGGTAGTCGTCGGCGCCGAGCTCGAAGCCCGTGAGCAGGTCGTCCTCGCTCGCGCGCGCGGTGAGCATGAGGATCGGGAGCTCCTGCCCCTCGTCGCGGAGCCGACGGCAGACCGCGTAGCCGTCGAGGACGGGCAGCATCACGTCGAGCACGAGCAGGTCCGCCGCACCGGAGCGCGCGCTCTCCAGCGCCGCGTGCCCGTCGCTCACCACGCGCGCCTCGAAGCCCTCGCGCGCCATGTACCGGCGGACCAGCTCGGCCTGGTGCTCGTCGTCCTCCGCGATCACGATCGTCGTCACCCCCGCATCGTAGGGAGCCCGCCGCTGCCGCGCGGTGCTGCACGGCGCACGACCAAGGCCTCGACAACGGTTCTGGACAGGTTGCTCACATTCGCGACCTAGCGTCCCCGCCGAGACGACCGGACGAGGAGACATCATGACCATCTCGACGACCCGACGACGACTGACCTGCGCAGCGCTCGCGCTCGCATACCTGGCGACGCTCTCGGCCTGCTCGACGCCGGAGGACGGCCCGACGTCCGAGGAATCCGGAGCCACGGCCGAGGCGTCCGGCGGAGAGGTCGCGTCCCTGGAGACGCCGTCCGCCGACGAGGCCGACGGCACCGCCACGGACCCTGACGCGGACCCGCTCGTCGAGAAGTACGGAGAGCCGATCCGTCTGCGGCTCGACATGACCGACGCCGAGGTCGACGCCGCGTCGGTGCCCTACGACCGGTGCCTCGATGGCGAGGGCGGGAGCCCCGCGCAGGGCGGACGACCGGGCACGGGCGACGGCGAGATGTCCGCAGAGGTCGTCAACCCGGAGATGGAGGATGCCATGGAGAGGTGCACGGGGCTCTACCCGCTGCCGCCGTGGGAGAAGGACGTGCAGAACCCCGACGCGGTGCGGTTCGTCCAGGCCGTCGTCGACTGCCTCGAGGGAAAGGGGGTCAGGTACGCCGAGGTCTCGCAGGACGACACGTCGGTCAACATCGCGCTCGGCGGCGAGGAGAACGACTCGGCGTCGATCTCGCTCGGCATGCAGCACCACGAGCAGTGCGAGCAGGAGGTCTCGGCCAGCGGTGGGTGGCGATGAGTCAGGGTGGTACGCGGCCTCGCCGCCGCCCGGTCGTCGCGGGCGCGGTGGCGGTCGTCGCCGTCTCGGCCGGGATCGCGTGGATGCTGCTCGGCAGGGCGTCGGCGGTCGCCGACGACGAGCCGCAGGACACCGGCCGGACCCTGTCGACGGTGCTCGTGGAGCGTCAGGACCTCCTCGTCGTGCAGGACGCGCCCGCGGTCGTCGACCACGGCCCGGCGCACGAGATCACGCTGCGGCGGTCGGGGACGATCACCTGGCTGCCTGAGGTCGGGACGGTGCTGGCCGCGGGCGACGCCGCCGCGCGGGTCGACGAGCGGCGGGTTCCCGTGCTCGTGGGTGGCACGCCGATGTATCGCGTCCTCGACGGCTCGGGCATGAAGGGCCAGGACGTGCAGACGGTGGCCGACAACCTCACCGGCCTCGGGTACCTCGACGGGTTCCCGGCGGGTGACGCGACGGGACCCAACTTCGCCGGCGCCGTCCGGCGCTGGCGCGAGGCCAACGACCTCGGGCCGCTCGAGCTCTCTGACGCGTTGTGGACGGGCACGGGCTCGCAGGAGGGCATGCAGGGAGTCCGTCAGGGGGACGAGAGCGCGAGCGGTGACGAGGAGGGCGATGCGCCCGAGAGCGACGACGGGTCCAGCGGCGACCCGGCCTCGCCGGGCGCGCCGGCCGTCCTGCGCTGGGACGCGATCTCGCCGGACGAGGTGGTCTTCCTCGCGGAGCCCGTGCGCGTGTCGGCCGTACCCGGCGCCCTGGGCGGCGCGTCCGACGCGGGCCCGGTGCTCGAGGTCACGGCAGTGCGCAAGCGCGTCGTCGTCGCGCCGGAGGAGACCCGAAGGGTCGCTCTCACGCAGGGGGCCGAGGTGCTCGTCGTCCTGCCCGACGGGACGGAGACCGCCGGGGTTGTCTCGTCGGTCGCCGGGTCGGACGGCGACGACCAGGGAGCGGCGGCCGTGGTCGACGTCGAGGACCAGGACGTGCTGAGCGGGCTGGACTCCGGTCCGGTCTCGGTCCGGGTCGTGACAGACCGCAGCGACGACGTGCTCGTCGTCCCCGTCGCGTCCCTCCTCGCGCTCGCCGAGGGCGGCCACGCGCTCCAGCGCGAGGACGGGTCGCTCGTCGCCGTGGAGACGGGTCTGTTCGCCGGAGACCTGGTCGAGGTCTCGGGGCCGGAGGTCAGCGAAGGCATGCGCGTGGTGACCGCACGATGAGGGGACCCGTGCTCGAGCTCGACGACGTCTGCAAGATCTACCCGCCCGCGGTCGCCGCGCTCGACCGGGTGCGGCTGCGCGTCGACGCCGGAGAGCTCGTCGCCGTCGTCGGGCGATCGGGCTCCGGCAAGTCCACGCTCCTCAACGTCATGGGGACGCTCGACCTGCCGACGTCCGGCGCGGTGCGCGTGCGCGGCACCGAGACCGCGGCGCTGTCCGACGCCGCGCTCACGGTGCTGCGCGCGACGACGCTAGGGTTCGTCTTCCAGGGCTTCCACCTCGACGACGGCGCCAGCGCCGTCGAGAACGTCATGACCGGACTGATGTACGCGGGCGCGCCGCGCAGGGAGCGGCGGGACCTTGCGCTCCGGGCGCTCGACCGGGTCGGGCTCTCGGCCCGGGCCGGACACCGCCCGCAGCAGCTCTCGGGAGGCGAGCGCCAGCGAGTCGCGATCGCACGGGCCATCGCCAAACGACCGTCCCTCGTACTGGCCGACGAGCCGACCGGCGCACTCGACCGCCGCAACGGCGAGCTTGTCGTCGACCTGCTCGAGCGGCTCAACGCCGACGGGACGACGATCGTGGTCATCACCCACGACCCGGAGGTCGCGCGACGCCTGCCCAGGACCGTCGAGCTCGCCGACGGCCGGATCGTGCACGACACGGGACGACGGGCGCCCGGCGGCGTGCCCGACGACCGCGGGGAGGCGAGCGCCCGGTGAGCCGGCCGTGGGGACTCGTCCGGCGCCGTCCGGGCCTCGGCCTGCTCGACCTCCTGCGAGCGGGTACGGACGGCCTGCGGACCCGCCGCACGCGTGCCGCGCTGTCGTGCCTCGGCATCGTCGTGGGCGTCGCGACGGTCCTGCTCGTCACGGGGATCCCCGCCTCGTCCCAGCAGGCGCTCGAGCAACGGTTGAGCGCGATGGGCGCGGACCTGCTGCGCCTGGACCCGGTCCAGAGCGGCGACGAGCCGCGCACGCTGCCCGCGGACGCGCGTGCGATGCTCGACCGGGTCGGCCCGGTCACGGGCGCAGCCGTCGTCGCGAACCTGCACCAGCCGGTGCGCAGCAACGCGCACCGTCTCGACGGGGACGGAGCCCTGACGCCGCTCGCCGTCGACGGCGACCTGCTCCGCCTCGTGCGCGGCACGCTCGGCGACGGCACCTTCGTCCCGGGGGGCTCGGAGCCGGTCGCCGTGCTCGGGAGCGAGGCGGCGGAGCGCCTGGGCATCCACGCTCTTCCCGAGCGCGACGTCCAGATCGACGTCGGCGGGGTCGACTTCGTCGTCGTCGGCATCCTCGACCCCACCCCGCTCGCTGTCGACCTGCAGTCGGCGGTGCTCGTCGGCTGGGAGGCGGCCGAGGCGTGGCTCGACTTCGACGGACACCCCACCGTCGCGTACGCGACGGTGCGCGAGGACCGTGTCGCGGCCGTGCGGTCGGTGCTCGCGGCGACGGTGTCGCCCGAGGTCCCCGGTGTGATCCAGGTGAGCCGACCGTCGGACGTCCTCGCGTCGAAGGAGGCGAGCCGGGAGACGTTCGACGGTCTCTTCCTCGGTCTCGCGGCGGTCGCACTGCTCGTCGGGGGTATCGGCATCGCGAACACGATGTTCTCCGCCGTGCACGAGCGCCGGCGCGAGGTGGGTCTGCGTCGCGCGCTCGGTGCCCAACGCCGCGACGTCCTGCTGCAGTTCCTTCTCGAGGCGACCGTGCTGTGCTCGGCGGGCGGGCTGACGGGCGCTCTCGTGGGAGCGACGGCGTGCAGCGTGTGGGCGACGGCGCGCGGATGGCCCGTCGTCCTACCCGTGGAGGTCGTCGTGGGGTCGGTGGCCGCAACGTTCGTGACGGGCGTCCTCGCCGGGATCCAGCCCGCGCTGCGCGCGGCACGCCTGTCGCCCACGGCTGCGCTGGGCTCGGAGTGACGGGACGTGGCGGCGACCCGGCGCCCGGACCGACACGCGCTGAACGGATCCTGCGCTCGATAGGCTGGCACCGTGATCCCCGCACCTGGTTCCTCGCCCGTCCGCGTCCGCTTCTGCCCGTCCCCGACCGGGACGCCGCACGTCGGTCTCATCCGCACCGCGCTGTTCAACTGGGCGTACGCGCGGCACGTGGGCGGCACGTTCGTCTTCCGCATCGAGGACACCGACGCCGCGCGCGACAGCGAGGAGAGCTACCAGCAGCTCCTCGAGGCGCTGCGCTGGCTCGGCCTGGACTGGGACGAGGGCGTCGAGGTCGGCGGCCCGCACGAGCCGTACCGGCAGTCGCAGCGCGCGGACCTCTACCAGGACGTCATCGCGCGGCTCGTCGAGGGCGGGTACGTCTACGAGTCGTTCTCGACCCCGGAGGAGTCCGACGCGCGCAACGCCGCCGCGGGCGTCAAGACCAAGGGGTACGACAACTTCGACCGGACCCTCACGGACGAGCAGAAGGCCGCGTTCCGCGCCGAGGGGCGCGAGCCGGTGCTGCGCCTGCGCATGCCGGACGAGGACATCACGTTCACCGACCTCGTCCGCGGCGAGATCACGTTCAAGGTCGGCTCCGTCCCGGACTACGCGCTCGTCCGTGCCAACGGCCAGCCGCTCTACACGCTCGTGAACCCGGTCGACGACGCGCTCATGGGGATCACGCACGTCCTGCGCGGCGAGGACCTGCTGTCCTCCACGCCGCGGCAGATCGCGCTGTACCGGGCGCTCCTGGAGATCGGCGTCGCGCAGGTGATGCCGGAGTTCGGCCACCTGCCGTACGTCATGGGCGAGGGCAACAAGAAGCTCTCCAAGCGCGACCCCGAGTCGAACCTGTTCCTGCACCGCGAGCGCGGCTTCACGCCCGAGGGCCTGCTCAACTACCTCGCGCTGCTCGGCTGGTCCATCTCGCCGGACAACGACATCTTCTCCGTCACCGAGATGGTCGAGGCGTTCGACGTGCACGACGTCCTGCCCAACCCCGCGCGGTTCGACCTGAAGAAGGCCGAGGCGATCAACGCGACGCACGTGCGCCTGCTCGCCCCCGAGGACTTCCGCGACCGCCTCGTCCCGTACCTGCACGCGGGCGGGCTCGTCCCGGCAGACTCGTTCGCCGACCTGTCCCCGCGCAACCAGGAGATCCTCACCGCTGCGGCGCCGCTGGTCCAGGAGCGCATGGTGCTGCTCGGCGAGTCGGTCGGGATGCTCGGCTTCCTCTTCACCGCCGACGACGCGCTGACCGTCGAGGAGGACGCGCGCGGTGCGCTGCGCGACGACGCGAAGGACATCCTCGCCGCCGCGATCACGGCGCTCGACGTGCTGCAGGACGACGAGTTCGTCACCGCGGCCATCGAGGAGCGCCTGCGCGACGCGATCGTCGAGGGGATGGGCGTCAAGCCGCGCTTCGCGTTCACGCCGCTGCGCGTCGCGCTCACGGGCCGTCGCGTCTCTCCGCCGCTCTTCGAGTCGATGGAGCTGCTCGGCAAGGGCTCCACGCTGGAGCGCCTCGTCCGCCTGCGGGACGCGCTGTGACGGACCTCGGCGTCTCGGCGGCCGCGGCGGTCGAGGGCGTCCTGTTCGACGTCGACGACACGCTCGTCGACACGCGCGCCGCGTTCGCGGAGGCGATCGCCGCCGCGTCGCGCGTCTGGCTCCCGCACCTGCCCGAGGAGCGGTACGACGAGGTCCTCGCGCTGTGGCGCTCCGACCCGAACGGGCACTACCGCGCGTACACGCGCGGCGAGGTCGACTTCGACGCGCAGCGCATGGCGCGCGCGAACGAGCTCCAGGCGACGTTCGGCGGCGAGCTGCTCGACGACGCCGCGTACGTCGACTGGAAGGACCTCTTCTGGGGCACGTTCGAGGAGGCATGGGCGGCGTTCGACGACTCGCGCGCCGTGGTCGACACGCTCGTCGGGGCGGGCGTCCGCGTCGGGTCGCTGTCGAACGCCCGCGTCGAGCTCCAGACCCGCAAGCTCGCCGCCGCGGGCCTGCCCGACGTCCCGCTGCTCGTCGGCGTGGACACGCTCGGCTTCGGCAAGCCCGACCCGCGCGTGTTCGCCGAGGCGTGCTCGCGGCTCGGCACCGACCCTGCCCGCACGGCGTACGTGGGCGACGAGCTCGACGTCGACGCCCGCGCCGCGCTCGCGGCCGGTCTCGTCGGCGTCTGGCTCGACCGCCCCGGCACGCGCCGCGGCGGCCCGCACCCGGAGGACCCGACGTCGGCCCGCGCGTCGGGCGTGCACGTGGTCCACGGCCTGGCGGACCTGCCCGCGACGCTCGGCGTCACCGCCGCCCTCGGTACCTCGACGCCCGCCGAAGCCCCCGCGTCGAGGTAGGACCGCAGCCCGCGGCACCGGGCCTCTCCCTCGGCTGTCCGGTCAAGCGAGGAGCAGCACGCCGACGAGGGCCGTCGTCGTGACGAGGAGCGCCGACAGGGCGCCGAGCACGAGCGCGCGCCGCCCCGTGCGCAGGAGGTGGGGCACGTCCACGCCCAGCCCGAGGGCGAACATCGCGGCGACGAACGCGACGGTCGTCGTCGAGGCGAGCACGACGAGCACGGGCCCGGGCACCAACCCCAGGCTCCGCAGCGCGACCGCGACGACGAACCCGGCGACGAACCACGGCACGGGGGCGACGCGACGGGCCCCCGTGCCCGGCCCGACGCCCGTCCGGCCGCGGGCCGACGGCACCGCGGCGAGCGCCGCGCGTCGGGCACCACGGGCGACGACGACCCCCGCCACGGCGACGAGCGGCGCGAGCAGTGCGACGCGCGCGAGCTTCGCCACCGTGGCCGTCGCGAGCGCCGGCCCCGAGATCGTCCCCGCGGCCGTGACGACCTGCGCGACCTCCTGCACGCTCGCGCCGATCCACAGCCCCGCCCGGTCGTCGGCGAGCCCGAGGGCGGACGCGAGCCACGGCAGCGCGACGAGGGCGAGCGTCCCGTAGACGGTGACGAGCGCGAGGGACGCGGCGACCGCGTCGTCGTCCTCGCGCACCTCGCCCGTCGTGGCACCGGGGCGGCGCACGACCCCCTGCATCGCGGAGATCGCGGCTGCCCCGCACACCGAGAAGCCCGTCGCGACGAGCAGCGCGGTGACGCGCGGGACGCGCAGCGCGCGGCCGATCACGAGGGTGCCGGCGAACGTGACCGCGAGCGTCGTGGTCACGACGACGAGGCCCCGCCAGCCGAGCGCGAGCACCTCGGGGACCGAGAGCTGGAAGCCCAGGAGGACGACGCCGGCGCGCAGCACCACCCGGGACGTCCAGGCGAGCCCGGGCCGGGCCGCGGCGACCAGGGCGGCCCTGCGCGGACGGGTCCCGGCCCGTGCGAGGACGGGCGCGACCGCGGCCCCGAGCACGAGCGCGACGACGAGCGGCGACGCCGTCGGGACCAGGCGCGCGCCGAGGAGCACGACGACGGTCGCGGCCCCGACCAGCGCGAGCCCGGGAGCGAGCCGGCGCGGTGCACCGGAGGGCGCGTCCGGTCGTCTCGGGGGCCACTCCCCGGGAGCGGCGTCGGGTGTGCCGGGGCCGGGTGAGCGCGGGACGAGGAGGGCCATGCTGACGAGCCTGGCCCGTGGCCGGGCCGCGCAGAAGGCCGACCTGGCTCGTGAGCCATAGAGTAGACCTATGGCACAGCCCGCCCGTGACCGGACGTCGCTCTCCGCGCTGGAGCTGCTCGTCGCGACCGACTCGCACGGCTCGATCAGCGCCGCGGCCCGGGCGCTCGGTGTCGCGCAGCCGACCGCGTCGGCCGGGCTGCGTGCCCTGGAGCGCCGGCTCGGCCTGGACCTTCTCGAGCGCACGACCCGAGGCGCGCGGCTCACCGGGACGGGCCGGGCGACGGCGGCGTGGGCGCGGGAGGTCATCGAGGCGTCGGACCGGTTCGAGACGTCGGTCGCGGCCCTGCGCGACGCCCCGTCCGCCCGGGTGCGTGTCGCGGCCAGCCTCACCGTCGCCGAGTACCTGGCGCCCCGCTGGCTCGCACGGCTCGCGCTCGAGGCGCCGACCGAGACCGGTGGGGGAGCGCCCGACGTCGAGCTCGTCGTGCGCAACTCGCGCGAGGTGACCGACCTCGTCCTGGCGGGCGGGGTCGAGCTGGGCTTCGTCGAGAGCGCGACGCTGCGGCGCGGGCTGCGCAGCCGCACGGTCGCGCACGACCGCCTCGTCGTCGTGGTCGGCCCCCGGCACCGCTGGGCGCGCCGCAGCGCGCTGCGGGTCGACGAGCTGCTCGCCGGCGGCCTGGTCGTCCGCGAGCGCGGCTCGGGCACCCGGGAGACGCTCGAGCGCGGCCTGGCGGCGGTCGACGAGCGGCTGCCCGACCACCTGCCCTACCTCGGCTCGACGGCGGCGCTCAAGACGGCCGTGCAGCACGGCGGCGCGGTCGCGGTCCTGTCGAGCCTCGCGGTGGCCGACGACGTCGCGCGTGGCGCCCTCGTGCGCGTCGCCGTCCCGGGCCTCGAGCTCGAGCGGCGGCTGCGCATGGTGTGGAAGGACGGGTCCGCCCTCTCGTCGGGCGCGCGACGCATCGCCGCGGCGGCGGCCGCCGCGTCCGGGTGACGCGCCCGGTCCGTCAGCGCACGGTCGAGTCCCAGCGCCAGCGTGTGCGCCGCGGTCGCCCGGGCAGCTCGCCGCGACCGGTCGCCCACAGGAGCACGAGGTCGGGGTCCTCGTGCGCCGCGGGCTCGACGTCGGGGAACAGGCGCACGAGCGCGCGTGCGGCCAGGTCGGCCGGGAACGGCGCGTGGTCCCCCGTGAGTCCGAGGAGGACGTCGTGCCCGTGCACCAGGACCTCGACGACGCCCATCGCCGCGAAGCCCTCGGGGTCGGCGAGGCCGTACGGGTGGAACGCGCGTGCGTCGGCGGGTCGGGTGTCCGCGAGGGTCGCGAGGAGCTCGCTCCCCCCGAGCACGGCCTCGGCCAGGCCGGCCGTCCCGGCCGCGCGGTCGACGTGCGCGATCTCGTCCTCGCCCCGCGGCCCGACCAGCGGGACGTAGGCCAGGCGCGGGACGGCCGCCAGCTGGAGCGCGTAGGCGAGCAGGTCGTCGACGACGTGCTCCACGGTCGTCCAGCACGACCACCGGACCGGGCCGGCCTGCGCGTCGAACGCCGCGGCCGCGTGCGGCACGAGGTGCCCGGCGAGCCAGTTCCCGGCGGCCCGGACGTCGTCACCCGTGACCCGGGTGCGCCCGCCGGGCGCGCCGCGCGCGACGGAGCTCACGCCGGGTGCGCCGCAGGAGCGCCCCGGTCGGCACGCCAGCACTCGGCGAGGTACGGCATGTCGACCTCGGTGCGCCCCGCGAGCGCGGGGTGGGTCGCGACGAGCTCGTCGATCTCGGCCAGGAGCTCCTCGCGCCGAGCCTCCGGCAGCGTGAGCAGGTAGCTGCGCGACGCCGCGAGCGGACGCAGGGACGCGGTCGGGATGCGGTCGGCCCACCGGACGGTGCGGTGCTCGACGTCGGTGAACGACGCGTCGAGGTGGGGCTCGCGATAGCTGTGGTCGAGCGTGTCCCCGCGGTGGATGATCTCCGTGAAGCGGCCGACCCAGTCGACCGAGCCGTCCCGGACGTTCCAGACGAGGCCGAGGCGTCCGCCCGGGCGCAGCACGCGCGCGATCTCGGGCTGCGCGGCGGGGGAGAACCAGTGCCAGGCCTGCGCGACGAGGACGGCGTCGACGCCCGCGTCGGGGAGCGGGATCGACTCGGCGGTCCCGGGCAGCGCCCGCGCGGCCGGGACGGCGTCGGCGAGCTGTGCCCGCATCGCGTCGGAGGGCTCGATCGCCACGACGTCCAGGCCTCGCTCCACGAGGCGCTCGGTGAGCTTCCCGGTGCCCGCGGCCAGGTCGAGCACCCGGCGGGCGCCGTCGGGCAGGAGCCAGTCGACCGCCGCCTCGGGGTAGGACGGGCGGGTCGAGGCGTACTGCGCGGCACCGAGCTCGAACGATGCGGCGCGGTCGGCGCGCGAACCCGGGTCGGGCGTGCTGCTGGTGCTCATGGGACGACGGTGCCAGACGGCGTGGGGACGCGTCGACCTCCGAGGCTCCGCGCCGCCCGGGATCAGGCCCTCGAGAGGCCGTGGGTCGTGCCGGCAGGGCCGCATTTGGTGCCGGTCGAGTCGTCCGGTAATGTTCTCGGACGGCGGGACCTCCACAGGAGGGAGCCAGGGGACGAGTCTCGACTCGTCCTTCGGTTCTCGACGGTGGTCGGTTACCCCCTTGGGGTATGGTGTAATTGGCAGCACGAGTGATTCTGATTCACTTAGTCTAGGTTCGAGTCCTGGTACCCCAGCGAAGAGCTCCGGCTCAGGAACGGGCGGTGAGAATCGCTCCGGACATGAGGTAGAGTTCTCGACGGAGAAACGGACCGGAAACGGTTCAGGAGCTCCACAGGCCCCCATCGTCTAGCGGCCTAGGACGTCGCCCTCTCACGGCGGTAACACGGGTTCAAATCCCGTTGGGGGTACAGAGGAAGGCCCGGTCACCACATGGTGACCGGGCCTTCGTCATTTCTCCGGGTCGATGATTCGTGTGCGCCCCGCCACACCGCCCGTGACCCACGTCGCCGTGCTCGCGACGTCCTCTCCCGCCGATCCGCTCCCGCTCGGTGCGTGCGCGTCAGGGTGCGTCCGCGCGTCCCGGCCCGGGCTCGTAGGGCTTGGGGATCGGCGTCGGCACGGGGCGCGGGTGCACCACGGGGACGTACGTCGCGCGGTGCTCGCCGGAGACCGCCCAGCCCGGCTCGTCGTCGTGCTCGTCGAGCGTGTCCGCGTCGTGGTCCCCGCCGAGAGGGAGCGGCTGCGTCGGCCCGCTCGACTCGCCGACGGCGCGGCCCGGGACGACGACGACCGGCTCGTCGAGGCGCGGGGGCGGCGGGACCGGCGGAAAGGGCACCGGGGGCACCGCAGAGGACCGCCCGTCCCACGCGGGCGTCGGGGCGACGGGAGCGACCTCACCGGGCCGTACGGGGTGGCTGGCGGGCGGCTGCGTGGCCGGTGCAGGTGCGGCGGGAGCGGTGCTCGGCGGCGTGGTGCCCGGCCGGCCGGCCGTGGAGCTCGGGTAGAAGAGCGTGTCGCACAGCAGCCGGTAGGTCGCGTCCGGCCGCGAGACCCAGTCGATCTGGCGCAGCGCCTGGTCCTGCCCGGCCGACTCGAGCAGGAACTGCCCGTAGCCCATGAAGCGCCCGACGATCGACCGCCCGTAGTTCATGTCGGTGACCTTGGTGAGCGGCATCATCGCGACCTTGTGCGTGATGAGGCCGTAGAGCAGCAGCAGGCGCTTGTCGGTGGCGACGAACCACTCGTTGCGCCACTCGAGCACCTTCCACACCAGCCGGGCGGCGAGGATCAGCCAGAGCCACCACAGCAGGAGGACGCCGTCGCCCACCGCCGGTCCGGCGCGCACGACGATCCACGCGACGACGAGGGCCCCCGCGGACGTGGTCGCGACCGGTTCGAGCAGCATCCCCCAGTGGCGGCGCGTCGCGATCACGACGCGCTCGCCGTTCAGCACGTAGCGGTCGAGGATCCTGCTCCGAGGGCCGCCCCGCACGGTCAGTCCAGGAGGGAGTTGAAGAACTGTCCGATGGAGCTGAAGGCACCCAGGACCATCTGCCAGATGCTCTCCAGGATGCCGGCGGCGCGCTCGGGATTCGTGATGATCGCGTACGCGGCGAAGATCACCAGCACCCAGATCAGGGCCGTCTTCACCTTCGGATGCATCGGGACTCCTCGTCTTTCGGGTTCGGACGGTCAGCAGTCGCCCCCTGCGACCGCTGCGCTGTCCGAGCGCCGGGGGCACGCACAGCATGGCAGCAGCAGGTGCCATTTTGACAGTGCACGTCCTGTTTGCGTCCCGCGGCACGCCGACGCGCGGCGACCTCGCGTGCCCGACGGCGTGCCGGGCGTCCCGCGCGGCGGCGCGGCGTGCCGGGCGGTCCCTACTCGCCGGAGCGCCGCAGCACCTCGGTGAGGCGGTTCGCCGCAGCCACGACCGAGCCGGAGTGCAGCCGACCCGGCTGGCGGCTCAGGCGCTCGACGGGGCCGGAGATGGACACCGCCGCGACGACCCGGCCGGACGGCCCGCGGACGGGAGCCGACACCGAGGCGACCCCGAGCTCGCGCTCGGACACCGACTGGGCCCAGCCGCGCCGTCGGACGCCCGAGAGGATCGTGGCCGTGAACACGGCCTCGCGCAGGCCGCGGTGGAGCCGGTCGGGCTCCTCCCACGCGAGCAGGATCTGGGCCGCGGAGCCGGCGTTCATCGTGAGCGTCGCGCCGACGGGGATCGAGTCGCGCAGGCCGACGGGGCGCTCGGCCGCGGCGACGCAGATGCGGTGGTCGCCCTGGCGACGGTAGAGCTGCGCGCTCTCGCCGGTGTGGTCCCGCAGGGCCGTGAGCACCGGGTTCGCGGCGGCCAGCAGCCGGTCCTCGCCGGCGGCGGTCGCGAGCTCGTTGAGCCGCGGGCCGAGCACGAAACGACCCTGCATGTCGCGCGCGACCATGCGGTGGTGCTCGAGGGCGACGGCGAGGCGGTGCGCCGTCGGGCGGGCGAGGCCCGTGGCCGTGACGAGCTGTGCCAGGGTGGCCGGTCCGGACTCC
>CAZFUQ010000014.1:0-7071 GCA_964521905.1 uncultured Cellulosimicrobium sp.
GGTCGCGCGTGGCAGCGCATCCTCGGCACCGTCCGCACGTACGCCGACCTCGAACCGTCGCTGCTCGGCCGCGTCGAGGAGCTCATCGACTTCGTCACGGCCCCCTGAGCCCGGCCCCGCGCGAGGCGCCGGGGACCCCCGTCAGGGTGCCGGGACGCCCCCGGTGAGGCGGCGGTAGGCGTAGCCCACGGCGACATAGCTCAGCGGGATGGTGACGAACAGGCCGAGGCCGCACGGGATCGCGCCGAGGATGTTGATGCCGAAGAGCGCGAGCAGGAGCAGGAACACCTGCCCGAAGTTCTTGGCGACGAGCGAGAAGCTCGTGCGGATCGCGCTGATCGCGTCCGTCCCCTGGTCGAGCGCGACGTAGTAGACGAACGCGGAGAAGACCAGCACCGCGAGCCCCGGCAGGATGCACAGGACGAGCCCGACGCCCGTGAGGATGCCGACGATCAGCGCCGCGAGCAGCACGTTGAGCACGTTGCCGATCCGGAAGAACGCCGCGACGTCGGGCCGGCGCCCGGCCACCTCGTCGAGCGCGCCGCGGGTGAAGAACGCGGTGACGAGGTAGCCGATGACGGTACCGACGATCCCGAGCACGACGCTCGTGACGGTGATGCCGCCGACTGCGGCGAAGTTCGTGTCCGTGAAGTCGTACTGGTCCCGGAACTGGTCGAACCCGCCCGTGATCCAGCTCCAGGCGATGTTCACCGCGAGGAAGATCAGCGCGACGAGGATCCACGGTCCGAGGTTGGACGTGACCTTGCGCCACCCGTAGGAGATCGCATCGCCCACCGCGAACACCGGTCCGGCCGGAGCCCCGTACCCCGGGGGGCCGTAGCCGGGAGCGGCAGGCGGCGGGTACCCGGGCGCCCCGGCCGGCGGCCCGTACGCGCCGGGGTCGCCGTACACCGGGGGACCCGACGGCGCGGCTCCCGGCCCGGCCGGGCCGGGCTGCGCGTCCGGGTCGGGGCCCTCGCCGCGCGAGGGCTCGTCGGTCGGGTTCGCAGGATCCTGCGTCATGATCCACCTCTGTCCTCGTCGGGCACCGCTCGACCGGTCTCGCTCTCACGATGACGGCTCCGGCAGCCCTGCGCACGGCGAAGCGCCTCCGGGAACGCCACCGGGGAGGCACCCGGGCGGGTACCTCCCCGGTGGGAGCAGGGCCGAGAGGTCAGACCGGCTGCTCGAGGTTGAGCCGGCGGTACACGAAGGTCGTGGCCAGGACCGCGACCGGGATCGCGACGAAGAGGCCGATCCCGCAGATCGCCGACCCGACGGCCTGGACGACGAGGACCGCCAGGTACAGCAGGACGACCGTGCCGAGGTTCTTGTTCACGAGCGAGAAGCTGGACTTCAGCGCCGTGACGGCGTCCTGCCCCTTGTCGATCACGAAGAAGAGCGTGAACTGGGCGAAGAAGCCGAACACGATGCCCGGGAGGTAGCACAGCAGCGTGCCGACCGCGGTGAGGACACCGACCAGCAGCGCGGCGGCGACGACCTTCCCGAAGTCGTCGAACTGGAAGAAGGAGGCGAACGACACCTGCTCGCCGCGCGAGATGCGGAGCGCGACCCTGATCACCGCGGCCTGGATGAAGATGCTCAGCAGGACCGCGATCGCGGCCAGGACCAGTCCTCCGATGCCGAAGACCGCACCCGCCGCACCCGAACCGCTCGTGACGTTGCCGAACTCGTCGACCCGGACGCTCGCCGCCGCCCCGCCGATGATGATCGCGTAGAAGACACCGACGATGACGAAGGTGGCGACGAGGTAGACCGCCAGACCGGCGATGAGGACACCGACGTTCTGCGTGAACTTCGTCCAGCCGTAGTTGAACGCCTCGCCGATCTGGACGGGCTGCCCGGCCTGACCGTAGGGCGCGGCGGGCGGCGGGTAGCCGGGCTGGCCGTACGGGGCCTGGCCTGCCGGGGGCTGCTGGCCGTAGGGCGGCTGACCGGGCGGCGGGTAGCCCGCTCCGGCCGGAGGGGCACCGGCAGGGGCGCCGTAGGGCTGGGCGGGGGGCGGGTAGCCGCCGGCCGGGGGCGCGGCGGGCTGCTCCGGCACGGGCGGCGCCTGGGGCGGGCCGTGCGCCGGCGGCTCCTGCGCCGGAGGGTTCGCCGCCTCGTAGGGGTTCTCCTGCGTGGGCGGGGCGGCGTCGGGGGCCGGGGTCGCACCCGTGGGGGTGCCCTCCTCGGGGACGTTCGATGCGTTCTCGTCGCGCGGCGGGCCGCCGGCGGTGCTCTCGCTCATGGGTCTCCTCGTTCGGGTCCTGGAGGACCGGCGCAGCCGCGCACGTCGTCACGGCGCGGGATGTGGACGTCGTGTGTCGGTCGCACATATCGCGGTCCGGGTACACCCTGTCGGGAATCGTGGTGCAGCGCTAGAGGAAACGCCGGGATCGCGGCGAAGTCACCCGGTCGGCGGGTCGCCGGCCGGACGTCAGCCCGTCGTCGACGCGTCCAGCGCCGCGGCGCGTGCCAGCCCGTCGACGACGACGGCCGCGTACGCCTGGGCTCCCGCCTCGCTCGGGTGCACACCGTCCGGCCCGAGCACGGCCGGGTCCGCGGTGACGGTCGCGGACCAGTCGGCGACCACGACCCCGGGATGGCGCCGGGCCGCCGAGACGATCTCCGCGTTGGTGCCCGGGACCCACGGCCGGTCCGCGTACCCCGTGACGAGCACGACGCGGTGGTCGGGCCCGACGGCGGCGAGCAGCTCGTCCATCGCGGCGGCGGTCGCCGTGCTGTTCGTCCCGAGAGACAGGACGACGAACGGTCGCAGGGCACCCGCGTCCCGGGCCGCGCCGAGCGCCGCAGGCCCGTCCTTGACCTGGCGGGACACCGCGCCGTCGACGTACGCGCCAGGGAGGGTGGCGGTGAGCACGGGCGCGCTCGCGAGCGTCACCGAGTCTCCCACGACCGTGACCTGGTCCCCCGTCGGCGGTGCGGCGGGCGCAGGCTCCGGCGTCGGCTCCTCGACCGGGGCAGCGCCGTCCGCGGCGGGCGCGTCGCCCGACCCGGCGCGGGTCTCGCGCGCGGCCTGCGCTCCCGCGGCGATCTGCCGCTCGACGCTCGTCGTCGTGGGCGCGGTCAGCACCCCGGCGACCCCCAGCCCGACGACGAGCGCGCACGTCCCCGCGAGCACCCAGCCCCGGCGGGTGAGGAGGCGGGGACGCGGCTCGTCGGACGCGGGCTGCAGCCGCCGTGCGAGGTCGCGGCCCGCGCCGCGCAGCCCGCGACGCAGCACCGGCCGCTCGACGTACCGGTAGGAGAGCGCGGCCCCGGCGACCGTGACGACGAGCGTCACGGCGACGACCACGGGGTGCACGGTGCCGGGTGGTACGGGCCCGACGAGGGAGCCGACGGTCGCCGCCACGAGGACGAGCACCGGCCAGTGCCACAGGTAGAGCCCGTACGACCGTCGGCCGACCCAGCCGAGCGGGCCGCGGTCGAGCTGCGTCCCGACCCCCGGCAGGCACACGACGGCGTTGAGCACCGCGGTCGCGGCGATCGCGCACACGAGGAGCCCACCGCGGTAGGTGAGCGCGGAGTCCCAGCCCAGGGTCGCCGTCGCGACGACGAGGACGACGGCGCCCGCGACCCCCGCGGCCAGCACCCCGACGCGGCCGCGCGCGGTACGGACGCGGGGACCACCCGGCAGGAGCGTGCCGCCGTGGGCGTCGGCGTCGGGCCGCTCGACCGGGCGCGCGTGCCAGAACGCGAGGGCCGCGCCGGCCATGAGCGCGAACAGGTGCGTGTCCGTGCCGACGTAGACCCGCGTCGGGTCGGCACCGGGCTCGTGGAGCAGCGCCATGAGCAGCGCGGACGCGAGCGCCAGACCGCCGACGATCCACGGCGCGTGCCGGCGCAGCGGGCGGACGACGCAGACCAGCACGACGGCGAGCGGCCACAGCAGGTAGAACTGCTCCTCGACGGCGAGCGACCAGAGGTTGCCGAACAGGTGGGGCAGCAGCGCGCCGGAGTAGGTCGTGCCGCTCGCGACGTCGACCCAGTTGCTCGTGAAGGTCGCGGCGCCGAGGAGCTGCGGGCCGATGCCCACGAGCACGTCCCCGCCGACGACGGCCGCGACGGCGGTGCACACCGCGACGACGAGCACGAGCGCGGGCAGGAGGCGCCGGGCGCGCCGCGCCCAGAACGGCCGGAGGGCGACGTGGTGCCGGTCGCGGTGCTCGCGCACGAGGAGGGTCGTGATGAGGAACCCGGAGAGCACGAAGAAGACGTCGACCCCGACGTACCCGCCCGGGACGGTCCCCGGGGCGAGGTGGAACGCCACGACCACGACGACCGCCAGCGCACGCAGCCCGTCCAGGCCGGGCATGCGGCGGTAGCGCACGGTGGGGCGACCCGGCCGGCGCGGGGCCGCGGGTGCACGTACGTGCCCGACGACACGAGGCTCCCCGGACGCACCGTGACCGGCCCCGTCAGGGGTCGGCCCGGGCCGAGGTGTCTCGTAGGTCGTCGTCACTCGTCCGTGATCTCCCGTACCACCGTGTCCGCCAGCAACCGCCCCCGCAGGGTGAGCACGGCACGACCGCTGGTCGCCGCACGACCGTCGAGGAGGCCGTTCGCGACGAGCCCGGCGACGGCACGACGTCCCGCCGGGGACAGGACCGCGAGATCGAGCCCCTCGCGCAGCCGCACGCCGAGCATCGCCTGCTCGAGCCGGCCCTCGGCCCGGGTGAGGAGCTCGCGCCCCGCCGCGGGGCTCGTGCCCGCCTCGAGCAGCGCCGCGTACCGACGCGGGTGCTTCACGTTCCACCATCGCACGCCCACGCGCGGGTCCTCGGCCGACGCGCCCGTGAGGTCGCCCACGTCACCCGGCCCGGTCCCCGCGGGGCTCGCGGACGCCGCGGCGACGTACGAGTGCGCGCCCGGGCCGATCCCCCACCAGTCGTCGCCGCGCCAGTACGCGAGGTTGTGACGGCAGCGGTCGTCGTCGGTCCGGGCCCAGTTGCTCACCTCGTACCACGTGAGGCCGGCCTCGGTGAGGAGCGCGTCGGCGAGCTCGTACTTCGCCGCCTGGTCGTCCTCGCTCGGCAGCGCGACCTCGCCGCGGCGCACCTGGGCGGCCATCTTGGTCCCCTGCTCGACGACGAGCGCGTACGCCGAGACGTGGTCGACGCCGGTCGAGAGCGCGGCGTCCAGGCTCGCCCGCCAGTCGTCCGGGCTCTCCCCCGGCGTGCCGTAGATGAGGTCGAGCGAGACCTTCAGGCCCGCGTCGCCGGCCCAGCGCACGACGTCGGGGATGCGGCGCGGGTCGTGCGTGCGCTCGAGCGTCGCGAGCACGTGCGGCACGGCGGACTGCATGCCGAACGAGACGCGCGTGAACCCGGCTGCGGCCAGCTCCGCGAGCGAGTCGGGCGTGACGGAGTCGGGGTTGGCCTCGGTCGTCACCTCGGCGTCGGGCGCGAGGCCCCACGCGTCGCGCACGCCGTGGAGCATGCGCACGAGGTCCCCGGCGGGCAGGAGCGTGGGCGTGCCGCCGCCGACGAACACCGTCGACACCGGCCGCTCGGGCAGGCCGGCGTCGCGCAGGACGCGCGCCGCGAGGTCGATCTCGCGCAGCGCGGTGCTCGCGTACGACGCCTGGCTCGCGCCCCCGCCGAGCTCGGACGCCGTGTACGTGTTGAAGTCGCAGTACCCGCAGCGCACCGAGCAGAACGGGACGTGCAGGTACACGCCGAACCCGCGCCCGCCCCCAGACGCACCCACCCACGCGGGCAGGCCCCCGTCCTCGGGCACCGGCTCGCCGTCAGGAAGCGCCGGGCTCACACGCACCCCCACCCCGCTGAGTGCGTGAAATATGTCGTCTCGAATCGGTTCGAGCCGACATACTTCATGCACTCAGCGCTTCTTGGCATCCTTCGCGTCCTTGCCGCCCGAGGCGTCGGAGGAGAGCGCGGCGATGAAGGCGTCCTTCGGGACCTCGACCGACCCGATGTTCTTCATGCGCTTCTTGCCCTCCTTCTGCTTCTCGAGGAGCTTGCGCTTGCGGCTGATGTCGCCGCCGTAGCACTTGGCGAGGACGTCCTTGCGCATCGCGCGGACCGTCTCGCGCGCGATGACGCGCGCACCGACGGCCGCCTGGATCGGCACCTCGAACTGCTGGCGCGGGATGATCTCCTTGAGCTTGGCGGTCATCATCACGCCGTAGTCGTACGCCTTGTCCTTGTGCACGATCGCGCTGAAGGCGTCCACCTGCTCGCCCTGGAGCAGGATGTCGACCTTCACGAGGTCGGCCACCTGGTCGCCCGTCGGCTCGTAGTCGAGCGACGCGTAGCCGCGCGTGCGCGACTTGAGCTGGTCGAAGAAGTCGAACACGATCTCGCCGAGCGGCAGGATGTAGCGCAGCTCGACGCGGTCCGCCGAGAGGTAGTCCATGCCGAGCAGCTGCCCGCGCCGGTCGCTGCACAGGCCCATGACCGTACCGACGAACTCGCTCGGCGCGAGGATCGTCGCGCGCACGACCGGCTCGCTGACCTGCTTGATCTTGCCGCCCGGGAACTCCGACGGGTTGGTCACCTTGACGACGGTGCCGTCCTCGAGCGTCACGTCGTAGACGACGTTCGGCGCGGTCGAGATGAGGTCGAGGTCGAACTCGCGCTCGAGGCGCTCGCGCACGATCTCCAGGTGCAGCAGGCCGAGGAACCCGACGCGGAAGCCGAATCCGAGCGCGACCGACGTCTCCGGCTCGTAGTTGAGCGCGGCGTCGTTGAGCTTGAGCTTGTCGAGCGCGTCGCGCAGCACCGGGTAGTCGGTGCCGTCGATCGGGTACAGGCCCGAGAACACCATGGGCTTGGGGTCCGAGTACCCGCCGAGCGCGTCCGACGCGGGCTTCGCGGCGTTCGTCACCGTGTCGCCGACCTTGGACTGGCGCACGTCCTTGACGCCCGTGATGAGGTAGCCGACCTCGCCGACGCCGAGGCCCTTCGTGACGATCGGCTCGGGCGAGATGACGCCGATCTCGAGGAGCTCGTGCGTCGCGCGCGTCGACATCATGACGATGCGCTCGCGCGGGCTGAGGTTGCCGTCGACGACGCGCACGTACGT
>CAZFUQ010000014.1:7081-34550 GCA_964521905.1 uncultured Cellulosimicrobium sp.
CACGACGCCGCGGTAGGTGTCGTAGACCGAGTCGAAGATCATGGCGCGGGCCGGGGCGTCGGCGTCGCCCACGGGTGCGGGGACCCGCTCGACGATGCGGTCGAGGAGCACCTCGACGCCCGCGCCCGTCTTGCCCGAGACCCGCAGGACGTCGTCCGGGTCTCCACCGACGAGCCGCGCGATCTCTTCGGCGTACTTCTCCGGCTGGGCCGCTGGCAGGTCGATCTTGTTGAGGACCGGGATGATCTCGAGCTCGTTCTCCATCGCGAGGTAGAGGTTCGCGAGGGTCTGCGCCTCGATGCCCTGGGCGGCGTCGACGAGCAGCACGGCGCCCTCGCACGCGGCGAGCGAGCGCGAGACCTCGTACGTGAAGTCGACGTGGCCCGGGGTGTCGATCATGTTGAGCGCGTGCGGGGTCTCGACCCCGTCCTCGACGACCGCCCACGGCATGCGCACGGCCTGCGACTTGATCGTGATGCCGCGCTCGCGCTCGATGTCCATGCGGTCGAGGTACTGCGCGCGCATGGCACGCGGCTCGACGACACCGGTGAGCTGCAGCATCCGGTCGGCCAGCGTGGACTTGCCGTGGTCGATGTGCGCGATGATGCAGAAGTTCCGGATCAGCTCGGGCGGCGTGGCCGCAGGCTGGATACGGGTGCTCAGCTGGGCGCTGGGGATCGGGGACAACGCGGGTGCGCTCCTGTGTCGAGGTCGTCGGCCGGTGACCGATGGCCAGCCATTCTCCCACGGAGGCGGCAGGTGCCGAACCCCACGAGCCGTCCGGGCCACCGTGGCGCCGTCGTCTCACCGACCTCCCGGCCGGCCCCGGGACCCGGCGTCACCTCTCTCGCGACGGGCCCACCTCGACGACGACCTTGCCCTTCGCCCGCCGGGACTCGACCCGGGAGAAGGCTTCCGCGACCCGGTCGAAGTCGAAGGTGCTGTCGACGGTCACGTCGAGCGCGCCGGCGTCGACGAGTCGGCCGAGCTCTCTCAGGTCCTGACCGTCCGGACGCATGGACAGGCGCCGGTAGGAGACGCCGTTCCGGCGGGCGCCTCGTCGCACGCCGGAGGTAGCCACCCGGAGGAGACCCTCGAGGACCGCAGCGCGCAACGGCGACATCGGATAGTCGTCCCGGATCGAGCCGGGTGTGGGTGTCGCGGCCACGGAGACCAGCCGACCCCCCTGCGGCATCAGCTCGACGAGCCTGGCGAGGTCCGCGCCCGGCACGAGATCGAAGACCTTGTCGAACCTGCCGTCGGAGGCGTCGACCGGACGCGACCGGTAGTCGACGACCTGGTGAGCACCGAGCCGACGCAGGAGCGGCTCGCTCGAGGCCGAGGCGGTCGTGACGACGTGCGCGCCCGCTCGGCTCGCGAGCTGGATCGCGAACATGCCCACCATGCTCGACCCGCCGGTGATCAGCAGCAGGTCCCCCTCCTGCACCGCGAGAGCGTCGCGCACCGCCTGGAGCGCCGTCGTCCCGGCCAGCGGAACGGCAGCAGCGGCCGTGAAGCCGAGCGTCCGCGGCATCGGGGCCACCAGGCGGGCGTCGACGGCGACCCGCTCCGCGAGCGCCCCGAGCCGCGCCTTGTCGGTCCTCGCGAACACGGCGTCACCCACCGCGACGGAGTCGACTCGTGCACCGATCGCGGAGACGACCCCGGAGAGCTCGTTGCCGGGGACGACCGGGAAGCGTGTGGGGTTCGCGAACCGGAACGCCCCCGACCGCTGGAGGAGATCGACGGGGTTGAGGCCGACCGCCCGCGTCTCGACGACCACGTCGTCGGGGCCGGCGGTCGGGTCGTCGCGTTCGGCGAGGCGAAGGACCTCGGGGCCGCCGAACCCCGTGTACTCGTACGCCTTCATGGTCATGGAGCTCCCGCCCGTCCTCGTCCGCGTGGCTGCGACCAGGGGCAGCCTCGGCACACCATGTCGGGATTGGCAGACCCTGTCAAGCATGGCGTTCCATGTAGGCTGCGCTCGTGGAGAACGACAGCCGGGTGCGAGCCGCGGCTCGACGCGCCGTCCGAGCGGAGGTCGCGGCCGTGGCCGAGCGGCTCTTCCTGACCCGCGGCTACGACGCGACCACCATCGATGCCATCGCGGCCGAGGCAGGGATGTCGCCGCGGAGCGTCTACCGGTACTTCCCCACCAAGGACGACATCCTGATCGACCGGTTCGCGGGCATCGGGGACGCTCTCGAGGCGGCACTGCGATCGCGCCCCGCGGACGAGCCGCCCTGGGACTCGCTCGCAGCGTCCTTCCTGACCCTGGTCGAGCAGGCGGACCGGTCGGACGGTCGCGACTCAGCCCTGCTGATCCAGCGCGCGATCATCTCCTCACCCGTCGTGTTCGGTCGGTATCTGCAGCAGCTGCACGGCGCGCAGACCGTCGCCGTGGGTGTGCTCGACGAGCGCCCGCACCCCGCCGACGCGCACGACGACGGCGCCCTGGACGCGATCGTCGGTGCGGCCTTCGGATGCCTGGTGGCGGCCCAGTGCCGGTGGGCCCGGGCAGACGCCGCCGGGCCGTTCGCCGTGGTTCTTGCCCGCGCCATGGCCGCTGCCAGGCCGTCGTCCGCCCCGCGCGAGGAGACGGTCGTCGCGCCGAGGTCGTAGGCACGGCACTCGCCGGGGCGCCACGCCGGCGTCGGGCCCACGCTGCGGACGCCCCGGAGTCCACCTAGCGTGGGCGTATCCGCCGGGTCGACCGCGACGAAAGGACTCTCATGAGCCAGGACGCCTCGCACGAGCCCGCCGACCGGACCGCGGCCGGCCGGGCCGCACGCCGCGTGCTGGTGATCGTCACCAACTACGGGGTGGAGCAGGACGAGCTCGTCGTCCCCGTCGAGCACCTGCGCGCCGACGGCGTGGAGGTCGACGTCGCGGCGGTCTCGGCCGACGACGTGCAGACCCTCGTCGGGGACAAGGACCGGGGGCGATCCGTGACCCCGACGCTCACGCACGCGGACGCGGACCCCGGCGCGTACGACCTCCTGCTCGTGCCCGGCGGCACGATCAACGCCGACGCGCTGCGGCTCCAGGACGACGCCGTGGGCCTCGTCCGGGCCTTCACGACGGCAGGCAAGCCCGTCGCGGCCATCTGCCACGGGCCGTGGGCGCTCGTCGAGGCCGCCGCGGTCGAGGGGAAGACGCTCACGAGCTATCCGTCGCTCGAGACGGACGTGCTCAACGCGGGCGGGGCCTGGGTCGACCGGCCGGTCGTGCGCGACGACGACGGGTACACGCTCGTCACCTCGCGCACGCCCGGGGACCTCGACGCCTTCCTGCGCGAGGTGGACGCGGTCCTCGTCGGCTGACCCGGTCCCGTCCCGACCGGGACCGCGGTCCGGGCCCGCAGGTCCTGACAGGTACCGGGCGACGACCCCATACTTCCGCCATGACCGACGACCTCGACCACCTCGTCCTGCTCGCGCGCCTGCAGGAGGCGTTCCTCGCGGACGTGCGCGACGCCGATCCGCACGCTCCGGTCCCCGCGTGCGGGCCGTGGCGCGTGCGCGACCTCGTCGAGCACGTCGGAGGGGTCCACCACTGGGCGGCCGCGCGGGCCCGACGCCGCGAGGAGACGCCGCTGGGCGCCGGACCGTTCGACCTCGCGCCGTTCTACGCCGAGCACGCGGCCGAGCTCCGCGAGACGCTCGCCGAGCTGGACCCCGACGCACGGGCCTGGACCCTGCTCGAGCCCGACGACCCCGCCTCGACCGTGCGGTTCTGGCACCGGCGTCAGGTGCACGAGACGCTCGTCCACCTGCACGACCTGCGCGCGGCGTCGGGGCGGGTCGTCGACGACGTCGCGCCGGCCGTCTGGGCCGACGCGGTCGACGAGATCGTCACGGTCCTGCAGCCGCGCCAGCTCCGCCTCGGTCGCGCGGAACCCCTCGGCCGACCGGTCGCGCTGCACGCGAGCGACACCGGGACGGCGTGGGTGCTCGGCGGAGGCAGGTCCGTCGCGACGGTGACCGCTCCCGCGCGCGACCTGACGCTCGTCCTGTGGGGACGGGTCGCGCCCGGGGAGGCGGGCGTCGTCGTCGACGGCGACGCCGGCGCCCTCCCCGCCGCGCTCGCCGGGCGCATCACCCCCTGAGCCCGGTCAGGCCGCGAGCACCAGCACGACGAGCGTCGCGCACGAGAGGGCGAAGAAGGTGCAGGTCCCCACGACGTTGCCGTCGTGCGCCCGGACGTGGGCGCCGATCGCCCCGCCGAAGTACAGGACCAGCCCGACCGCGGCCGCGACCCCGATCGGCGGGAGCACGAGGCCCCCGACGAGGCCGACCGCCCCGGCGACCTGCAGGGCTCCGAGCGCGTGGAGATGGACGGGTCGTGTCACCCCGACGTCGGCCATGAGGCGCACGATCCGGGGCGCACCGAGGAGCTTGAGCGCCCCGGACAGGAGCAGGCAGAGGCTCAGGACGAGGGACAGGACGATGGCGAGGACGTGCATCGGGTTCCTTTCGAGGGGTTCGGAGGTCGGAGGTGTCAGGGCCGTGCCGTCGCGCGCCGCACGACCGGTGCGACGTCGGACGCGAAGCGGTCGAGGGAGGCCAGGACGTCCTCGCGGCGGAGGCCGCCGATGTCGACCTGGCCGAGGAACCGGTCGAGCCCGAGGAGCTCGTGCTGGCGCAGGATCTTGTCGGTGACCTCGGCCGCGCTGCCGACGACGAGCGCACCTCGCGGCGAGGCCATCGCGTCGAACGTCGTGCGGTCGAGGTCGATCCCGCGGCCCTCGCCCATGTACGCGCGGTAGTGCGGGTAGAAGGTGTCGCGCGCCTCCTGGGACGTGCGCCCGACGAAGAGATGGCTCGCGGTCCCGACCCCCAGCAGGCTCGGGTCATGGCCGTGCAGGTCCGCCGTGTCCCGGTACGTCCGGACGACGGGTCGCAGCGCCGCCGGGTCGCCGCCGAGCACGGCGAGCGTCATGGGGAGCCCGACCCGTCCGGCGCGTCCGGCGCTCTGCGGTGTCCCGCCGACGCCGAGCCGCAGCGGGAGCTCTCGTCCCAGCCGCGGCGGGATCCCCGTGTGCGCGAGCGGCGGCCGGTACCGGCCGGACCACGACGACGCGTCGGGTCGCCGGAGCGCGAGCAGCAGCTCGAGCTTCTCCTCGAAGACCGCGTCGTACTCGTCGAGCGGGACGCCGAAGATGTCGAAGGGCTCGGCGTACGCGCTGCGCCCCACCGTGATCTCCGCGCGTCCCGCGGCGACGAGGTCGAGCTGGGCGAAGTCCTGGTACAGCCGCACGGGGTCGAGGACGCTGAGGACCGAGACCGCGCTGGTCAGGACGATCGTCGAGGTGCGCGCGGCGACGGCGGACAGCACGACCGCCGGGGACGCCACGGCGAAGCGGGGAGTGTGGTGCTCGCCCACGCCGAAGACGTCCAGCCCCGCCTCGTCGGCGCGGATCCCGTAGTCGACGATGTCCCTGACACGTGCGCCGGCCGACGCGCCGCCCGTTCGTTCCGCGAGCGAGTACACACCGAGTTCCATGCCCACGACGCTAGGGACCCGACAGGTACCTCTTGGTACCTTTCGGAGCATGGAGAGTCAGGGCATGGAGAGCCCCACCGGCACCGTGTTCCTCGCCGACTGCCCGGCGCGCCTCGCGATCGAGGTCATCGCCGACAAGTGGTCCGTCGTGACGCTCTTCGCCCTCAGCGACGGGCCGAGGCGGCACAAGGATCTCGTGGCGCTCATCGGGGGGATCTCTCGCAAGGTGCTGACCCAGACCCTGCGCAGGCTGCAGCGCAACGGGCTCGTCGAGCGGCACGCGTACGCGGAGGCCCCGCCCCGCGTGGAGTACGCGCTGACCGAGCTGGGACACACCCTCGACGAACCGATCCGGCTGCTCACGTCGTGGGCGAGGGCGAACGGCGAGGCCGTCCTCGACCACCAGGACGCGCACGGGCGCACGGAGACGGAGGGGCAGGCGCCGCCTCGCGTCAGCCCTGTCGGGTGATCTCCACCGTCACCTCGAGCTCGCTGCCGCCCGTGCCCGCGTACACGCCCTTGAGCGGCGCGACGTCGCCGTACTCGCGTCCCCGCCCGAGCGCGACGTGGTCGCGGCCCGCGGGGCGGCGGTTCGTCGGGTCGAACCCGTACCAGCCCCCGACCCACCACTCGACCCACGCGTGCGACTCCCCGGCGACGGTCTCGCCCTGCTCCGCGTCGGCACGCGGGTGCAGGTAGCCCGACACGTACCGGGTCGGGATCCCCACGCTGCGCAGCGCCCCGGCGCACAGGTGCGCCATGTCCTGGCACACGCCCTGGCGCGCGTCCCACGCCTCGCGCGCCGGCGTGTGCGCCGTCGTCACTCCGGGCACGTACTCGAGCCGCTCGCGCACCGCGAGGCACACGGCCTCCGCCGCGACCTGCGGGTCCCGCCCGCCCGCGGCCTCGAGCGCGAGGGCGGCCACGTCGTCGGGCACCGTGGTGGTGGGCGTGTCCCCGAGGAACGCGGCGTACGCGTCGAGCACGCGCTCGCCCCCCAGGTCGGTCCACGACACGGCGGCGACGCCCGGGCTGCGGTGCTCGGAGACCTCGACGGTGCTCTCGGCGCGCACGACGAGCTCGCGGTGCGGCTCGAGCACCTCGAACGCCGTGACCGCCGTGCCCCAGTAGTCGACGTAGTCGTGGGACCACGTCTCCGCGCGCACGTCGACCGTCGACGCGCGCACGTGCTGGCCGCGGCCCGCGGCGGGTGTGAGGCGCGCCTCGTTGTACGACGCCGTGACGTCGTCCGCGTAGGCGAGCACGGTCGTGTGGACCACGTGCAGCACGCTCACAGCGCCTCCCCCACCCAGGTCGTCGCGGCACCGGACGGGAAGTACCGCGCCCGCACCGCGTCGGACGCGCGCGAGCACGCCCGCTGCACCTGCTCCATCGCGTCGGGCAGCGTCGCGAGCAGCTCGGGGAGCCGCGCGTACTCGAGGCCCGTACGCACCAGCCCCAGCTCGCGCCGCGCCTCGTCGGCCACGCCGTGGCGCCCCTCGAACGGCCCGAGCTCGCGCAGGCACGCCTCCGCGGAGTCCAGCGCGTGCACGACCGACCGCGGGAACAACCGGTCGAGCAGGAGGAACCCGGCCGCACGCTCGTCCGACGCGAGACCGCGGTTCGCACGCAGGTACGACTCGTACGCGCCGCACGAGCGCAGGAGCGTCGTCCACCCCGGACCGGCGGCGCCGAGGCGCGCCTGCGTCGTGACGAGGCGTGCCGTCATGTCGGCCCGCTCGATCGAGCGGCCGAGGATCATGAAGTGCCACGTCGCGTCCCGGCTGGTCGCCGAGTCCATGAGGCCCGCGACGATCGCCGCGCGCTCGCGCACCCACGAGAAGTACTCGTGCGGCGGCGCGGTGCGGATCGTCCCGAAGAGCTGGTTGCGCGTCGTGTTGAGGCACTCCCACAGCTCGGTCGAGACGATCTCGCGCGCCCGGCGCGCGTTCTCCCGCGCCGCGACGAGCGCCCCCGCGATCGACGACGGGTCGAGCTGGTCGTGCGCGAGGACGCGCAGGACGTGCGCGCGGTCGACGAGCGAGCCGTCGTCGGGCACCGGATGGTCCATCACGGCGAGGAGGGACCGGCACGCGAGGTCCTCCTCCGCCCAGGGATCCTCGGAGAGCATCTGCACGTGCACGTCGAGGATGCGGGCCGTGTCGTCCGCGCGCTCGACGTAGCGCCCGATCCAGAACAGGGACTCCGCGATGCGGCTCAGCACCCGTCCACCTCCGTCCCGCGCGCTCGCGCCCGCTGCTGCTGCTGTTGCTGCTGCTGTTGCTGCTGCGTGCTGCCCCCGCCGTCGTCCTCGGGGTTGGTCGCGATGGGCACGCCCGGCGCGTCCGCGCCCGGGGCGCCCGGGGCCGTACCGTGCGGCTCCGCACCCGGGCCGGCGGCGGCCCCGGGCGACGACGCGCCGTCGGGCACGCGCCGCTCGTCGCGTGCGAGGACCCAGGTGTCCTTCGAGCCGCCGCCCTGCGAGCTGTTCACGACGAGCTGCCCCTCGGGCAGCGCGACGCGGGTGAGGCCGCCCGGCAGGACCCAGACGTCCCGGCCGTCGTTCACGGCGAACGGCCGCAGGTCCACGTGCCGCGGACGGAACGCGCCGTCGACGAACGTCGGGGCGGTCGAGAGCTGGACGACGGGCTGCGCGATCCACCCTCGCGGGTCCGCCTGCAGCCGCGAGCGCAGAACGTCGAGCTCGGCGCGCGAGGCCGCCGGGCCCACGACGATCCCCTTCCCGCCCGACCCGTCGACCGGCTTGACCACGAGCTCGTCGAGCCGGTCGAGGACCTCGGCGAGCGCGTCGGGCTCCTGCAGGCGCCACGTGTCGACGTTCGCGAGGACGGGCTCCTCGCCCAGGAAGTAGCGGATCAGGTCGGGCACGTAGGTGTAGACGAGCTTGTCGTCGGCCACGCCGTTGCCCACGGCGTTGGCGATCGTCACGTTGCCGAGCCGCGCGCACGTCATGAGGCCCGGCACGCCGAGCACGGAGTCGGGGCGGAACTGGACCGGGTCGAGGAACTCGTCGTCCACGCGCCGGTAGACCACGTCCACGCGCCGTCGTCCCTCCGTCGTGCGCATGTACACGCGCCCGCCCGCGCAGAACAGGTCGCGTCCCTCGACGAGCTCGACGCCCATGAGGCGCGCGAGCAGCGAGTGCTCGAAGTACGCGGAGTTGAACACGCCCGGGGTGAGCACGACGACGGTCGGGTCGGGCACGCCGTCGGGCGCGGCCGCGAGGAGCGCGGCGAGCAGGCGCTGCGGGTAGTCGACGACGGGCCGCACGCGCAGGCTCGAGAAGAGCTCGGGGAACGTGCGCACCATGGCGCGGCGGTTCGTCACGACGTAGCTCACGCCGCTCGGCACGCGCACGTTGTCCTCGAGGACGCGGAAGCCGCCCCCCTCGTCCCGGACGAGGTCGATCCCCGAGACGTGCACGCGCACGCCGTTGGGCGGCTCGATCCCCCACGCCTCGCGGTGGAACTCCGACGACGACAGCACGAGCCGCTGGGGGACCACGCCGTCGGCGACCGCGCGCTGCGGCCCGTACACGTCGGCGAGGAACGCCTCCAGCGCCCGCACGCGCTGCGCGACCCCCGCCGTCACGGTGTCCCACTCGTCCGGCTCGACGACGCGCGGCACGACGTCGAGCGGGAACGGGCGCTCCTCCCCCGCGAAGTCGAACGTCACGCCCTGCGCGAGGTAGGCGCGGGCCAGCGCGTCGGCGCGCGCGGCGACCTCGCCCGCGGTGAGCCGGGTCATCGTCGCGTGCACGCGCTCGTAGCGTGGACGCAGCGAGCCGTCGCGGTCGAGCATCTCGTCCCAGGCCCGCGAGACCGGGTAGTCGTCGAACAGGTCCGCCATGCGGGCACGCTAGGGCGCCCCGGGGGCCGGGGCGTCACGGGCGTGTGTCCGCGGGGTAACACGGCCGGCGCCGCGCACCGGCACCCCGAGCGGCACCCCGGGCGGCATCCCGGGCGGCACTGGACCGGGACCCGGGTGGCGGGCGGCTTTGGGTAGATTGCCCGCGTGGCGAGGAATCGATGGCTAGGACTGCTCGGCGACGCGGCGCGCGCGATGGTCAAGGAGCTCACACGCTCGTCGGGCGGGCGCGGCGGGACCGCGGCGACGCGCGCGCCGGGACGCGAGCGGACGACGTCGGGCAGCACCCCGAGCCCGCGACCGGGGCCGCGCCCCGGCCCGGCGACTCAGCCCCGGTCGACGACACCCGGCAGGGCGGCACCGGACGGGGCGGCGAAGCCGTCGGCACGGACCCGCCCGCCGGCGCAGGCGAGCCGGGCGGACGTGCCGCCCCCCGGCGGGGCCTACCCCGGTGACTACGTGGGCGCCGTGCGCGCCGAGTACGCGCCCGAGCTCGACGGTGACCCGGACCCGGGCGAGATCGTCTGGACCTGGGTGCCGTTCGAGGAGGACTTCTCGCAGGGCAAGGACCGGCCCGTGCTGCTCGTCGGCACGGACGGGGCGTGGTTGCTGGGTGTCATGCTCACGAGCAAGGACCACTCGCGCGAGTCGGCGGACGAGGCACGCTGGGGTCGGTACTGGCTCGACATCGGGTCGGGTCCCTGGGACGCGCAGGGCCGTGACAGCGAGGTCCGCCTCGACCGCGTGGTCCGCGTCGACCCGGGCGCCGTACGGCGCGAGGGGGCCGTCATGGGGCGCGCCGTGTTCGACCGCGTCGTGCAGGGGATCTCGAAGCACCGCTGACCCGACGGAGGGTAGGACCCCCGCTCCCCGCGCCGTCGCCGCCGATTGGAGTTCTGACGGGACCGGCTGGTAGTCTTGATGGTCGCGTGTCCGCCCAGGTCGGCGGGCACAGCCCCAGCACCTCTCCACGGGTTCCCCACCCCAGTCCCGGAGCTGGAGCCGCCCTCTACGACCTATCCGCTCGCTTCGGCGAACACACCAGAAAGTCCACACGTGGCCAACATCAAGTCCCAGATCAAGCGCATCCGCACGAACGAGAAGGCTCGCCTGCGCAACAAGGCGGTCAAGTCCGAGCTCAAGACGTACGTGCGCCGCGTGCGCGAGGCCGTCGCCGCGGGCGACAAGGACGCGGCGACCACCGCGCTCCAGGCGGCGACGCGCAAGCTCGACAAGGCGGTCTCGAAGGGCGTCATCCACGCGAACCAGGCCGCGAACCGCAAGTCGGCCATCGCGAAGGCCGTCGACGCGCTCTGAGCGTACGGCTCACCCCGGTCGTCGTGACGCGCTGAACGGCGCGACGACCGCACAGGCTTCCCACGAGGGGCGCCGACCCGCACGGGTCGGCGCCCCTCGTGCGTGCCGGCACCTGCGCCCCCGGCCGGACGTGCGAGCCGGCGACCACCTGTCCGGAGACGTCCCCGGCCTGCCGAGGAAGAGCCCCGGTCCGCCGAGGTCGAGCCTGGTCAGCGGCCGTGGGCGCGGGCGATCGTGAGGACCGCCCGCTCGACCGCGAAGACGGGGTCGCGGCCCGCGCCCTTGACCTCCGCGTCGGCCTGCGCGACGGCGCTGATCGCCGTCGCGAGCCCCTCGGGGGTCCAGCCGGCGAGCTCCTTGCGCGCGCGGTCGACCTGCCACGGCGCGAGGCCCAGGTCCTTCGCCGACACTCCGCCCCGCCCACGCATCGCCCCGACCTTCGCGAGCGCGCGCAGCTTCATCGCGAGGGCCGCGACGAGCGGCACCGGGTCCGCGCCGGTCGCGAGCGCGTGCCGCAGGAGGGCGACCGCCTCGCCCGCGTTCCCGGCCACCGCGGCGTCGGCGACGCGGAATCCCGTCGCCTCGACCCGGCCGCCGTAGTAGCGACCCACGACCGCCTCGGTCACGGTGCCGTCCGTGTCCGTGAGGAGCTGGCTGCACGCCGACGCCAGCTCGCGCAGGTCGTTGCCGAGAGCCTCGACGAGCGCGCGGACGCCCGACCCGTCGATCCGGCGCCGCGCCCGGCGGAACTCCGCCGTGACGAACGCGGTCTTGTCGGAGTCCTTCTTGATCGCGTCGGCCGCGACGACGGGTGCCCCGCTCGCCTTGATCGCGTCGAGCATCCGCTTGCCCCGCACACCGCCCCCGTGCACGACGACGACCGTCGTCTCCGGGTCCGCGACGGCCACGTAGTCGACCACGTCCGCGACGAGGGCGTCCGTCGCGGACTCCGCTCCCTCGACCACGACGACCTTCGCCTCGCCGAACAGCGACGGGCTGGCGGCGACCGTGAGCATGCCCGGCTGGTACGTCGCCGCCTCGATCGTGACCTTCTCGACCTCCGGGTCGCGCTCGCGCGCGAGAGCCACGAGGCCGTCCACCGCACGCTCCGCGAGGAGCGACTCCGGTCCCTGCACGAGCACGACCGGGGCGATCTGCACGTCGTCCCACGGGAGCGAGGGTCCGGCTGAGGGGCGTGCGGTACGGGTCGGCGCGGGCATGGGACCAGCCTGCCACGACCCGCCCACCACCCGGGCCGCCCACCACCCGGGCCGCGGCGACGAGGAGGTCGCCCGCGACGCGGGAGCCCGAGGTTCAGCCGCACCCGGAGGCCGCGAGCACGCCGTCGCGCACGACGAGCGCGAACGTGCCGCAGGTGTCGGTGCGCAGCACGCTGGCACCGACGCTCTCGTAGAGGTCGAGCGCCCGGTCCGTCGGGTGCCCGTACGTGTTCTCTCCCGAGCTGACGAGCGCGACCGCCGGGGAGAGGAGCTCGGCCAACCGGTCGGACTGCGTCGCCGAGCCGTGGTGCGCGACCTTCACGACGTCCACCTCCCCCAGGCCGCGCTGCGCGAGCGTCCGGGCGAGCGCGCTCTGCCCGGCGTCCTCGAGGTCGCCGAGCGCGACGACGTCGATCCCCGCGACGTGGGCGAGGAGCGCGATGCTCGCGTCGTTCGCGCCGCCGTCGACCACCGCCTCGCCACCGGTCGGGGGCCCCGCCTGGAGCACCTCCCACCGCGCCGTGCCCTGCGTCCCGACGTCTCCGGCGCGCGCCACCTGGACCGGCACCCCGGCCGCGTCCAGCGTGCCGAGCGTGCGGTCGGCCTGCGCCGCAGGATCAGCCGTCCCCGTCACGAGGGCCCGGTCCACGGACCGCCCGCGCAGCACCGCGTCGAGCCCGCCGACGTGGTCGGCGTGGAAGTGGGTGAGCACGAGGAGCTCGACCCGCTCCACGCCGAGGTCGTCGAGGCACCGGTCGGCGGCGTCACCGGCCGGACCGACGTCGACGACCACGGCGGACCGCGGGCCGGACCGCAGGACGAGCGCGTCGCCCTGCCCGACGTCGCACGCCGCGACGGCCCAGTCCGACGGCACCGACCCGCGCGCCACGACGAGCGGGCGTACGAGGACGACGACGAGCACCAGCACCGCGACCGCGAGGACGACGGTCACGGCCTCCCCCGGGCCACGGCGCCGTCGTGGGCGCCCGAGCGTCCCGCCACCGCCGCCACGGACCCGGCGCACCCGTGCCCGCGTCGCCCGCACGGCGCGCTCACGCCAGGGCGCCGACGTGGCACGGCGGGCCTCACGACGTTCGCCCGCCGCGCGCAGGGCGCGCGACCGCCCCACGACGGCGAGCACCAGCACCGTGAGCACGGCGAGGAGGACGAGCCCGCCCACACCGCCGAGCCACGGCAGCCGCGCTCCGGGGAGCCCGGCGAACACCCGCGCGACGCCCGCGATCCAGCCCGTGAACAGGCCTGCCGACCACCCCAGCGCGGTCGCCGCCGCGGGCCACCACGGCGCGACGAGGGTCGCCAGGACGCCGAGGACCGTCGCCGGGCCCAGCGCGGGGGCCGCGACGAGGTTCGCCGGGACCGACCACGTGCTCACGCTCGGGTCGAGCAGGACGAGGACCGGGGCGCACGCGACCTGCGCCGCGACCGGGACGGCGACGACGTGCGCGACCGCGCGACCGCACCACGGCGCGAGGCGCCGCGCGATCGGCGTCGTGAGGAGCGCGAGGCCCGCGGTCGCCGCCACGGACAGGACGAAGCCGTACGAGCGGGCGAGCCACGGGTCGAGCACCAGCAGCACGACCGTCCCCGCACCGAGCGCGGCGACGGCGCGCGACGGCCGCCCCAGGGCGATACCGACCACCCCGACCGCCCCCATCGCGGCGGCCCTCAGCACGCTCGGCTCGGGATGGACGAGCAGCACGAACCCCACCATCGCGCTCGCGGTGACGACCACGCGCAGCCGGCGCGGGGCGCGCGCGGCGACGCACAGCGCCGCGACGCACGCCACGACGATCGCGAAGTGCCCGCCCGAGACGGCCGTGACGTGCGTGAGCGACGTCGTGCGCATGTCCTGGTCGAGCGCCGGGTCGAGACGCGAGGTGTCCCCCACCGCCACGCCGGGCACCAGCCCGCGCGCCTGCGGGCTCAGCCCGTCGGTCGCGTCGAGCAGCCCGTGGCGCATCGCGTGCACGGCGCGCAGGAACGCTCCCGGCGGCACGACGACGCGCGGCAGCCCGTCCGTGCGCAGGATCGTCCGGTCGCCCTGGACGTCCAGGCGCCCCGTCGCGACGATCGTCGCGCCGTACGCGAGGTCGTCCCAGCCCTCGTCCTGCGCGGCGCCCGGCCCGGTGACGACGAGCGGCCCGGTCGCCGTCGTCGCCACGCCCCGCGACGTGATCCCGTCGAGCGCGACCCGCACCTCGTGCCGGTCCGGTGCTCCGGTCCACGGGTTCGTCCGCGGCTCGACGGCGGAACGCACGGTCGCCGTGACGGTCACCGTCGCGCCCCGGGCGGCGAGGTCCGCCAGCCCCGACCCGGCGCGGGCCGCGAGCTGCCCACCCGCCGACGCCAGCACCGCGGCGACGCACGCGAGGACGACCACGACCTGCCCCGCGCACCGCACGACCGGGGCGGGTGCCGGCACGGTCCGCTCGCCGTCGGTCCGCGTGGTGCCGGTCCGCCCTGCCTCGGTCCGGCCCGGTGACCGGAGGAGGCGGGACAGGGGCCGGGAGACGGCCGCGGCCCCGAGCACGACCGCGAGCGCCACGACGCCGAGCACGGCGCCGTCCAGCACCACGTCGGCCGAGGAGCCCACCGCGAGGAACGCCGTCACCCAGGCGGCGAGCGCCGCCGGGACGAGCCGCAGGTCGGTCACACGCGGACGAGGTCGCGCACGTCGGCCAGCACGGCCGGGCCGATCCCGCTCACCTCGCCGAGCTCGTCGACCGACGTGAACGGTCCGTTCTCCTCGCGCCAGGCGACGATGCGCTCGGCCAGGACGGGGCCGATCCCGGGCAGCGCGTCGAGCGCCGCGGCGTCGGCGGAGTTGAGGTCCACGACACCGTCCGCCGCCGCTCCCGCGCCCGACGCCGCCGCCGGACCGCCCGCGTCGGGCGCGGGCACCGCCTCGCCGGGGCGCGGCACGACGATCTGCTCCCCGTCCGTCACGGTCCGCGCGAGGTTGAGCCCCGCGAGGTCCGCCTCGGGAGTCGCCCCGCCCGCGGCGTCGAGCGCGTCGGCGACGCGTGCGTCGGCGGGGACCGTCACGAGCCCGGGTGCCGCCACCTGGCCCACGACGTGCACGACGACGCCCGCCGTCCCCTCGGCGGCCGCCGGGTCGTCGGCCACCGCGCCGGACGCCGTGCTCGCACCGCCCGGGTCGGCGCCCGCACCGTCGTCGCCGACCACGGCCTGCGGAGAGCCCGGGGCCTCGCCGCCGACCTGTGCGACCGGCTCGATCCCGCCGGACGGAAGCTGCAGCGCCACGACGCCCGCGGCGAGCGCGAGCACGACGACGACCGCCACGACGGCGGTGCGAGGCCGCAGCGCCCATCGCGGGCGCCCCTCGTCGACGAGGCCGGCGAACCCGGAGTGCGCGGTCGGGTGGCCGTGCGCGGCCGAGTAGGCGCTCGCCGCGGTCTCCGCGGCGCGCCGCCGCATCCGGCCCACGGCGTCGTCGACGCTCGTGCCCGGCGTGCTCTCCGCCGTCGTGCCCGTCGCCTCCACGGGCACCGGTCGCCCTGCAGCCTCTCGCACGGGACCGCGCTCGCCGTCGCCGGGCCGCGCCGGCAGCCACCCGGCCTCGCCGTCCGGTGCGCTCGCGGCCCCCACGCCTGCGACGTCGTCCCTCGTGAGCGCACCGGGCTCGCCCTGCGGGCCGACGTCGCCCCACGCGCCCGGCGTCCCCGGCGGCCCGAGGACCGCGGGCCAGGGGACGTCGTCGTCCGCGACGGGGTGCTCCGCCCGCGGGTCGACCCGCGCCAGGGCACCGGTCGCGGGCTGCCAGGCGAGGGCGGGACGTCCGGACCGGCTGACGGCGCGCAGCCGCTGCCGGACGACGGCGTCCTCCCGGTCGCGTCCGATCCGTGCCGGCGGGCGCAGCTCGTGCCGTGGTGTGCTCACGCCGGGGACGCTAGGCGTCGGTACCCGTCCCCCGTGTGGACGGCCCGAGCACCTGTGGACGGGTACCGCGCCCCACGGGCCTGTGCACGGCCACGACCTGCGCGCCTGCTGCGCTGCGACCCCACGGTCCGGGACCGTCGCGCGGGCTGCTCAGTCGGAGGACGCGCGGTCGCCCACGCCGGAACCACGGTCCACGAGGTCCGCGACGACGACCGCGAGCACACCGGGCCCGACGTGCGCCCCGAGCACCGCGCTGACCGGCGTCACGACCACCTCCAGGCCGGTGCGTGCCCCGAGCTCGGCGGCGAGGAGGTGCGCGTCGTCGTCCGCCCCCACGTGGTGGACGGCGAGCGCGGGCCGCTGCCGGCGGCCGGCCGACTCCACGGCGACCCCGGTCATCCGCTCCACCGCGGCGGCGCGCGTCCGGACCTTCTGGACGACGTCGATCCGCCCGTCGCGCACGGCCAGCAGCGGCCGCACGCCCAGCACCGTCCCGAGCGCCGCCGACGCCGCGCCGAGCCGACCGCCGCGGCGCAGGTGGTCGAGGGAGTCGACGAGGAAGATCGCACGGCTCGCGTCGGCGACCTCGATCGCGCGGCGGGCGACGGCGTCGGCGGGCGCGCCGTCGGCCGCGGCCCGGGCCGCGGCCTGCGCCGCGAAGCCCAGGCCCATCGCGACCGTCCGGGAGTCGACCACCCGCACGGGCACCGGCGAGTCGGCCGCCGCGAGGGCCGCGACGTGCACCGTCCCGGACAGCTCGCCCGACAGGTGGACGGACACGACCTCGCGCGCGCCGGCGGCCGCGGCGGCCGTGTAGGCGTCGGCGAACGCGCGGGGCGTGGGCTGCGACGTCGTCACCCGACGACCGGCCTGCAGGTGTGCCGCGACGTCCTGCGCGGTCACGCCCACGCCCTCGAGGTACGACTCGTCGTCGACGACCACGTGCAGCGGCACGACGCGCAACAGCGGGTCGTGCCCCGGCGGGAGGGACGCCGTCGAGTCGGTGACGACGTGCACGTGGTGGTCGGTCATGGCGGCGCCCACCCTACGGCGCGCGCGAGCCCGCACGCATCCTCGGCCCGGCTGCGCGCGTCCGGGTCCGCCCCTACGATCCGAGCATGCCCGACGACGCCGCACCGTCCTCGTCCGACCTCGCCGCCCTGCGCGCGGCGGCAGCGCAGGCCGCGGCCGAGGCCGCCGAGGCCAAGGCCGCCGCCGCTCAGGCGGTGCTCGACGCCGCCGAGGCGGCGGCCGCGGTGGCTGCGCCGTCGGGCAGCGACCTGGAGGGCTACGCCGCCGAGGTGGCTGCGGGGTACGCGTACAAGGGCGGCACGCTCGCGCTCGGTGCGCTGCTCGAGGGCGAGCCCGGCGGCGACCCGACGCCGCGCGCGGACGTCCAGGTGGGGTTCGCGCTCGGGATGCTCAACCGGCACGGGCTCGTCGCGGGAGCCACCGGGACGGGCAAGACGAAGACGCTGCAGGGCATGGCGGAGGGGCTGTCCACCGCAGGCGTGCCGGTGTTCCTCGCGGACGTCAAGGGCGACCTGTCCGGGCTCGCTGTCGCCGGCGAGACGAACGAGAAGATCCTGGAGCGCACGGCGTCGATCGGGCAGGAGTGGGCGGCGACGACGTTCCCCGTCGAGGTCTACTCGCTCGGCGGGCTCGGTACGGGCGTGCCGATCCGCACGACCGTCACGGACTTCGGGCCGCTGCTGCTGTCGAAGGTGCTGGGGCTCAACGAGACGCAGGAGTCGAGCCTCGGGCTGATCTTCCACTGGGCGGATGTGCAGGGGCTCGCGCTGCTCGACCTCAAGGACCTGCAGTCGACGATCGCCTACCTGACGTCGGACGAGGGCAAGGCCGAGCTCAAGGGGATCGGCGGGGTGTCGAGCGCGACGGCGGGCGTCATCCTGCGCGAGATCGTCGCGCTGCAGGCGCAGGGTGCCGACGTGTTCTTCGGCGAGCCGGCGTTCGCGACGTCCGAGCTGCTGCGCACCGCACCCGACGGGCGCGGGGTGATCTCCGCGCTCGAGCTGCCCGCCGTGCAGGACCGCCCGGCGCTGTTCTCCACGTTTCTCATGTGGCTGCTCGCCGACCTGTTCCAGGAGCTGCCGGAGGTCGGCGACGTCGAGAAGCCTCGGCTCGTGTTCTTCTTCGACGAGGCCCACCTGCTGTTCACGGGCGCGTCGAAAGAGTTCCTCCAGCAGGTCGTGCAGACCGTGCGGCTCGTGCGGTCCAAGGGGGTCGGGGTGTTCTTCGTTACGCAGAGCCCCAAGGACGTGCCCGCGGACGTGCTCGCGCAGCTCGGCAACCGCGTGCAGCACGCCCTGCGCGCCTTCACCCCCGACGACGCGGCGGCGCTGCGCGCGGCGGTGCGCACCTACCCGACGTCCCCCTACGATCTCGAGCGCCTCCTGCAGTCGCTCGGGACCGGGGAGGCGGTCGTCACGGTGCTCACGGAGAAGGGCGCGCCGACACCGGTCGCGTGGACGCGCGTCCGTGCGCCGCAGTCGTCGATGGAGCCGGCGCCCGCGTCCGTGCTCGACGGGATCGTCGCGGCGTCGCCGGGGTTCGCGCGCTACGGGACGCCGGTCGACAACGAGTCGGCGTTCGAGCTCCTCCAGGTCCGGGTGCAGGAGCAGGCGGCCGCCCGGGCGGCGGCGTCAGCAGCGCAGGCCGAGGCCGTCGCGCAGGAGAAGGCGGCGAAGGAGGCCGCGAAGGACGCCGAGCGCGCGGCGAAGAAGGAGCAGGCCGAGCTCGAGAAGATGCGCGCCAGGCTCGAGCGGGACGCGGCGAGACCCCGCTCGGGGTCGGGATCGAGCGGGTCGGCCCGGTCGTCGAGCCCGCTCGACTCGTTCCTCCGCTCCGCCGGCACCCAGCTCGGCCGCGAGCTCACCCGCACCATCTTCGGCACCCGCCGCCGCTGACCCACCCCACCCACCCGCTGAGTGCATGAAATAGTCGCGCCGAACAGGCCTGAGCGCGACTATTTCATGCACTCACGGCGTGGTTGTCCACAGGGTCGGAGGGCGGGGTTTCGCTGGTCCGCAGCGGGCGGCATCCTCGGTCGGCATGGTGACCGCGCAGAGCCCGACAGCACCGTTCCGCACGCGCACGGCGCAGACCTTCGGCATGACGCCCGCGTCGCTGCGCAGCCCGTCGCTCGAGGCACCGTTCGCCGGCGTGCGGGTCCCGCGCGGGAGCCTCGTGTCCGTCCTCGACGTGTGCAGGGCTGCGGCCATGGTCCTGCCCGACGGCGCGGCGTTCAGCCACGTCACAGCGCTCCGGCTGCTCGGGGTCGAGGTGCCCTGGCGGCTCGCCGACGACGATCGGATCCACGTCGTGGCGCCGCGACGCGACCTGAGGCCGCAGCGGGCGAACGTCGTCTCGCACTTCTGCGGCCAGCGTGCGCTGGCCACGACGACCGCGCACGGGCTCCCGGTCACCTCTGCGGCCCAGACCTGGCTGCACCTCGCCCAGGCGCTCCCGCCGGACGACGTCGTCGTGCTCGCCGACTCCATGACCCGGCGGAAGGACCCTGCCACGACCGTGCGAGAGCTCCGGCGGCTCCTGGACGCGACGCACAAGATGCGCGGCGTCGTGCGGTGCCGGGAGACGATCGGCCTGGTCCGACCCGGGACCGACTCGAGCATGGAGACCCGGACGCGGCTGCTCCTCGTCTGGGCGGGGCTGCCGTGCCCGCAGGTGAACCTCCCCGCGCACGACGGGTCCGGCCGGTTCCTCGCCCTCCCCGACCTGTCCTACCCGGAGCTGCGCATCGCGATCGAGTACGACGGTGACGTCCACCGGACCGACCCGGCGACCTGGCGGCGCGACGTCGAGAGGCGTCAGCGCCTCGAGGAAGCCGGATGGATCATCATCACGGCGACGGCCGACGACGTGATCCGCTACCCCGAGCGCCTGGTGCGCCGCGTCCGCGCGGCGAGGGACCGCCGTCGGGCACCCACCCGCCCCGTGAGTGCATGAAATAGTCGCGATCGAGGGGCTCGACCGCGACTATTTCATGCACTCAGCGGGGTGGGGGGCAGGTCAGGGGCAGGAGTGTGCGGGGTAGGGGACGTCGTGCGTGATCGTCACCTGGTCCCCGTCTCGGGTACCTGTCGCCTTGACCGTCGCCCGGCCGTCGAGCAGGCCGGTCGAGCGTGTCGCGAACGACTGGTAGGCGCTCGCGCCCGGCTCGACCTGCGGCACCGACCTCTCCCCGAACGGCGTGGACAGCGTCACGTCCACGGGCGACCCACCCGTGTTCGTCGCCCGGACGGCGAGGTAGGCCTTCCCGGCGAGGCAGCGGGGCTGCACGGTGACGTCGAGCGGCAGCGCGGGCTGCTCCGTCCGGAGGACGAACGTCGCCGTCCGGCTGCGGGTCGTGTTGCCGGCCGCGTCGGTCAGCTCGGCGAACCACTCGTACGCGACGTCCGGCTCGGCGTCGAGCACGACGCTCACCGGCTCCTGCCCGACGGCCGTCGCGACCTCCCCGACCTGCTCGGGCGCCCCCGCCGCGAGCGTGAGCCCCGACGTCGCGAGCGTACGCGTCGTGGACCCGCCGAGGTCGAGCTCGAGCACGTAGTTCTCCGTGTCCGCGCCGTGCATCCCGGCGACCGTCCCCGGCGTGAGGTCGTTGTGCCAGTGCCGGTCGGACTCGGCGGTCCGGAGCATCGGCGACCACGTGTTGACGTACAGCAGCCCGTTCTCCGCGTCGACGCTCAGGTGCTTGAGGTACTCCTGGCCGCCGTGCACACGCGACTGGTAGTCGGTGAGGATGCCGTACACGGGTGCCCCGGAGGCGCGGGTCAGGCTCGCGACCCCCGTCCCCGCGATGTGGCCGCCGAGCACGAGGCGCACGTTGTCGAACGGCTCGACGAGCCGGCTCATGACGTTCGAGTTCGCCCACCGGTTCGCACCGGTGTCGACCGACTGGTGCGTCGCGAGGATCACCGTGTGGTCCGGGTGCGCGGCGATGACGTCGCGCGCCCAGGCCAGACCGGCGTCGCCCGCCTGGTCGGCGGAGAAGAACCCGACGGTGAGCACGAGGAGCCGCGCCCCCGCGATCTCGCCCGTGTAGTAGTAGTTGTCGATGTCCTGGCTGCCGCCGAACGTGAAGGGCGAGCCCTCGAGCGACGCCTCGAACCGCGACATGGGGTAGTACTTCGGCAGCATCACCCGTCCGTTGCGGGCCTCCGAGTAGTCGTGGTTGCCCCAGCTGACCATGAACGGCAGGTCCGCGTCCTCGATCTGACGGACCGCCTCCTCGGCCGCGACCCACTGGTACTCCTGCGACAGGTACTCCCGGTTGACGAGGTCGCCCGACTGGATCACGAGCGCGGTCTTGCGCTCGTCCGCGACGTCCGCGACGTACCGGAACTGGTCGACCATCTGCTCCGGCGTGGCCTGGGCGTACAGCTGGGTGTCCGGCACGTGGTCGAACCCCCAGTCGAAGTCCGCCGCGTCCGGCTGCGCGGTGTAGTCCCGCTCGACGCCGGTCGGCTCCTCGGTCAGGCCGCGCCACACGAGCAGGTGCAGGACGCCGTCCTGCACCGCGCCCTCGGACGCGAGCGCCGTGACGTCCAGCGCGACGGGACCGCCGTCGGCGTCCGCCGCGGAGTCCTTGAGCCGCCAGCGCTGCTCCGCGTGGTCGTAGACCCATGCCGAGACGCGCCGGTCGTCGCCGGTGCCCTGCCACGTCAGGTGCAGCTCGTCCTGCGCGGCCTGCTCCGGGTCGAGCGAGATCTCGTAGACCTGGAACGGGTTGGCGTCCTCCCCGACGGTCGTGGGGGTCAGCCCCTCGACCACCTCGCCGCTCGTCGGGGCGAGCCCCGTGGGCACGCGGTCCGTCGTGGTGCCGGCCCGCACGACCGTGTTCTCCGCCGTCAGGGCGACGGAACGGTTCGCGGAGAACCGGACCTCGACCTGCTCGCGGCTGTCGGTGCGCGGCGTCGCGGTGAGCGTGACGCGCGACCCCTCGGCCGTGGCGGCGTCGTCGGACACGTGCGGCGCGCTCGGCGCCACCTCGTCGGACACCTGCACGGGCAGGTCGACGCGGGCGGTCCCGTTGTCCGCGGTCGTGACCGCGAGGTGCAGCGTCTGCTCGCCCGGCGCGTCCACGGGGACGTCGACGGCGAACGCGCCGGCGTCGACCGTCGTCGTCAGGACCTCGTCGCTCCCGGACCCGTCACCGACCGTGGCGACGAGCTCGCCGCGGTGGCTCAGGGTGCCGGTGACCTCGACGAGGCCGGCGGCGACGTCCGCGCCGGAGCGCGGGGTGCCGACCACGAGGAGCACGCCGTCGTCGTCGCGCGCCACGCGCTCGCCGACGCGGACCGCGTCACCCAGCAGCGTCGCGTACCGGAACTGCTCGGCGTCCGGGGAGAACGCGACCCCGGCGATCTGGACCTCGTCGAGCACCCCGGTGAACGGGGACGCGAGGGATCCGTCCTCGGTCGTGTAGTCGCCGATCGTGGTCGGGACCGTGAGGTCGCCGAACGTCGTGCGGTACTCCACCATCTGGCTGTGCACCTCGCGACCGTCGACGTACACCGCGTACGTCATGCCGTCGTAGGTCTGCGTCACCAGGTGCGGCGCGCCGTCCACGGGCAGGTCGTACCGCCCGCCCAGGTCGACGTTCCCGAACTCGTAGCTGTTGCCCGCCAGGCGCGTGCCCAGGCGCGCGCCGTCCGTGACGACGCCCTGCCACAGGGTCGTGCGCCCCGTGCCGTCGCGGCTCTCCTTCGCCACGATCGGGCTGTTGCCACCCAGCGCACCGAGCTGGTCCGGCGTGAGCGAGTAGACCGAGCTGATCGAGATGCGGTCCTGGTCGCCCCCGACGTCGCCCCCGTACTCCAGACGTGCGCCGCCCATCGTCGTGGCGCCGACGCCGTCCTGCCCGACGCTCGCGGCCAGGTCGCCGCCGACGACGGTCCCCCGCCGCGCGCCGGTCGAGTCCGTGCGCGCGTCGCCCGCGGCGGTGTCGCCCGCCATGTGCTCGACGAGCTCGTAGTCCTCGCCCCACACCGCGGTCGGGTCGTTCTCGACGGCCTCGCCACCGAGGTAGACCCACAGCGTGGTCGACGACGTCGCGGCCACCCGCGGGACGCGCACCCACAGCACGGACGTGCCGCCGGGCTGCCAGGTCTCCACCTCGTGCGGGACGCGCCGGCCGTCGGCGGAGTGCACCGCGAGGGTCGAGGCGTCGACGTCGGGGGTCTCGACCCGCACGCGCACCGGGACGCCGGTCATGTCCGTGCGGGTGTCGTTGTCGACGGTCACGGTCTGGCGCGAGAGCGCGTCCGGCTTCGCCCACGCGACGACGGAGCCGTCGGTCGAGACGAGGCCCGCGAGCTCGCGCAGGCGCTGCTCGCGCGCCTCCAGCTCGTCGAGGTTCGTGACCGCGCCCTGCTGGGCGCTCGTCAGGGCGTCGGCGTCGGCGCGGACCGCGGCGACGTCCGCCGCGTCGTCGACCGTGAGGTCCTCGACGGCGGGCAGCGCGGCGACGGCGGCCGTCACGGGCGAGATCTCCCGGTCGATGCCGAACGACTCGAACAGGCGCGGCGCGCCCTGGTCGCGGATGTCGTAGACGTCCACCGTCAGGCGGTCGCCCTCGGAGCGGATCGCGGCGAAGTTCTCCGTGCTCTGCTCGCCCGTGCGGTCGAACAGGTTCAGGTACGCCTCGAGGTCGAGGCCGGGCACGGACGTCGTCTGGCGGTAGTGCTTGGCGCCGGCCGTGTTGGGCAGGAAGAAGAGCGTGCCCTCGGGGTCGACCATGTACTCGGCGCGCTTGCCGGCGCGGAGCTCGGTGATCTTCGTGGTCTCGACGGCGCGCGCCCCCGCGACGCCCTCGGGGTCGGAGACGAGCACCTTCGAGCGCACCATGACGTGGTCGTGACCCTGCAGGACGAGGTCGACGTCCAGCTCGTCGATCACGGGCACGAGGGCCTCGCGCATCCCGACGACGTCGCCGTCGCCCGTGTGGTTCGCGGTCGTGTACGGGCCCTTGTGCATCGAGAGGATGATCCAGCGCGCGCCGGCGGCCCGCGCCCGGGTGACGTCCTCGCGCAGCCACGCGATCTGCGCGTCGCTCACCGCCTGGGCGCCGTCCTCGTTGGTGTTGAGCACCGCGACGTGCGCGGAGCCCTGGTCGAACGAGTAGTACGCGCCCGTCGACGTGTCCTGGTCTCCCGGGGCCTCGAGCGCGAAGTGGTCGACGAACGAGCGCGTCGCCTGGTCGTGGTTCCCGGCGGCGGGCGCGATGGTCGTGGACATCAGGCTCCGGCGCGACGCGTCGAGCAGGTCCGCCCAGTCCTGCTCGCGGTCTCCGCGCTCGACGACGTCGCCACCGTGGATCACGAGCTCCGCCTCGGGGACGGTCGCGAGCGCCTTCTCGAGCGTCGCGGCGGACAGCGCGGCCTCGTCGACGTTCTGCGACTGGGTGTCGGTGAGGCTGACGAACGTGAAGTCGCCCTCGCCGTCGGCCGTCACGAACGTGCCGGTGGCGCTCCACACCTGCGCGTCGGCGTCGCCGACCCGGTAGTAGTAGCGGGTGCCGGGCTGCAGGTCGGTCGCGACCGCCTGGTGGAAGGGCTCGCCGGTGTTCGTGCTCGCGCCGACCGTCGCCGCGACGTCGACCGTGCTGGCTCCCTCGGGGAACGCGCGGTCGGTGCTCAGGCGCACGACCGGCGCCTCGGCGAGCGTCGAGTACCAGGTGAACCCGCGTCGGCTCGTCGTGTCGCCGTGCACGGTCACCGTCACGCGGTTGGGCGCCTCGTCGTCGGCGACGTACTTGGGCACCGGGTGCCCGAGCGCCTCGTCGAACGTCCAGTCGGTGGCGAAGTCCCAGCCGACCTGCTCGTAGGTCTCCTGGAGCGCGAGGGCGGCCGCGGTGGTGTCGGCACCGTTCTGGTCGTCCGCGCGACCCGTCACGCGCTGCCCCGCGACGGTGATCTCCTCGTTCGCGAGGTTGTCCTCGAGGGCCGAGAGTCCGTAGCCGTCGGCGACGTAGCCCAGCACGCGGCCGGCGAACCCGGCCGTCGTGCCCTCGTAGCCGATCTCGCCGTCCAGCGCGACGTTCTCCTCGAGGGTGACCTTGTTGCCGCGACCGGGGTAGGCGACGAGGAGGCCGGCGTCCACGCCGCGCATCCCGCCCGCCTGCACCGTGGTCAGCTCGGCGGACACGAGGTTGCGCGCGACGACGGCCGTGTCGGCTGCGTACGACGTGACGCCCGCGGGCATCCAGCCGGCCGTGACCTGCCCGTCGACCCACGAGTTCCGCACGACGGACGCGCCGCGGAGCTCGGCCGCGATCCCCGCGACCTTCTCCGCGCCGGGCACGACGAGGGACGCGTCGCGGACCGTGACGCCGTCGAACGTCGTGTCCGTCGCGACGACCGCGACGCCCGCCGACCAGTCCCCGTGGGCGGCGTCGGCGACGTCCACGCCGACGTCGGCGAGGGTGAGGTCGCGGACCGTCGCGCCGCGCGCCTCGCGCACGAGCCCGCGGCGGTTGCCGGCGTCGCTCGCCCCGTAGCGCAGACCGGTGATCGTGTGCCCGGCACCGTCGAGCACGCCCTCGAAGAGGTCGATGCCGACGAACGGGTCCCGCCCGGTGAGGTCGAGGTCGCCGACGAGCCGGAAGACCTTGGCGCCCGCGTACCGCGCGTCGCCGGCGTTGAGCCGTGCGGCGAGGTGCTCGAGGTCGTCCTCGGTCGCGATCTCGTACGGCGACTCCTGCGTGCCCGCGCCGAACAGGGTGGACGAGTAGCTCGGCACGGGGTGCCCCAGCTCGTCGTCGAACCGCCACGCCGTCGAGAAGTCCCAGCCGAGGCCCTCGTACGTCGCCTGCTGCGCGAGCTGCTCCGCGGTCGCGTCGGTGCCGTGCTGGTTCTTGGTGCCGGGCCCGGTCACGGTCGCCCCCGAGACCGTGATCGTGGCGTTCGCGAGGTTGTCCGTCGCGGTCCAGCCGTCGTAGGCGGTGTAGCCGACGATGCGGCCGAGGAAGCCGTCGACCTTCCCCTCGGCGGTGATCGAGCCGCCGAGGGCCACGTTGCCGGTGTACCGGCCCTGGTTCGGGGTCCCGGGGTAGGCGACGACGAGTCCCGCGTCGTTGCCCCGCGTCCCGGCCGCGCCGCCGCCGGTGAGCATCGTCAGGTCGGCGTCGACGAGGTTGCGCGCGATCGTCGTCGCGTTCTTCGTGTAGGCCGCGACGCCGCCCGGCATCTCGTTCGCGACGATCGTCGCCTGGACGCGGTTGTCGGTGATCGTGCCGCCGTCGGCCTCGCCGACGAGCCCGCCCGCCTTCTCGGCGCCGCGTGCCACGAGCTCCGCGCCGAGCACCGAGGTCCCGGTGATGGTCGCGCCGTTCGCCTTCACCGCGACGCCGGCCACGTACCCCGTGTCCTGCCCGTTGTCGGCGCTGACGCCGTCGAGCGTGAGGTTGCGCACCGTGCCCGTGAGGGTGCGCACCAGCGCCCGGGAGTCGGACGAGCTCGCGGCGTCGTCGGTGCTGAGCCCGTACACGACGTCGCGCACGGTGTGGCCGGCGCCCTCGAGGACGCCGGAGAACGTGTCCAGCCCGGGGAACGTCGCCCCGCCGAGGTCGATGTCCGCGGTGAGCGCGTAGCTCGCCCCCGCGTACTGCCCCGGTGCGGAGTTGACCGCGTCGGCGACGGCGAGCAGGTCCTGCGGCGTGGCGATCTGGTAGGGGTCGCGCGACGAGCCGTCGCCGGACAGCTCGAGGTCGACCGCCGCGGCGGGTGTCGCGAGCGGGACCGCCAGCGTGCCGGCGAGGGCGCCGACGGCGAGGGTGGCCAGCGCGCGGGAACCCGCCCGGCGCCGGGGGACGTCACGTCGCGGTGACGTCGTGCTTCCAGGGAGCGCAGTCATGACCGTCTTCCGTGTCGAGGGCATGAGGATGCCCCGCACGAGCCGGGGCCGCGCTCAGTGAAGCGTGCCCCGACGAACTGTCTGCGGCCAGGAGGTGACGATCAGACCTGTGGACCGTTCACCGGGAGTTCGCCGGGAACGGCCTGTGGGCCGGCTGGGCCGGCCCACAGGGCTCTCAGACGACGATGTTGACCAGCTTCGGGGCGCGGACGACGACCTTGCGGACCTCGGCGCCGTCGATGGCCCGCACGACGTTCGGCTCGGCGAGGGCGGCGGCCGTGAGGTCCTCCTCGGAGATCGAGGGAGGAACCTCCAGGCGGCCGCGGACCTTGCCCTTGACCTGCACGATGCACGTCACGGTGTCCTCGACGAGGTACTGCTCGTCCGCCGTCGGGAAGGGCTCGTGCGCGAGCGAGCGCTCGTGCCCGAGGCGCTGCCACAGCTCCTCCGCGATGTGCGGGGCGACCGGGGCCGTCATGAGCACGAGCGGCTCGACGGCCTCGCGCGGCACGCGGTCGAGCGCCGTGAGGTGGTTGTTCAGCGTGATGAGCTTGGCGATCGCCGTGTTGGGGCGCATGTGCTCCATCTCGACGCGCACGTCGGCGATCGCGCGGTGCACGGCGCGCAGGGTCGCGGTGTCGGCGGGCTCGTCGGTGACCGTCAGCTCCCCGGTCTCCTCCGAGACGATGTTGCGCCACAGCCGCTGCAGGAACCGCTGCGACCCG
>CAZFUQ010000015.1:0-12142 GCA_964521905.1 uncultured Cellulosimicrobium sp.
CAGACCAAGCCGCGAGCCTGCAACGTGGGCCTCTCCCTCGCCAGCGGCGACTATCTCGTCATCTACGACGCCGAGGATCGCCCGGACCCGCACCAGCTGAAGAAGGCCGTGCTGATGTTCGAGAACATCGACCCCTCGATCGTCTGCATCCAGGCCAAGCTCAACTTCTTCAACCAGCGCACGAACATGCTCACCCGCTGGTTCTCGATCGAGTACTCGATGCTCTTCGACCTGGTTCTCCCCGGTCTCGACGCCCGGAAGGATCCGATTCCGCTGGGCGGCACCTCGAACCACATCAAGCTCGAAGAGCTGGTCGAGGTCGGGGGCTGGGACCCGTACAACGTGACCGAAGACGCCGATCTCGGCGTCCGGCTCCACCAGGCCGGTTACCGGACCACGATGATGGACTCGACCACGTACGAAGAGGCCAACACCGCGATCGGCAACTGGGTCCGCCAACGGTCTCGCTGGATCAAGGGCTACATCCAGACCTGGCTGGTCTACATGCGGAACCCGCCACGGCTCCTCAAGAACGTCGGGTTCAAGGGATTCATGTCGTTCCAGCTGCTGATCGGCGGCACGTTCATCTTCCTGATCAACCCGCTGTTCTGGCTCCTGACCACGATCTTCGCCCTTTCCCAGGCAGGGTTCATCCAGGACCTGTTCCCGGGATGGGTCTATTACCTGGCCGCGGCCCAGCTGTTCCTCGGCAACTTCGTCTTCATGTACCTCGGACTGGCGGCGGCGGTCCGGCGCGGTGACGACAACCTCGCGCCCTACGCCCTGTTCCTGCCGTTCTACTGGGGCCTGCTGTCGATCGCGGCCTGGAAGGGCTTCGCCCAGCTGTTCGGCAGCAAGGGCATCGCGCGCGACACGACGATCGTCGTCTACGGCGACAAGAACAACTGGTGGGCCGCGTACGCCGCGTGGGTCTTCACGCTCTTCGGCCACGAGGACGTGCGCCTGCTCGACGGCGGTCGCGGCAAGTGGATCGCCGAGGGCCGCGAGACCACGACCGACGTCCCCGAGCCGGACGCCGTCGAGTACCCGGTCGTCGAGCGTGACGACGTGACGATCCGCGCCTTCAAGGAGGACGTCCTCGCGCACATCGGGAACGGCCCGCTCGTCGACATCCGCTCCCCGCAGGAGTACACGGGCGAGCGCCTGCACATCCCGGACTACCCGGAGGAGGGCGTGCTGCGCGGCGGCCACATCCCGACGGCGCGCAACGTCCCCTGGGCGACCGCGGTCGCGGAGGACGGCACCTACAAGTCGCGCGAGCAGCTCGAGGCGATCTACCAGGACGGCGGCCTCGGCCTCGGCTCCGACGACGAGGTCGTCACGTACTGCCGCATCGGCGAGCGCTCGAGCCACACGTGGTTCGCGCTGACGTACCTGCTCGGCTTCGACAAGGTGCGCAACTACGACGGCTCGTGGACCGAGTGGGGCAATGCCGTGCGCGTGCCGATCGTCAAGGGCGAGGAGGCCGGCGAGGTCCCGGCGTCGCTGAACTGACGCACCGCTCGTCGTACCTCGCGTGCCCGACGGCGCGCGGTCGGGTCTCCCGCACGGGGACCGGGCCGCGCGCCGTCGGCGTGCCGGGCTCCCTCGGTGTTCCGCACCGTGGGACCGGCTCCCCACGCGAGCCGCGCCGGTGCGAGGATCGAGACCATGAGCTCCCCCTCCGACGCCTCGTCGAACCTGCCCGCGACGCTCGCGGAGATCCGCGAGGACTTCCTCGCGCTGCCGGAGCGCGAGCGCCTCCAGCTCCTGCTCGAGTTCGCCAACGAGCTGCCCGAGCTTCCGGAGCGCTACGCGAGCGCGCCGGGCATGCTCGAGCGCATCGAGGAGTGCCAGTCGCCCGTGCGCGCGTTCGCGGAGGTGGACGGCGAGGGCGTCGTCCACTTCTACGCGACGGCACCCGCCGAGGCGCCCACCACGCGCGGGTTCGCGTCGATCCTCGCGCAGGGCCTGTCGGGCCTGACCGCGCAGCAGGTGCTCGACGTGCCGGACGACTTCCCCATGTCCATCGGGCTCACGCGCGCGGTCAGCCCGCTGCGCATCGGCGGCATGAACGGCATGCTCACGCGTGCCAAGCGCCAGGTCCGCGAGCAGGTCGCCGCGCGCGCCTGAGCCCACCGGTCACTCGCGACCGAACGCCTTCCCCAGCTCGCCCTTCGCGCGTTCGAGCACGTCGACCTGCCTCTTCGGCAGGCTCTTCCCGGCGCGGTTGACGTAGAACGTCAGCGGAGTGCTCGGTCACGTCCTGGGACCAGCGCTCGCCCGTGGCGTCGTGGCCCTGCTTCTCGTACGCCGTCCCACGACGCTGGGCGCGCCCCGCCGGGCTCGCAGCGGATCGTCAGTCGCGCAGGGCGAGGCGGCGCGCGAGCACCGCGCACACGACGAGCTGGAGCTGGTGGAAGACGATCACCGGCACGGCGACGACGCCCGCGACGGCGACGGGGAAGAGCACGCTCGCCATGGGCAGGCCGGTCGCGAGCGACTTCTTGGACCCGCACATGAGCAGGGCGATCCGGTCCTCGGTGGACAGCCGCAGCGCGGCCCCTCCCCACCACGTGACGGCGAGCATGATCGCCAGCAGGACCGCGCTCACGACGAGCAGCCCGACGATCGACCAGCCCGAGACGCTCGCCCACACGCCCGCCGAGGTCGCCGCGGCGACCGCACCGAAGACGACGACGAGGATCGTCCCGCGGTCGACGCCGAGCGTGAGCCAGCGCCGGGCACGGATCCAGTCCCCGACGAACGGCTGGAGGAGCTGGCCGACGACGAACGGGACCAGGAGCTGCAGCAGGACGGTACGCAGCCCGCCGAGCCCGCCGGACGGTTCGTCGGCGGCCGAGCCCGCGTCCGTCATGAGCCACAGCACGAGCAGCGGCGTCACGACCATGCCGACGACGTTCGACACCGTCGCACCGCAGATCGCGCCCGCGACGTTGCCGCGCGCGACCGACGTGAACGCCACCGACGACTGCACGGTCGACGGGAGCAGCGCCAGGAACAGCAGACCGGTCGCCAGGCCGTCGCCGAGCAACGGTTCCGCCGCCCAGGCCACGACGAGCCCGAGCACGGGGAACACGGCGTAGGTCGCGGCGAGGATCCCCCCTTGAAGACGCCAGCTCCGCAGCCCCGCCCATACCTCGCGCGTCGACAGCCGCATGCCGTAGACCAGGAAGAGCACGGTCACCGCGACGTCCGCGACGACGTCGACGACGCCCTGGGCGGCGGGGCCGACGGGCACCACCAGCCCGAGCACGAGCACCGCGAGCAGGGTCACGACGAACGGGTCGACCCACCTGCTCAGCAACGCGCGCACGAGGACCGAGCCTAGCCTTCGGCGGACGCGGGGCCGTTCACGCGTCAGAAGTCGAAGAGGTCCTCGAGCCAGGACTCCTTCTTCCTGCGCTTGCGGTACCGCGGGTCGTCCCCGGCGCCGTAGCCGTCCCGTCCGTCGTAGCGACGGTCCCGTTCGTCGCGGTAGCGCTCGTCCCGGTACCGGTCGTCGCCCCGGGACCGGTCGTCCCGGTAGCGGTCACGGTCGTCGTACCGAGGCTCGCCCTGTCCCGGCGTGCCGTAGGCCGCGGCGGGCGCCGGCGGGTACGACGTCGGCGCGGGCGGCACCGCAGGCGCCGGCGCGAGCGCAGCCGGTCCGGCCGCCTCCGCGGCGATCTCGCTCTCGAGGGAGCGGTCGATGATCTTGTCGAGCTCGCCGCGGTCGAGCCACACCCCGCGGCACGTCGGGCAGTAGTCGATCTCCACGCCCTTGCGCTCGGACATGACGAGCACGGTCTGGTCGGTCGGGCACAGCATGCGGTCCTCCTGCGGGTGCGAGACGTGCGGTGCGGCACTGCCGGGCAGTCCAACGCCCCGGGCGTGGCGCGGGTTCCCGGTCGGCGTCAGGCCTCGTCCGCCGCGAGCTGCCCGCGGAGCTCGTCCGCGAGGTGGCGCTCGTCGTCGAGCGCGGCCAGGGCGTCCGCGAGGAGGGGCAGGGCCTCGGCACCGGCCAGGAACCGGGCCGCCCCGGCGTCGTCGTGCAGGCGCAGCGCGAGGTCCGCGCGCAGGACGAGCGCCCGGAAGCGCAGGGGTTCGGAGACGGTGCGGGCGCGGACGCCCTCGGCGTCGAACGCGCGGTCCAGGACCCGTGCGGCCCCGGCCGGGTCTCCCGCACCGCGCAGGATCCGCGCGTGCTCGACGGCGCGGGCGAGGTCGGGCGCGGGGTCGACGCGGCGTCGGGGCAGTCGCGACGCGAGCATCTCGTGTCCCGACACGTCCACCTCCCGAGCTGCCCCACGTCCGCTCGTCCACCCTAACCCCGGCCCGGTCGCGCGGCCCGAGATGCCCTGAACAGGCGGAAGGGGCGGTCCGGCCCGATCCGTGGCGGATCGTCCCTCGGTGGCACGGGACGCCCGGACGCCTCTGGGGGCGCCGACCGCGACCGGCCGGCGCCCCGGGAGGCGGTGCCTTCGCGTCAGCGCTGCACGCGTGCGCTGCCGCCCGACGCGAGCTTGCGCACCTCGGCCAGCGACGCCGTCGACGTGTCCCCGGGGGTCGTCATGGCGAGCGCGCCGTGCTCGGCGCCGTGCTCGACGGCCTCGTGGATCGAGCCGAGCTCCATGAGCCCGTACGCGAGACCGGACGCGAACGAGTCGCCGCCACCCACGCGGTCGAGGATCTCCAGGCCCGGGCGGTGCGTCGCCTCGGCGAAGCCCTGGACGCGCGACCACGCGATCGCGCCCCAGTCGTTGACGGTCGCGGTCTTCACGCCGCGCAGCGTCGTCGCGATCACCTGGAAGTTCGGGTACTCCTGCGCGGCGCGCGCGATCATCGCGCGGAACGCGGCCGTGTCGAGGTCCGTGAGGGACTCGTCCACGCCCTCGACCTCGAACCCGAGGCTCGCCGTGAAGTCCTCCTCGTTGCCGATCATCACGTCGACGTAGCGCGCGAGGCGGCGGTTGACCTCCTGCGCGCGCTCGACTCCGCCGATGCCCTGCCACAGGGACGGGCGGTAGTTGAGGTCGTAGGACACGATGGTCCCGTGCCGGCGCGCGGCGGCCATCGCGGCCTCGGCGACGTCCGCGCTCGACTCCGACAGCGCCGCGAAGATGCCGCCCGTGTGGAACCAGCGGACCCCGCGGCCGAACACGTCGTCCCAGTCGACGTCGTCGGGCCGGAGCTGGGCGATGGCGGTGTTGCCGCGGTCGGAGACGCCGACCGCGCCGCGCACGCCGAACCCGCGCTCGGTGAAGTTCAGCCCGTTGCGCACGGTGCGGCCGATGCCGTCGTACGCGCGCCACTGCACCCAGCGCGTGTCGAGCCCGCCGGTGAGGATCAGGTCCTCCACGAGGCGACCGACCTCGTTGTCCGCGAGCGCCGTGACGACGGCGCCGCGCAGGCCGAAGCCGCGGCGCAGGCCGCGCGCGACGTTGTACTCGCCGCCGCCCTCCCAGGCGTCGAAGCTCCGGGCGGTCTTGATGCGGCGCTCGCCCGGGTCGAGGCGCAGCATGACCTCGCCGAGCGCGACGACGTCGTACGCGGTCTCGTCCGCGGGGCGGACGGCGAGCGGGGGCTGTGCGGCGGTGGACGCGGCGGCGGTGTCGGTCACGGGTCAGGCTCCTTCGGCGGGGTTCGGCAGGGTGGCGGCGAGGGCCACTGCCTCGCGCGTGCGGCGCGCGACCTCGGACCAGTCGCCCGCGCGCACGAGCGCGGCGTCGACCATCCAGGACCCTCCGGCGGCGAGCACGGACGGCAGCGCGAGGTAGTCGAGCAGGTTGGCCGCGCTCACGCCGCCGGTCGGCACGAACCGCAGCCCGGGGAACGGGGCGGAGAACGCCTTGACGGCTGCGGGGCCGCCCACGACGTTCGCGGGGAAGAGCTTCACGGCGCTCAGGCCGAGGCCGAGCGCGGCGATGATGTCCGACGGCGTGGCGACGCCGGGCAGGACCGGCACCTCGAGCTCCTGGGCGCGGTGCACGACGGCGGCCGACAGCCCGGGCGAGACGAGGAACCGCGCGCCCGCGGCGACGGCCTCGTCCACCTGCTCGGGCCGCACGACGGTGCCCGCGCCGACGAGGACGTCGGGGACCTCGGTCGCGATCGCCTCGATCGCGGCGCGCGCGCCCGCGGTGCGGAAGGTGACCTCCGCGACCGGGAGGCCGCCGTCACGCAGCGCCGTGGCGACGCCGACGCCCTGCGCGGCGTCGTCGACGACGACGACGGGGACGACCCGGGCTCGTTCGATCGTCCCGAGGGGACCGTGGGATGACATCCGCACTCCGTTTCGCTATGGTGAACGCCTGTTGTTCACTACGGAACGCACTCTAGAGGACGTGACCACGATGGCGGAAGCCGGCACCCCGGCGTCGGGCAGCCCGCTGGGCAGCGTCGACAAGGCGCTCACCGCGCTCGACGCGCTCGCCGCGGCGGGGCCGCGGGGCGTCGCGCTCGGCGACCTCGCACGGGACCTCGGGCTGCACAAGGCGTCGCTGCACCGCACGCTCGCCGCGCTGCGGCACCGCGGGTACGCCGAGCAGGACGCGGCGACGGGCGACTACCGGCTCGGCCCGGCGGCGACGGCGCTCGCGACCGTGTACCTCGGGGAGGAGAACCTGCCGGCGCTCCTGCACCCGGCGCTCGTCGCCGTGTGCCGCGCGACGGACGAGCTCGTGCACCTCGGAGCGCTCGCGGGCACCGAGATCGTCTACCTCGACAAGGTCGAGCCGGCGCGGGCCGTGCGCGTGTGGTCGGCGGTCGGCCGCCGCCGGCCCGCGGCGACGACCGCGCTCGGCCGGGCTCTGCTCGCGCACCGGCCGCTCGACGACGACCTCCTCGCCTGGTACGCCGACGCAGCACCCGAGGACCACGCGGTCGGCGCCGAGGCGCTGGGCGCGATCTGCACCGAGGTGCGGTCGACCGGGTTCGCGACGGAGGACGAGGAGAACGAGCCGGGGATCAGCTGCGTCGCGATCCCCGTGCTGCGCGGCGGGCAGTCGGTCGCGGCCGTCAGCGTGACCGCGCCCGCGGAACGCCTCGGCGCCCGGCGCCGGCGCGAGATCGAGACGATCCTGCGGGACGTCGTCCCCCCGCTGCTCCCGCCCGCGCTCGCGGTACCCGACTCGGCACTCGCCGGCGCACCACGGCGACCGGCGCCGGGCAGCGACGGACCCCGCCGTGTGAGAGAGTTCAACCGCAGCACGACGGAATGACGGAAGGGCCCGCGATGACCGTTCTCGTGGCGTACAACGACTCCCCGCAGGGCGAGACCGCATTCCGCGCGGCCGTCGCCGAGGCGGTCCACCGCGGGGCGCCGCTCGCGGTGCTCGTCCTCACGCCGCAGGACGCGGACGCGGGCGTCCCGGCGAGCCTCGCCCACCTGCTCGACACGCTCCCGGCCGAGGTCGCACGCCCCGAGGTCGCCTACCGCCCGGAGCACGTCGACCCGGCCGAGGCGATCCTCGACGAGGCGGTGCGCACGACCCCCGACGTCGTCGTCGTGGGGGCGCGCAAGCGCTCGCCCGTGGGCAAGTTCCTGCTCGGGAGCACGACCCAGCGCGTCCTGCTCGACTCACCCGTCCCCGTCCTGGTGGTCAAGGCGACGCACTGAGCCGCGCCCCCGCGAGCCCTTCGTGGGCACCGTCGGGCGCCGTCGCGCCCGGGGTGGGTCGTCAGGCCTGCGCGAGCGCGGCCCGCAGCCCGTCCACGAGCGGCGTCGTCGGGTGGCCGACGAGACGCGCGAGGTCGCCCGACGTCCCGGCGAGCAGCCCGTCGCGGATGTTCTGGTCGAGCGCGACGACGAACCCGGCCGGGCCCCCGTCGAGGCCCGCGGCGAGCAGCGTCGCGCGGTGCTCGTCCGCGGTCAGGCGCCGGTACACCACGTCCCGCCCCACGAGCTGCGCCGCGGCGGCGGCGAGGTCGTCGAACGTCCACGCGACGTCGCCCGAGAGCTCGTAGACCGCGCCCGCGTGCGCCGCGGCGTCCTGCTGCGCGGCGAGCGCGACGACGGCCGCCGCCTCGGCGTAGTCGGCCCGGCTCGCGCTCGCGACGCGCCCGTCACCGACGCTCGCGACGATCTCCCCGGTCTCGCGGGCGCGCTGCACGTCCGCGACGTAGTTCTCGGTGTACCAGCCGTTGCGCAGGACCGTGGTGGCCAGCCCGGACGCGGCGAGCAGCTCCTCGGTCGCCTTGTGCTCGGGAGCGAGGACGAGCGCCGACGTCGTCGCGGCCGGTGCGCTCGTGTAGATCACGCGCGCGACGCCCGCCGCGCGGGCGGCGTCGACCACGTTGCGGTGCTGCTCCACCCGCTGCCCGACCTCGGACCCCGAGACGAGGACGAGCACGTCGACACCTGCGAGCGCGGTACCGAGCGTCTCGGGCCGGGTGTAGTCGCCCTCGCGGACGACCACGCCGCGCTCGGCGAGGTCGGCGACCTTCGCCGTCGTGCGCGCGACCGCGACGACGTCGCCCGGCTCCGCGCCGCGGGAGAGGAGGGACTCGACGACGAGCCGGCCGAGGTGGCCGCTGGTTCCGGTGACGGCGATGGTCATGCTGGTGCTCCTTCGGGTACGGACGGCACGGCCGGGCGGCCGGTCACACCCAGCATGCGCTTACTTTTCGAAAGTGCCAACCTACAGAGTGTGCGGCATAGATCACAGTGCTGCCGCAGCGCACGCGCCGTATCCTGGAGCGATGACGACCGACGCCCGCCCGCTCGAGGACCTCGGCCCCACCGACGCGATGGTGGCCGACGTCTTCCAGCGCGGCTGCACCTCCCGGCACGTGCTCGAGGCCGTGACCGGCCGGTGGGGCGTGCTCACCGTGGCCGGCCTGCGCGACGGCGCGGTGCGCTTCAACGCGCTGCGGCGTCGCATCGACGGGGTCAGCGAGAAGATGCTCGCCCAGACCCTGCAGTCCCTCGAGCGTGACGGCATCGTCGTGCGCGAGGTGCGCGCGACGATCCCGCCGCACGTCGAGTACTCCCTCACCGACCTGGGGCGCCGTGTCGCGGACAGCCTCACCGGGCTGCTCGACGTCCTCGAGGGTTCGGTCACGGAGGTGGTGGCGTCCCAGCGCGCCTACGACGCGCGCCGGGACGCCTGACGCTCACGTCTGCGAACGGACGTACCAGAGCACGAGCGCCCCGACGACGATCAGGCCGGCCAGCACGGCGAGGACGATCTTGCCGACGCTGTAGGGACGCCGCCCGACCACCTCGCCCGTGTTCGCGTTGACCATGACCTGCCACTGCTTGCCCGCGTACACGTAGGTCGCGATCCACAGCGGGAGCAGGACGAGCTTGAACATCACGGCGGCGTAGGCCGTGCTGATCGAGCCGACCCGCTGCTCGTCGCCGCCGATGTCCCGCCGGACGTCGCCCTCGATCGCGGGCCTCATCTTGCCCTTGGCCCGCTCGAGCCCCGCGGGCGGCTCGAGCTCGTACCGCGCGGCGGAGAAGCCCGCGAGGTACTCGGCGCGGAACGGCACCGCGCCCCCGAGCGGCCAGGGCCCGAGCTTGTCGAGGTCGCGCTCCGCGACCTGCGACGACGCGGGCACGAGCACGTCGTCGAAGTCGCGCGCGACGTGACCGGAGGCGGGCGTCCAGCGCACCCGGCGCTCCCGGCGCTCCTGGTCGCCGTGCTTCACGGTCACGTAGTACGCGTCGCCGCGCTGACCCGTGTACCGCGAGGACGTGCTGGCGTCGTACGTCCAGTGCGGCAGGTACGAGCCGTGCAGCGACTCCGTGTCGCCGACCTTCTTCAGCGCACCCGGCGCGAACCAGCGCGAGCGCACCCAGTCGCGGAACGCCTCGCGCGCGTGCGCCTGCTCGATGCCGAACGGCACGACCGCCTCGGGCTGCACGAGCCCGTCGGCCTCGGCGACGGCCACGAGGTGCCCGCCGCAGAACCGGCACGCGACGGACAGGTCGGTGCCCTGCGTCGTCGCGCCGCACCCGTCGCACGTGAGGAGCCGGGCCTCGAGGACGCCGGCGCGCGCGCCGCCCTGCGCGGCCGCCCACGCGTCGTAGGAGTGCTCGTCGACGGCGTCGCCGGGCGTGTGCACGATCTTCACCTCGTTGCCGCACGCGGTGCAGCGCAGGTGGTGCGTGCCGGGCGCGTACGCGAGCTGGGACCCGCACGCGTCGCAGCGCGTGCGGACGAGCTCGCCCTGGACGTCGCTCACGGTCAGCCCTGCGCGCCCGACGGCGCGGCCGGGGGCAGCGGCGGCGGGGTCGCGGCGAACAGCGACGCGAGGGCGGGGACCTGCCCGGCGGCCGTCCACGCGGCCATGCCCTGCTGCCACACGAGCGTCTCGCGCGTGATCTCGCCGGCCTGCACGCGCCCCGCGAGGTCCGTCGCCGTGCCGGGGCCGGCCTGGGAGCCACCGGCGTCCCAGAACCACGGCGCCGCGGCGCCGGGCAGCGGGGGCGGTCCCGCCGGGGCGGACGCCGGAGCCGCCGGGGCCGCCGGCTGGGCCGACGACGCGGCGAGCGACTGGGCCATCTGCTGCCCCATCGCCATCCCCATGCCCAGCCCGAGGCCCTCGCCCGCCCCTCCCGGGTTGCCGGCCGCGGTCTCGATCGCGTTCGCCGTCTGGAACTTCGTGTACTGGTCGAGGTTCCCCACGACGGCCATCTGGGTGCGCTTGTCGAGCGCCGCCTCGACCTCGGGCGGGAAGGAGACGTTCTCGAGGACGAAGCGCGGGACGGTGACGCCGTACTCCGAGAGGTCCTCGGAGAGCTGACCGGCGAGGCGCGTGGCGATCTCCCGCTGGTTCGCGGCGAGGTCGATGGCCGCGACCTCCGCCTCGGCGAGCGCGGGGCCGAGCTGGCCGACGATGAGCCGGCGGAAGTAGTCCCCGATCTCGTCGGTACGGAACTGCGGGTCGGTGCCCACGAGCTGGCGCAGGAGGGCGGACGGGTCGACGACCTGCAGCGCGTAGGTGCCGAACGCGCGGATGCGGACCGCGCCGAGCTCGGGGTCGCGCAGGATCACGGGGTTCTGCGTGCCCCACGTGAGGTCCGTGAACTGGCGCGTCGCGACGAAGTAGACCTCGGCCTTGAACGGGGAGTTGAAGCCGTACTTCCAGCCCTGGAGGGTCGACAGGATCGGCAGGTTCTTCGTCTCGAGCGTGTAGGTGCCCGGCCCGAAGACGTCGGCGAGCCGGCCCTCGCTGACGAAGACCGCCGACTGGCCCTCGCGCACGACCAGCTTCGCCTGGTTCTTGATCTCGTTGCCCTGGCGCGGGAAGCGCCACACGATCGTGTCCCGGCTCTCGTCGAGGAACTCGATGATGTCGATCAGCTGTCCACGCAGCTTCTCCATGAAGCTCATCCGGACTCCTTCGCTCGTCGTGCGGGGCGGTGCGGGGCTGGCGGGCGCCGTCCCGGCGCGCTGAGCATAGCGGCACCCGGCCACGATGATGAACACCCCATGGTTTGGCAAAGGCGCCAGGTCCTCGACGCACGTCTCGGCCTATCCTGGTCGGGTGCCGACCTCGTCGACGACCGCGCCCGCGACTCCCGCCGTCGCCGTCGTCCTCGCGGCCGGTTCGGGCGCACGGCTCGGGCGCGGTCCCAAGGCGCTGCTCTCCCACCACGGCCGGCCGCTCGTCGAGCACGTCGTGCACGTCCTGCTCGGCGGCGGGTGCGACGGCGTCGTCGTGGTCCTCGGGGCCGGGGCCGACCGCGTGCGCGCCGTCGCGGAGCTCGACGACCCGCGCGTGCGCGTCGTCGTCAACCCCGGCTGGGGCTCCGGCATGGCCTCGTCCCTGCGCCTCGGCGTCGCCACGGCGCTCGACCTGGCACCTGCACGCGTCCTCGTCGCGCACGTGGACCAGCCCGGCGTCGCGCCCGACGACGTCGCACGGCTCCTCGCGGACCACCGCCCCGGGCGCGTGACGGCGTCCCGCTGGACCGCGAGCGCCGAGGACGGCACGCCCCGATGGGCCCATCCGCTCGTCCTCGACGCCGCGCTCGCCGGACCTGCCGCCGCGAGCGCCCACGGCGACCACGGCGCGCGCGACTTCCTGCGCGCCCACGCGGACCTGATCGACGTCGTCGACCACCCGGGCGACGGCCGCGACCTCGACACCGAGGCCGACCTCGACCTCCTCGCCCCCAGTCCACCCC
>CAZFUQ010000015.1:12152-14150 GCA_964521905.1 uncultured Cellulosimicrobium sp.
AATAGTCGCGTCGAACGGCCTCGGGCGCGACTATTTCATGCACTCAGCGTGGGGTGGCGGGCTTTAGGCTCAGGTAGATGCGGTCGCGGGTTAGCGGGAGCTCCGTGAAGCGGACGCCCGTCGCGGCTCGGATCGCGTTGGCTAGCGCGGGCGCCACCGGGTTGAACGGGCTCTCGCTCATGGACTTCGCGCCCATCGGGCCGACCGTGTCCGTCGTCCGCGCGAAGTAGACCTCGCTGCGCGGGGTGTCCGCGAAGGTCGGCAGGTGGTACTGGCGGAAGATGTCGGTCGTGACGCGCCCGCTGTCGTCGACGATGACGTTCTCGTAGAGCGCGGCGCCGAGGGCCTGCGCGATGCCGCCCTCGACCTGGCCGCGGCACTGGCGCGGGTTGACGACCTCACCCGCGTCGGCGGCCTGGACGCTCTGCAGGATCCGGATCTCGCCCGTGCCGCGGTGGACCGCGACGCGGAAGCCGTGCACGTTGAACGCGACGGAGCGCGGGGTGCCGCCCCAGCGCCCCTCGGCGACGAGGTCGATCCCCGCGTCGGCGGCGGCGCGCGCGACGTCGGCGAGCGGGAGCACGGTCGTCGCCCGGTCACCCCCCGCGCAGTCGACGCCGCCGGGCACGAGCCGGCAGTCCCCCGGGGCCGCGCCGGCCATCCCGGCCGCGACCTTGAGCAGCGTCTCGGCGAGGTCCTGCGCCGCGGCGAACGACGCCTTGCCCGCGACGACGGTGCCCGTGGAGCCGAACGCGCCGGTGTCGTGCTCGAGCAGGTCGGTGTCGGACTGCCGGACCACGACCGCCCCGGCGTCCTGCCCGAGCGCGCTCGCGACGAGCTGGGCGTGGACCGTCGTCGTGCCGTTGCCGAACTCGGCCGTGCCGACCTCGGCCTCGACCACGCCGTCGGGGCGCAGGCGGACGCGCGCGTGGGAGAAGTGCCCGCGCGGCGGCACGGTGTCGATCATCGACAGCGCGGTCCCCTCGCCGACACCCCACTCGGGGCCGAGGTCGGGCAGGGCGTCGGCACCGGTCCCGCTGCCCGCCCCGTACGTCGCGACGTCGCGCGCCCGGCCGCGCGCGAGGGCGTCGGCGGCGAGCTCGAGGCACTGGTCGAGCCCGTAGCTGCCGTAGAGCACGTCCTCCTCGGGCTCGGGGCGCGTGGAGAGCATCGGGTCGCCCTCGAGCACGACGTTGCGGCGCCGCAGCTCGAGCGGGTCCGTGCCGAGCTGCCGCGCGAGCTCGTCGACCGCGGACTCGACGGCGAAGATCATCTGCGAGAGCCCGTACCCGCGGAACGCTCCGGCGGGCACGGTGTTCGTGTAGACGCAGTGGGCGTCGACCTTCTTGTTCTCGCACCGGTAGACCCCGAGCGACTCGCCGCACCCGTGGAACATGACGCCCGGCCCGTGGTTGCCGTACGCGCCCGTGTTGCTCAGCACGTCGAGGTGCAGGGCCGTGAGCGTCCCGTCACGACGCGCACCCGCGCGCACCCGGATGCGGAACGGGTGGCGCGTCGTCGTGGCGACGAACTGCTCGGTGCGCGTGAGCTCGAGCTGGACCGGCCGCCCGAGGCGCAGGGTCGCGAGCGCCGCGACGTCCTCGGTGAGCACCTCCTGCTTGCCGCCGAACCCGCCGCCGACGCGCTCGCAGTGCACGCGCACGCGCTCCGGGTCGAGGTCGAGCACGCGCGCGAGGTGGCGCCGCGCGAGGAACGGCACCTGCGTCGAGGACCGCACGACGAGGCGGCCGTCCTCGTCGATCGACGCGATGGAGCAGTGCGTCTCGAGCGCCGCGTGCTGCACGCGGTGGGTGCGGTAGATGGCCTCGTGCACGACGTCGGCCTCCGCGAGCCCGCGCTCGACGTCGCCGAGCTCGGAGTGCACCTCCGCGACGACGTTCGCCTCGGGACGCGAGACCCGCGCCGCGGCCGGGTCGAGGTCCGGGTGGACGAGCGGCGCGGAGGTGCACTCCGAACTCGGCGACGTCGAGCGCGGGC
>CAZFUQ010000015.1:14160-18469 GCA_964521905.1 uncultured Cellulosimicrobium sp.
GGGCGCCATCGCCTCCTCGGGGTCGACGACGGCGGGCAGCACCTCGTACTCGACTCGCACCTGGCGCACGCCCTCCTCGGCGGCCGCGACCGTGTCCGCGACGACCGCGGCCACGCGCTGCCCGACGTGCCGCACGACGTCGTCGAGGACGCGCGTGTCGTCCGGGTCGTCGGTGAACAGCTCGTGCTGGGCCGTCGAGAAGCGGGTACGGGGCGCGTCCTCGTGCGTGAGCACCGCGTGCACGCCGGGTACCGCGAGCGCCGCCGTCGGGTCGATCGCGACGACCCGCGCGTGCGCGTGCGGCGACCGCACGAGCTTCATGTGCAGCAGCCCGGGGTAGTCGGCCGGGTCCACGTCGAGCGTGTACCGCACCGTGCCGGTGACGACCCCGCGCCCGGCCGGCGCGGGCACGTCCCGCCCGAACGACGAGGGAGAACCCTGGTCGGCCGAGGTAGAGGCCTGGTCGTCGCCCGACGGCGGTCGCTCGCCCGTGCCCGGAGCGGTGCCCGTCGTGTCGCCCCGCCCGAGGACGGCGTCCTCGATCGCGCGGTAGCCGGTGCAGCGGCACAGGTTCCCCTTGAGGCTGCGCGGGAGGTTCTCGCGCTGCGCGTCGTCGAACGTGGCGGCCGTCATGATCATCCCGGCCGTGCAGAACCCGCACTGGAAACCCTGCGCGTCGAGGAACCGCTGCTGCACGGGGTGCAGCGTGTCCTGCGGGCCGTGGTCGCACGCACCGGTGGTCTCGTCTCCGCCGTGGCACACCGTCGCCGCGAGGCCCTGGACGGTCGTCACCTCGTGCCCCGCCGCACGACGCGCCGGGTAGACGCACGAGTGCACGGGGACACCGTCGACGTGGACCGTGCACGCCCCGCAGTCGCCCGCGTCGCAGCCCTTCTTCACGCCGAGCGCGCCCTGCTCGCGCAGGTAGGTGCGCAGGCACTGGCCCGCGCGGGGCTCGGACCGCGCCGCGCGGCCGTCGATCGAGACGGGCGGGGTCGGGTCGAGCGTGCTCATCGGGGGCCTCCGTCCGTGCCGTCGACGAGCTCCGCGCGGATCTCCTCGCCGAGGCGGTAGGTCATGTCCCGGCGCCACTCGGGCAGCCCGTGGATGTCGTCGTAGTAGAGGTCCGCCGGGATCGCGGCGTCGAGCGCGGCGGCGAGGTCGGCGGCCGTGGGCAGCGCGTCCGCGGCGAACCGCAGCTGCACGGGGCGACGCGTCGAGGCGGTGACGGTGAGGACGAGCCCGCCTCCGGCGTCGGGCGGGTCGACGCGGCCGATCAGCAGGACGCCGGACCGTCCGAGGTTCGACAACGAGAGGCGCCGGAACGCCGTGCGCGCACGCAGCGCGTGGTCGGGGACGCGGATCGCGCGCAGGAGCTCGCCGGGCGCGAGCGTGTTGCGCATCTCCCCCGTGACGAGGTCGGCGACCGGCTGCGTGCGGCGGGAGCCAGCCGGTCCCCGGACCTCGGCGACGCCGTCGAGCGCCGCGGTGAGCGAGATCATCGGGCCGGCGGGCAGCGACGTGCAGACGTTCCCACCCACGGTGGAGGTGTTCCAGATCTTGTACGACGCGACGAAGGCGTCGCAGCACGGCCGCACGAGGTCGAGCGCGGTCCACCGCCCGTGCACGGGCGCCGCCTGCGCGCTCTCCTCGAACCCCCAGAGCTCCGCGACGGTGCACGTCGCGGCGATCTCGAGCCCGTCGTCGGTCACCGTGAGCGCGGGCCACCCGGCGGTCGTGAGGTCCAGCAGCCGCCGCAGCGTCCGGCTGCCGTAGGAGAAGAGGACCGTGCCGCCCGCGAGCCAGGCGTCGCCCTCGCGCCACTCGGCGGGGTCGGCGGTCGGGACGAGGTCGGTGACGGTGCTCAGGTCCATCGGGGGTCCTCCTCGGGGATCGGGGCGGGGTGGGCCCGGTCGGTGGGCGGGTCGCGGTGGATCGGGCCCTCGGTGCTGCTCAGCGGCACGACGGCGGCCCGGCCGTGCCGGGTCGCGACCAGCTCGGCGGTGATCGAGACCGCGACCTCCTCGGGCGTCACCGCCCCGAGGTCCAGCCCGATGGGCGAGCGCAGCCGCGCGAGCGCGGCGTCGGTGACGCCCTCGTCGCGCAGGGCCGCCACGCGCTGCGCGTGCGAGCGGCGCGAGCCCATCGCCCCGACGTAGGCGAGCGGCAGGTCGAGGGCGAGGCGCAGCAGCGGCACGTCGAACTTGGCGTCGTGGGTGAGGACGGCGACGGCGGTGCGCGCGTCGATCCGGCCGGCAGCGGCTTCCGCCGCGAGGTAGCGGTCCGGCCACTCGACGACGACGTCGTCCGCCTCGGGGTAGCGGTGCGCGTGGGCGAACGTCTCACGCGCGTCGACGAGCGTCACGCGGTAGCCGAGGAGCCGCACGTGCCGCACGAGCGCGCCCGCGAAGTCGTTCGCGCCGAACACGAGGAAGCGGGGCGCGGGCAGGCGCGACTCCACGAGCAGCGTCACGGGCTCGGTGGCCGCGTCGTCGCACGCCGCGCGCGCACCGGCGGCACCGTGACGGCTCGACACCTCGCCGGGTCGCGGCACGGCGGGCGCTCCGTGCGCGGCGTGCACGGTGGCCGTGCCACCTGCCCGGAGCACCGCGACGACCTGCGCCGCGGCCGCGTCCAGCGCGCCCGGCCCGACCAGGTCGCGCAGCGCGGCGGCGACGACGTGCACGTCGGCGGTGGCAGGGCCGTCCAGGACGACCGCCGTGCGACGCGCGCCGTCGATCCGGCGCACCAGGGCCACCGCCCGGCTCGCTGCTGTCCGGCCTGCCTCCCGGGCGTCGTCGGGCGTCGCGCCCACGGCACGGCCCGGCGGGACGTCCGGGCCCGCGCGCCCACCGCCGTCGGGGCGTGCCGTGAGCGCGCCGAGCGCACGCGCGGCGTCGTCGTCCGGGAAGACCGGCTGGACGTGCACGTCGAGCGTGCCGCCGCAGCTCAGCCCGACGGCGAACGCGTCGTCGTCGCCGTAGCCGAACGTCTCGCGGTGGCACTCGCCGGTCGCGATCGCGTCGAGGGCGGCGGCGTGCACGGCGCCCTCGACGCAGCCGCCGGACAGGCTCCCGACGACGGCGCCGTCCGCGCGCACGGCCATCGCGGTGCCGACCGGTCGCGGCACGGAGCCGGACGCCGCGACCACGGTCGCGACGGCGAACGGGGGCTGCCCCGGGCCGAGCCACGGGGCGAGCCGGTCGACGATGTGGAGCATCGAGGTCCTCGCTTCCGCCCGGGTGCCGGTGTCCCGGCGTCCTTCCAGTGAACCCTTGCGGTGAGTCCCCTGCGTGTCCTGGGGCGCGTCGGCCGTGACGTGCCAGAAACACAGGGCGTGAACCCGCCCGTGGACTGCTGCGCAACTCGTTCTGCCGAATTCCGCTGGGCGGAACAAAGGTTCCGTTCAGCGGATTCCACGCTAGCACGCGGCGACACGCCGGTCACCGGCCCGTCACCGTCCGCGCGGGCTCTTCCTCGGCGCCGCACCGGGTTCTCACGGTCGGGCGGGCGCCGCGCCACGAGGTCCCGTCTACGATCGGCCCATGACCGCCGTCTCTCTCGGCATCCCCCGGATGCGCTCGGACGCACCCTGGGACGGCCCCGCGGACTCCTCCGAGGGCCGACCCGGGACGACTGCGCTCGTCGACCGGTACGGCCGTGTCGCGCGCGACCTGCGCATCTCGATCACCGAGAAGTGCTCGCTGCGCTGCACCTACTGCATGCCGGCCGAAGGGCTGCCCGCGGTCCCCCGCGACGCGCTGCTCACCCCCGACGAGATCGGGCGGGTCGTGCGGGTCGCGGTCGGGCGGCTCGGGATCACCGACGTCCGGTTCACGGGCGGCGAGCCGCTCATGCGCCGCGACCTCGCCGACATCCTCCGGGCGTCCCGCGCCGCCGCGCCCGGTGTCTCGCTCTCGCTGACGACCAACGCGATCGGCCTCGACAAGCGCGTCCACGAGCTCGTCGCCGCCGGGCTCGACCGCGTGAACATCTCGCTCGACTCCGTCGACCGCGCGCACTTCGCCCGCCTCACGCGCCGCGACCGCCTGCCCGACGTCCTCGCCGGCATCCGCGCCGCGCTCGCCGCGGGCCTCGCCCCGGTCAAGCTCAACGCGGTCCTCATGCCCGAGACGCTCGCCGGCGCCGCGGACCTGCTCGGGTGGGCCGTCGAGCACGGGTGCCACCTGCGGTTCATCGAGCAGATGCCGCTCGACGCGGACGGGCGCTGGGCCCGCGACGACCTCGTGTCGGCGACGGACCTCCTGGACGTCCTCGGGGGCCGGTTCGACCTGGTCGAGGCGGGCCG
>CAZFUQ010000015.1:18479-34354 GCA_964521905.1 uncultured Cellulosimicrobium sp.
CTTCCGCCCCCGCCGAGGAGTGGCTCGTCGACGGCGGTCCGCAGACGGTGGGCATCATCGCGTCCGTCACCCGCTCCTTCTGCGGCGCGTGCGACCGCACGCGGCTCACGGCGGAGGGCACCGTGCGCTCGTGCCTGTTCGGCGACGACGAGACCGACCTGCGCGCGATCCTGCGCGCGCCGGACCTCGACGAGGACGAGCGCGACGACGCGGTCGCGCGCGCATGGCAGGGCGCCATGTGGCGCAAGCCGCTCGCCCACGGCAGCGACGCCCCGACGCTCGCCGCCGACGCGTTCGCCCCGACGACGCGCAGCATGGGCGCGATCGGCGGCTGAGCCGCGCCGGCGCTCGGCACCCGGGCGGTCCTCGGGCTCACCCGCGCGGGGCGACCACGTCCCCACCGGGGGGAGGAGCGCACGACCCGAACGCCCCGCCGTCACTGTCGTGCACGTCATAGGGTGAAGCCGGTCACCGCGCTGCGTTCTCCCAGGTCACGCGCATCGACGCTTCCTACCATGGAGGTCGTGACGACGATCTCCTCCGCGCCCGCCGACCACCCCACGACCTCGACCTCCGACCCGTCCGGGACGACCCCGGACGACCCCGGTCCGGCGCTGCCGATCTACCGGGACGACGAGCGCGCGGGGCGCTGGAAGGTCGGCGGGAAGAGCGTGCTCGGCGCGGCCGTCGGGACGGTCGTCGGCACCGTCGTCCTCAGCTGGTTCGGCCTCGTGCTCGGCGCGGCCGTCGGGCTCGGCATCGGGATGCTGCTGGACAACCGCCCCGCCGCGCGCTGAGCCCTGCGGGTGCGGGCTACAGCCCGACCCACTCCGAGACACCGTCGTCGAAGTGCTGACGCTTCCAGATCGGCACCTCGGCCTTGATGCGCTCGACGAGCAGCGAGCACGCCTCGAACGCCTCGCGCCGGTGGCCCGCGGCCGCCGCCGCGACGAGCGCGACGTCCCCGATCTCCAGCACCCCGTACCGGTGGACCGCGGCGACGCGCAGGCCCGTCTCGGCCTCGACGCCCGCGACGCACCGCCGGATCACCGCGGTCGCGTCCGGGTGCGCCTCGTAGTCGAGCCGCGTCACGCCCCGGCCGCCGTCGACGTCGCGCACGACGCCGCGGAACGTCACGACGGCACCGCACTCCGGGGCCGCGACGGCCTCCTCGACGGCGCGCGACACCGCGTCGTCGAGGACGTCGGTCGTCACGCTGCTCACGCCCCCCGGCACGTCCGCGCCCTGGTTCGCCCCCGGCGTCTCGCTCACAGCTCCCATACCTCCACCTCGGTCCCGGCGGCCCACTCTGTCACGTCCGCGGGCACGTCCACGAGCACGTCGGCCCGCGCCATCGACGCGACGAGGTGCGAGCCCGAGCCGCCGACGACGCGCACGGTCCCGTCCGGCCCCGTCGCGCCGCGCAGCAGCTGGCGCTTCCCCGCGGGCGAGGTCACCGCGCCGTCGAGGAAGGCCGTGCGCACCCGGTCGACGGCGGGCAGCCCCGCCGCACGTTCGAGCGGCTCGCGCAGGAACACCGCGAACGACACCTGCGCGCTCACCGGGTTGCCCGGGAACGTGAGGACCGGCGTCCCGTGGACCGTCCCGAAGCCCTGCGGCCCGCCGGGCTGCATCGCGACCGAGCGGAACGTCACGCGGGACGCCGTGGGACGCGGGCCGCCGTCCCCGGCGGCGCCGCCGAGCACGTCCTTGACCACCTCGTAGGCGCCCTGGGACACGCCCCCGGACGTGATCACGAGGTCTGCCACCTCGGCGGCCTCGGCCAGCACGGCCGCGAACCGCGCGGCGTCGTCGCCGCAGCGCGCGGTGAGCACGACGTCCGCGCCCGAGCGCCTGACCGCCGCCCCGAGCGCGTCCGCGTTCGCGTCGAAGACCTGCCCCGGCCCCGGGACCTCCCCCGGGCCGACCAGCTCCGAGCCGGTCGAGACGACGGCGACGCGCGGGCGCGCGACGACCCGCACCCGCGCGACCCCGCACGCAGCGACCGCGGCCAGGTGGTGCGGGGCGAGGACGGTACCGTCCGGCAGGAGCACCTCCCCGGGCCCGACGTCGGAGCCCGCCTCGCGCACGAAGTCGCCCGGCCCGCGGGCCGCGCGCACCTCGACCCAGCCCGCCGTCGGCGCGGGCACGCCCGCAGCCACGCCGTCCCCGAGCCCCGTGCGCGCGGGGGGCGGCACCGTGCCGGCGAACGTGCCCGCCCCCGTGTCCTCGACCGGGACGACGGCGTCCGCGCCGTCGGGCACGGGCGCGCCGGTCATGATGCGCGCGGCCGCGCCGGGGGCGAGCGGGCCCGGCGCGCCGGGGGCGGCCGGGATCTCCCCCTCGACCGCGAGCCGCACCGGCGCGTCCGGGCTCGCTCCCTCGACGTCGGCGGCGCGCACCGCGTACCCGTCCATCTGCGAGTTCCGGAACAGCGGGACCGCGACGGGCGAGACGAGGTCGCCCGCGAGGACCCGGCCCAGCGCGTCGGCGAGGACGACCTCCTCGGTGCGCGCGCGCCGTCGGGCACCCGCCACGAGCGGCGCGAGCAGTCCCGCGACGTCCGCACGGTGCTGGTCGACGCTCACCCGGACCCCGGCGTTCCCGCTCATGCCCGTCCTCCTGCTCCCGCTCGCGCTGCCCGTCCGTGCCGACGGGCCACCCGGAGTGCGGGTGACCCGTCGGCCGAGCGGTCGTGTCGGGTCCCAGCCTCCCACGGTCGCGGCCGCAGGCCCGCGCACGGTGACCCGACCGCCACGGGCGGTCAGTACTCGATGCGTGACCCGAGGACGCGCCAGGCGTCGAACGGTGCGGTGGCGCTCGCGGTGCGCTCGTGCACGACCTTCATCGCCCGGTCCACCGGGTCGGTCTCGAAGAACTCGTAGAACACGGCGTCGTCGAAGCCGGCGCGCGCGGCGTCGTGGCGGTCGGCGGCGAAGTACACGGTCTCCACGCGCGCCCACAGGGCCGACGCGAGGCACATGGGGCACGGCTCGCAGCTCGAGTAGAGCGTCGCGCCGGTGAGGTCGAACGTGCCCAGCGCGGTGCACGCGCGCCGGATCGCGGTGATCTCGGCGTGGGCGGTGGGGTCGTTGTCCTGCGTGACCCGGTTGTTGCCCTCGAAGACCTGCCCGTCGGCGGTCACGATCACGGCGCCGAAGGGGCCTCCGGCGTCGGCGACGCTGTCGACCGCGAGGGCGACGGCTCGGTCCAGGTGCGCTGCGTCCACGGGAGAAGTGTCCATGGTGAGTCTCCACGGTTCGAGCAGCCACGTCCGGGGTGTCCGCCTCCGACGTCCGGCTCGGCGGTGATCCGGGAGGAGGCGGCAGGCGGGCTGCAGGCGAGGTGTTCTTGTCCGCCTGGTTGGTAGCTGCCGGTGTCGGATCGACCTTGTCGACCACCGAGCGTTCGCTCGGCCCGGGCCCGCCGTGGGCACGTTCGACGCTAGCAGCGCGTGACGCGGCACACAAGAGATTCGGAAGAAGTTTTCCACCATGTGGACGAGAGGTCTGCTGCGAACCCGGCCCCGGGCACCCGCTGCGCCTCCGGATCCGGTCTGCGGTCGGTCAGCGAGGGCTGAGCATCGCGGGTGCGGGGGAACCGTCCCGGACCGGGCCGAACGCCGTGGTGACCGCAGCGGTACGGGTCGTCACCCCGAGGCGCTCGAAGACGTGCTCCAGGTGCGTGCGTACCGTCGTCGACGAGATCCCGAGAGCCGCACCGACCTGCTGGTTGGACATCCCGATCTGGACGAGGTGGAGGATCTCCGTCTGCCGTGCGGTGAGCGACTCCACCCGTGCGTCGGTCGGAAGGACGGCCGCGGTGAGGACGTCCCGCAGGTGCGGCAGCAGGAGCCGGCAGACCGTCAGCTCCCGCTCGCCGAAGACGGAGCCCGACTCCCGCGGCGCGAGGACGCGCAGCGACCGTGCCGCGCCCGACGAATAGCCGAAGATCAGCTCGTCGACGGCTCGGAGGTACTCCACGTGCACCGGATGCTCGGACCATCGGCGCTCGCCGTACCAGGACCGGATGCTCGTGGCCACGGGCATGCCGGTGCGCTCGATGAGGCTGCACGGGCTCACCCACCAGTGGTCGCGCAGCACGTCGGACCCGTCCTCGGAGAAGCCGCGCGACGACAGGTCCGACCGGGAGAGCAGCAGCTCCTCGCCCCCCTCCACCTCCTGCACGTGCTGGTAGGAGAAGTCTCGGGAGTCCAGCGCATGGAACGCGACGCCGTCGCTACCGAGAAGCCGCTCGAGACGTCGAAGGATCTCGGAGACCACCGTCGTGCTCGGCACGTGCCGAGACGGCTCCGCGAGCTCCAGGATGTCCTGCAGCGCACGGATGTCAGTGCTCGAGAGCGAGGAACGCGACATCGCACCTCCCGGATCCGGTCCTTCGACGATAGGACCGTCGAGACGTCCAGGAAAGGAGGAGCGCCTCACCGCGCACGGATACGACGAACGTCGTATGGCCCCGACCGTCGACCGCGCCGGACGCTGAGATCGCAGGCGCCGGCCCCTCCGGCGCCGCTCCGAGAACGGAACGACGATGAGCATCGCGATCTGGTCGCCGGCGCGACACCTGGCAGCAGTCGTCCTCGTGGCAGCCACGGCAGTCGCCGGCCCTGCCGGCGCCGGTGGGACGTCGCCCGCGCCCGGCGACGACCTGGTGCGGGCGACGGCCCCCTCCTGCATCCCGGTCGGAAGCCTCCCGAGGACGTGGTTCGTCGCACCGGGCACCTGCGCCCCGATGACCTGCCCGCCCCTGTGGCCGGGCCGCTACCGGTCGGGTGGCTCCAGCGGCCAGCCACCCGAGATGAGATAGCCGCAGAGACGGTGCGGTCGAGCCCTCGACGACGTCCGGGCTCGTCGGCGAGCCGGGCGGGGGCGGCCCGCGGGCGGCCGCAGGCGAGGCGTGCTCCTCCGCCGCGTCGCGCGCAGCGGACGACGCGCTGTCGTCGGACAGATCGTGGCCGTTGCGGAAGGATCTGCCGCCCGGGAGAGTTGTGACCCTGCGCAGGTCCGACGCCGGGGGGCGTCGCCCGTCCCTCGACCCACCCCGGAGGCCTCGTGACCGAGCCCGCACCGTTCTCGTCGCTCCCGATCGTGCGCGTGCCCGCACGACCGGGACCGCCGCTGCGCTTCCAGCTCCGTCCCGTGGCGCCGTCGCTGCGCAGCTTCCTCTCGACCGAGGCCGGCGGCGCGGTGCTGCTGCTCGCGGCGACCGTCGTCGCGCTGGTGTGGGCGAACTCGGCGTGGTCGGGCGCGTACGAGACGCTGTGGTCCACGACGGCCGGGTGGCACGTCGGGCCGTGGTCCTTCGAGATGGACTTCCACCACTGGGTCAACGACGCCGCGATGGCGGTCTTCTTCCTCGTCATCGGGCTGGAGATCAACCGCGAGGTGACGAGCGGCGAGCTGCGCAACCGCCGCACCGTCGCCGTCCCCGCGCTCGGTGCCCTCGGCGGGCTCGCTGTCCCCGCGCTCATCTACTTCGCGTTCAACGCCGGTTCCCCCGCGCAGCACGGGTGGGGCATCGTCATGTCGACGGACACCGCGTTCCTCGTCGGGGTCCTCGCGCTGTTCGGCCCGCGCTGCCCCGACCAGCTCCGTCTGTTCCTGCTCACCCTCGCGGTCGTCGACGACATCGGCGCGATCACCGTCATGGCCGTCTTCTACACCGACGACCTGTGGCTCCCCGGCCTGCTCGTCGCCGCGGTGCTGGTCGTCGTGATCCTCGCGCTGCGCTGGCTCGGCGTCTGGCAGCTCACCCCGTACGTCCTCGCCGGCATCGCGCTGTGGGGCGCCGTCTACTCGTCGGGCGTGCACGCGACCCTCGCCGGCGTGCTCGTCGGCCTCCTCGTCCCGTCGCGGTCGTCCCGCGCGGTCGACGTCGCCGTCGTGCCCAAGTACGCCAAGCGCCTCGCCCAGGAGACGACGGCGGAGCGCGAGCACCTCACCGAGCTCGCCGCCCGCGCCGCGGTCCCGACGAGCGAGCGCCTGCAGCGCGTCCTGCACCCGTGGAGCGCGTACGTCGTCGTGCCCGTGTTCGGCCTCGCCAACGCCGGGGTCCGCCTCGACGCGGAGTCGCTGGCCACCGCCGCGACGTCGTCGGTCACGATCGGCGTCGCCGTCGCGCTCGTGGCGGGCAACGCGATCGGCATCTTCGGCGCCTCGGCGCTCGCCCTCCGGTTCGGCCTGGGCGACCTTCCCGGCCGCGTGCGCTACTCCCACCTGCTCGGCGGCGCGATCCTCGCCGGCATCGGCTTCACCATCTCGCTCTTCATCGCCGAGCTCGCGTTCGACGACGAGGCGCTCATCGAGCAGGCCAAGATCGGCATCCTCGCCGGGTCGCTCGTCGCGGCCGTGCTGGGCTCCGTCGCCCTGCGGCTCTTCGGCGAGCGCTGGCCCCTCTGCTCGCCCGGCGCCGGCGGCCCCCCGCCGTCGCTCCCCCCGCTCCCCTGGCACCCACCCACGACGGCCTGAACCCGGAAGACCCCGACGAAGACCCCACTACCCCCGAGGTGGACCACCCGGTCCACCGAGGCAGAACCCCGCCCGCCGAGCGGGGACCGCCGCCTGGCAGCCCGAGCACCGAGGACACCCCGCCCGCGGACCCGACCCGCGGGCCGTGGACCAGACCCCGACCGACCAGACCTCTACCTGGGCGGACCCGAGCTCTCCCTCGGCGCGGCGGCGATCGCGGCGCGGAGCCCGTCCGCGGTGACCCTGCCGCGGTAGCGGACGCCGTTCACGAACAGCGTCGGCGTGCCCTGCACGCCCGCGGCGAGGGCGTCCGCGTAGTCGCGCTGCACGGGGGCCGCGTACTGCTGCGCGGCGTCCCCGACGACCGACGCGCCGTCGAGCCCGAGCTCCTCGGCGCGCTCGGCGAGCCCGGCCTCGCCGAGCTGGTCCTGGTGCTCGTACAGCGCCGCGTGCATCTCCCAGAAGCGGCCCTGCGCACCCGCGGCCTCGACCGCGAGCGCGGCGGAGAGGGCGTGCGGGTGGATCTCGAAGAGCGGGAAGTGCCGGAACACGAGGCGCACCTGCCCGCCCGACGCCTCGACGACCTGGCGCAGCACGGGCGCGGCGGCCGCGCAGTACGGGCACTCGAGGTCGCCGAACTCGACGACGGTGACGGGCGCCGCCGGGTCGCCGAGGACGTGGGCGTCGGCGGGGACGAGCTGGTCGGCGGGGATCAGGGCATCGGTCTGCTCGCTCACGCAGCCCAGCATCGCACGACCGGCACCGGCGCCACCCGGGGAGCCTCCGGCCCGGTCCCGCCGAGCGGGCTCCTCACCGTCAGGCGAGCACGAGCGGGCGGTCCTCGCGACTCCCGCCGGGCACGTGCTCGACGTGGCGCTCCAGGTCGACGCCCGCCGTCTCACGCCACCACGCGATGTTCCGGGCGTGACGCGCGTACTCGGACCCCGCGTCGGCGGTGAGGCGGACGGCGGTGTCGGCGAGGTAGACGGCGTCGACGGTCTCCGGAGGGGTCGGGACGCCGGCGAGCACGCGCCGGTCGCCGCGGAAGCGGGGCCGGGGGCGCATCCGCTTCACGAGGTTGAGCGTGCCGAAGAGCAGCCCGGGCCGGAACCGGCACACGACCTCGTCCTCGTGGCGGAGCTGCGCGAGCAGCCGGTCCTCGTCGAACGCGAGGCCGCGCGCGCTCGCCTCGCCGACCATCCACAGCAGCGCGGTGTCGGACAGGGCGCGCGCGCAGGCCCCGCCCCCGACGTCGCTGTGCCCGCCGGGGAACCACACCTGCTTGACGCGCACCGCCATCGACACCGGGACGTCCCACAGGCACGGCTCGAACGTGATCCGACGGTCGTCGATCGCGAGCGCCTGGCGCGCGCACTCGACGTCGGTCGACAGGCGCAGGTCGTGGAACCTGCTGCGCCGCCGCGAGAGCCCGGGCACGCCGAGCGCGCCGACGGTGTCGAAGACGCCGAGGAACGCGACCGGGACGCGCGCGTGGCAGTGCTCGGCCCGGAACGCCGCGGACTGGGCGGCGCGCTGCGCGGCGTCGCGCACCCGGTAGATCCGCTCGGCGTCGCACAGGTGGTCGCGGGCGAGCGCGTCCTGCGTGAGGAGCCCCACGGTCGAGACCATGCCGACGATGCTGCGTGCCGTGTACGCGCCGCGGCTGAAGCCGAAGACGTAGATCTCGTCGCCCGGCTCGTAGTTGAGCGCGAGGTGCCGGTAGCCCGCGACGACGTTGCGCGTCAGCCCGTACCCGAACGCCCCGCCGAGCAGCCGGTCGACGAGGTATCCCTGCGCCCCGACCCCCTCGACGGAGAACACCATCTGCTGCACGCCGTCCGGCCCGATGCCGGTGCGCAGCGAGCGTGCGATCTTCTCGATGTTCGACACGCTCGCGTTCACCGGTGAGTTCCAGGTGCCGTCGCAGCAGAGCACCAGCCGCTTCATGATCCGCTCCCCACCTCGCCCGGCGCCCTCGCCGGGGACACCATCTGGGGAGGGCCTCGCCCGCGCGGTGATGCACGACGGCGGACCCCGCGTCCACGACGTCCTGGGGGGCGGACGACGGGCGGCGGGCGACCTCGGTCCTGGGATCGGTGGCAGGGACGGTGACGGTTCCGTGTGAGTGTCCGTGCTCCGCGGCGAACGGTCGGGGAGCGCCGTCCGGGTGTCGTAGGTTCTGACGCTGTGACCGTGACGAGCACCCTGCCCCCGACCGACCCCTCGGGCCTCGAGACCGGCGGAGCGGGGAGCGAACGGCGCCACGCCCGCGAACCGCGCCGCCCCACCGCGCTGGTCGCCGCCGTCGTCGCGGTGGTGCTCGTCCTCGGGGTGGCGGGCGGCGGGTTCGCCTGGTGGCGGGTGTCGTCGTACCGCGACCTCGCCGCCCAGGCCACCACGGCGCAGGAGCTGTTGACGGCCTCCGACGGGAAGGTCGCCGACCCGGCCGTCCGGGACGGCCTGACCGCGCAGGTCGAGCGCGCGCAGGACCTGCTGGCCGAGCCGGTCCTCGCCCGGATCACGACCGGGACGACGGGGACGAGCGAGGCCCTGACCTCGGCGTCGGGCGTCGTGCAGGACTCGATGCTGGAGTACGCCCGGGGCGAGGTGGACGCGGCGCGCACGAGCCTGACGAGCGCGCAGGAGTACGGCGAGAAGGTCTACGCCGCCACCGAGGGCCTGGGCGCCGACGAGGCCGTCCGGACCACCCTGCGGACCACGCTCGACGCGGCGGCGTCGCTGGGCGGAGCGGACCTCGCCGACGCGGACCTGGCCGCGCTGGAGCAGACCGTGCTCGACCTGACGTCGTCCCTGACGACCGTCACGACCTCGACCGACGAGCTGTCGGCGGCGCAGGACGCGGTCACGTGCCCGGCGCCGGACCAGGTGTGGGACCCGGACGGCGGACGGGTGCCGGAGGAGGACCTGGCCGCGATCCCGTGGTCGCCGTCCGACCGCGTGCGCGCCGACGTCCTGGACGGGCTGATCGCCCTCGACGCCGCGTACCTCGAACGGTTCGGCGTGCACCTGACGATCAACTCCGCCTACCGCACGTACGAGGAGCAGGCCGCCCTGTACGACCCCTCGTCACCGATCGCGGCACCGCCCGGCTGCTCCAACCACGGCCTCGCGCTCGCCGTCGACCTCGGCGGCGGCGTCCAGGTCTTCGACACCGTCCAGTACACCTGGCTCAAGGAGAACGCCGGGACCTACGGCTGGATGCACCCCGACTTCGCCGAGCCGGACGGGCGCGTCCCCGAGCCCTGGCACTGGGAGTCGGTGCTCGCGCGCGAGGACTCCTGACGCACCCTGGCGGTCCGGCGCCGCTCAGGCACCCGGGCCGGGACGACGTCCACGCGCGTGACCCGTCCGGGCGTCGGGCCGTCGCGGAGCCACGCCACGAGCGCGTCGACGGCGTCCGGCGGCCCCGAGGCGACGACCTCCACGGTGCCGTCGGCGCGGTTCGTCGCCTCGCCCTCCATGCCCAGCGCGGCCAGGCGCTCGCGCGTCGCCCACCGGAACCCGACGCCCTGGACTCGCCCGTGCACGACGACGCGTACGTCGCCCGCCCGTCGGGGTGCGGCACCCGTCACAGGTGCACGTGCGCCGGCACGCCCGTGGAGCCCTCGATGTCCGACTCCGCGTCGTCCAGCAGCCGGTCGGCGAGGCGACGCAGCGCCCGCCCGACGGCGATCTCGTCCCCGATGAGCGGCACGTCCTCGTCGTGCGGGTCGCGCCGCGCGCGCCCGACCGTGCGTAGGTGCTCGGGTGTCTCGGCGACGAGCACGGCCTCCGCGGTGGTGCGGCCCGCCGACTCGACCACGCTCACCTGCACGCGCCAGACCTTCGTCGTGGCGGTCCCCTCCCCGGTCTCCGCGCCGGGCACGTGCTCGAGGTAGCTGTCCGACCCCGGGTAGACGAGCGTGCGCTCGCCCGTGTCCGTCCACTCGACGAGGTAGGGCGGTGACCCGTCCTCGTGCCGCAGCTCGACCACGACCCCGTCACGCACCACGCCGCCGACGACCCCCGAGGCGGTGACGATCCTGTCTCCGACCGACGCCCTCATGGCTCCTCCTCACGCCCGCGCCCGCCCGACCGCGGCGGTGCGGCCGGCGTCCCGCCCGTCCATCATGCGCACGCCGCGTCCGGCCCGCACGCCCCGGCGTCAGAGCTGGGAGCGCAGCGCGGCGGGGTCGTGGGCGGGCAGGCGGCACACGAGGTCGGCGCAGAGGTAGGCGCCGGGGCCGCGGCCGTCGAGCAGCCCGACCCCGTCCGCGGCGAGCGCGCCGGCGTCCCCGGGCGAGGCACCGAGCAGGAGCCCGCCCGGGTGGTACCAGTCGCGCGCGACGCGCCGGAACGCCTCCCGGGGCCCGGGGTCGGCGACGAGCACGAGCTGGTGGGGCGGCTCCGCGAGGCCGACGGCGACCCGCAGCACCCCGGCCGCGCCGAGCGGGTGCTCGTCCGCCCCGGGCGACGCGGCGACGTGCGCGAGCGCGGCGTCGCGGTACCGCGGCTCGCCCGTCGCGAGGTGCGCGAGCAGCGCGGCCCGGGCGGCCGCCGTCGTACCGGACGGGACCGCCCCCTCCGAGGGGTCGGCGTCGGCGCCGGCCGGGAGGCCCAGCTCGGCGAGCAGCGGGTCGGTGCCCTGCGGCGACCGGAGCCGACCGTCCGGCGCGACCGTCGCCTCGACGAGCCGCAGCCCCTCGCGCAGGTAGCGCGCCTCGCCGGTGAGGCCGCCGAGCACGAGGAGCGCGGTCGCGAACGCGCCGTGGTCCTCGAGCGTCGCCACGGCGTCCGACGCGACGCCGCCCTCCGACGCCCGCACGAGCGTCCCGTCCGCCCGCACGTGGGTGTCGAGCAGCCGGTCGGCGGCCTCGCGCGCGGCGTCCGTGAGCTCGGGCAGGTCGAGGTGGTGCCCCGCGCGCGCGAGCGCCTCGACGGCGAGCCCGTTCCAGCCCGTGAGGACCAGTGCGTCGAGGTGCGGCGGTGCGTGGCGTGCCCGCTCGTCGGGCCCGAGCAGGTAGTACCCGCCCTCGACGCGCTGCCCGTCGACGACGGACTCGGAGTCCTGGCCGCTCGCGAACACACCCCCGGGCAGGCGCAGCGCGTCCAGCAGGAAGCGCCCGACGCCGACCGCGGCCCGAGCAGCCGTCGCCGCGCCCGGGTCCTCGTCCCCGGGCCCCACGTCCGGCCCGGTGCGGCGCAGCACCGTGAGCGTCGTCGCCGCGGAGAGGAGCTGCGCGTTGTCGTAGAGCATCCGCTCGTAGTGCGGCTCCGACCAGTCGGGCCGGGTCGCGTACCGGAAGAAGCCGCCGTCGGCGTCGCGCAGCGGGCTCGCGGCCATCGCGTCGAGCGTGCGGCCCGCGAGGACCTGCGCACGCCGGGCGACGTCGGCGCCGACGACCGACGACGCCGCGACGTCGAGCAGCAGCTCGAGAACCGGGGCGACGGGGAACTTCGGCGCGCCGCCGAACCCGCCGTGCACGCGGTCCTCCGCCGCCTCGAGCCGGTCGACCGTCGCGCGCATGTGGGCCCGAAGGTCCGCGACGAGGTCCACGTCGAGGGCCTCCCGGCCGGCGAGCGCGGTCGCCGCCGCGCGCGGCACCCCCGTCCTGCGGCCCGCGGCCGCGTCGCGCAACGCCGCACGGACCGTCTCGCCGGTCTCCACGGCCTGCTCGCGCCGATGCTCCCAGGCCTGCCCGACGGCGTCGAGCACGTCCCGGAACGCGGGTCGCCCTGCCGCGGGGACGGGCGGCCAGTACGTGCCCGCGTAGAACGGGGCGCCGTCGGGGGTCGTGAACACCGTGAGCGGCCACCCGAGGTCGGGCGTGAACGCGCTCGCGGCGGCGAGCAGGCTCGCGTCGACGTCGGGGTGCTCCTCGCGGTCGACCTTGACCGCGACGAACCCGCGGGCGAGGCGTGCGCCGGTCTCGGGGTCGGAGAAGCTCTCGCGGGCCATGACGTGGCACCAGTGGCAGGTCGCGTACCCGACCGACACCATGACCGGCACGTCGCGGCGGAGCGCCTCGGAGAAGGCGTCGGGACCCCACGGGTACCAGTCGACCGGGTTGTCGGCGTGCTGGCGCAGGTAGGGGCTCACGGCGTCGGCGAGACGGTTGACCATGCCGCCCAGCCTGCCAGGTCGACGCGCCACCGTGGGCGCCGCGCGAGGCGCGGCGGATGTCCGCTACGTCCTTGACCTGTGCACTTGTAACGTTGCGCCTATGCCCGGCCTCGAGCAGTCCGCCCTCGCGGTGACGACCGACGACAACACGAATCCGAGTACTGCGGCGCCCGCTGGCGGCGTCGCCCCAGGCTCGGCACCCCTGCCCCCGCGGCTGCAGCCTGCACCGGTGCCCGACGAGCCGGGCGGGCCGCTCGCGCCCCTGCCCCGGCGCCCCGTCCGGAACGTCCCGGCGACCGGCGAGACGAGGGGCACGTTCACCCTGGGCGACGTGCTCGGGCACGGCGGGTTCGCGCACGTGTACCGCGCGACGGGCGCGGACGGCGCAGAGGTCGCCGTGAAGGTGCTGACCGGCCTGCAGGAGGGCGCCCGCGAGCGCTTCACGCAGGAGGCACAGCTCCTGGAGGCGGTGGGCGGTCGCGGCTTCCCCGCGTTCGTGGCGTCGGGCCTGGACGACGCCCAGCCGTGGTTCGCCATGGAGCTCGTGCCGGGCACCACGCTGCGCGACCACGTGCGCGCGTCGGGTCCGCTCGACGGGCCCTCGGCGCTGCGGCTGGCCGAGCAGGTCGCGTCCGCGCTCCTCGTCCTGCAGGAGCAGCACTGCCTGCACCGCGACCTGAAGCCGGCGAACATCATGGTCGACGGCGACCGCGCGACCCTCATCGACCTCGGCATCGCCAAGATGTTCGACGCCGCGACGTCCACCCAGCCCATCGGGACGCTGGCGTACATGGCTCCGGAGATGTTCGCCCGCCGCGTGCACCCCCGCACCGACGTGTACGCCCTGGGCCTGCTGCTGGTCTTCGCGAGCACCGGCGTCGTGCCGGCGGACCTGAACTTCCTCGGTCGCGACCTCGAGGCGGAGGACCTCGTCAAGGAGGTGCCCGACGACCTCGTCGGGGTGCCGCCCGGGATGGAGCTCCCCGTGGGCCCGTCGCAGCCGCCGGAGATCGACCCGCACCTGCAGGCCCTGATCCTGTCGATGACCCGGTACCAGCCGAACCATCGCCCCGCGCTGGAGAACATCGCCGAGGTGCTCCGCGCCCGGCTCGCCGGCGAGGCGGCCGACGACACCCTGCTGCTCACCCAGCGGATCGTGGCGGACGGCGCCACCGCGGCCGAGCGTGCGCTCGGCCCGGCCGCCGGGCTGGCCACCCCGACCGGGGTGCCGGTCCTGGCGGACCGACCCGCCGGGGCCGAGCAGCCGTCCGGCGTCGCGGCGCTGCAGCCCGACGCGGACGCGCGGACGACCGGGACCAGGGCCCGGGAGCCGTGGCACGCGCTGGTCTACGACGCCACGCTGATGAGCGTGCTCTCCGAGGTGCACGGCGACGGGTTCGACGGCGCCGCCGCGGAGGTCATCGCGGACCACGTGGCGAGCATCGGCGCGCACGTCGCCGACGGCCGGACCCCGGCCGAGCTCAAGGACTGGCTCTGGCAGGCGATGCGGTGGCACGCCGCCGTACCCCCGGACGGGCACGCGGACACCCTGCGCGGGTGGCGGGCGTACCGCCACCCGCAGCAGGCGGCGCCGAAGGGCGCCGCCCCCGTCGTGCCGGACGGCGGGGCACCGGCGCCCGTCCGGCGCGTCTCCACGCGCGCGCCGTCCCCGTCACCGGTGCACCGGGAGGAGGACGCGCCCCCCGCGGTCGCACGGACCCGGGTGATGAGCGCCCCGGACGTCGTCGCCACGCAGGTGGCACGACCGGTGCCGCCGTCGGTCCGACCGCGGCAGAGCTCCGTCCAGCACCTCGGGCCCACGCCACCGGCGCCCTCGGTCCGCCCGCAGCCGGCCCGGCCGCGCATCACCGGCTCGGCGGTCACGGGCGCCGCGGCCCCGCAGCCCTCGTACGCGCAGCAGAACGCTCCCGCGCCGGCCGCGGCCCCGCAGCAGGCCGCGCCTCCGGTCGCCCCGGCACCGCCCCGGTCCGCAGCGCCGTCCCGGCCCGCCACGTCGTCGGACCGGTCCCGGATCGGCCGCGCGCTCCTGCGGACGCTGCCACGCCTGCTCGCGGTCCTGGCGGTGCTGCGCACGCTGTGGCTCGTGCCCGACGGCGCGGCACGGGAGAGCGAGCCGTTCGTCCCGCTGCCGCCGCAGCTCCTGGAGGCCCTGCGCGTCTCGGTCGACCTGGCCCCGCTCGTCGACGGTCCCGTGCTCGCCCTGGCGGCGCTCGCCGTGGCCGCGGTGCTGCGCGTCGCGGGGCTGCGCACGTGGACGTGGCCGTACGCGCTCCTCGCGGTGGCCTCCGTCGCGGGCACGGTGGTGCTCGTCCTGCGCGGCTGAGGTGACTCACAGCGGCCCGAGCACGTCCTCGCGCGGCGCCCGCAGGTCGAGCGCGGCGAGGACCTCGCCGAGCGCCCTCTCCTCGTAGCGGAAGTGCGACTCCATGATCGCGCCCACCCCGTCGAGGTGATGCCCGACGGCGTCCCGCGAGGCCGCCAGGTCGGTCGCCCGGCCGAGCGCGTGCTCGAGGCCGGCGACGAGGTGCGCGATCATCCCGTGGTCCTGGCGCAGGCGTCGCAACACCTCGGCCAGGTCGGGGTGCCGGCGCTCGAGCTCGGGGAAGAGCACCGCGTCCTCGGCCGTGTGGTGCCGCGTGAGCGCGGTGCAGAACCCGCGGCACCACACGAGCAGGTCGGTGGCGGACGCCGCACCGGACCGGTTCCCGCCGAGCGGGTCCGCTCCGGGCCGGCTGCCGTCGGGCCGGTCCGCCGTGACCTCCGCCGACTCCCGCACCAGCTCCAGCGCGCGCCGCAGCCGTCCGTGCACCGCGCGCATCTCGTCGTACCAGGCCACGAGCCTGGTCCTCTCGCCCTCACCCACCGGTGAGGAACGAGGAAAGGGTCCGTGCGTTCACGGCTCCCCCTTCCGGGTTCGGCGCCTCCATGCCTGACGTGGTCCGCCACCGGCACGCGACGCTGAGCGCGACCGTACCAGGCGCCCGACGAGGACCACGGCGACAGCCGCGCCACCCACGAGAACGACACCACCCGCCGTCGAACACGACCTGGCAGCCGAGAACAGGCCCAGAACAACCCTCATGTCGTGTTCGACGGGGGCGGTGCCCAGGCGGGTGGGGGGCGGGGGGTGGGGGGTGGGTCGTCAGGGGTGGAGGCGGCGGAGGAACTCGCGGGTGCGGGGGCGCTGGGGGTCGCCGAGGACCTGGTCGGGGGTGCCGCGCTCGTGGACGCGGCCCTCGTGG
>CAZFUQ010000016.1:0-33121 GCA_964521905.1 uncultured Cellulosimicrobium sp.
GCCTCTCGGCTGGTCGGGGTGACAGGATTTGAACCTGCGACCTCTTCGTCCCGAACGAAGCGCGCTACCAAGCTGCGCCACACCCCGATTGCTCGTCCACACGGTGACGGACCAGAAGATCTCGTCTTCCGCGGGGGGAAGCCTGCCCAGAATAGCCGACGAAGTGCCGTGGGACGAAACTCGATTCCCGTGACACGGACGACAGTCGCCCACGACCCCCGGAAGGCTCGCGCCGAAGGGGCCCGTCAGCGCGAGGTGAGGGTCAGCAGCGTCGCCTCGGGCCGGCACGCGAACCGCACCTGGGCGTAGGGCGACGTGCCCGCGCCTGCGGAGACGTGCAGCCACGTCGACGCGTCACCCCCGTGCTCGTCCGGCCGCGGCCCCGGCCAGCCGTGCAGGCCCTTCGCCCGCCTCCGGTCGATGTCGCAGTTCGTGACGAGCGCGCCGAACCCCGGCACGCACAGCTGCCCACCGTGGGTGTGGCCGGCGAGGATCAGGTCCGCGCCGTCGTCGGACATCTCGTCGAGGACCCGCCGGTAGGGGGCGTGCGTCACCCCGAGGCGCAGCACGGGCCCGTCCGCCGGGCCGTCCGCCGCCGCCGGCCCGGGGAAGACGTCGCGGTCCAGGTGCGGGTCGTCGACGCCGACGAGGTCGATCCGCACGCCTCCGACCTCGAGCACGTCACGCCGGTTGGTGAGGTCGGCCCACCCTGCGGCACGCATCCCCTCGGCCAGCTCGCCGGCGGGAAGCAGACGAGCCTCCCTCCCGAACGGCATGCGAGCGTCCGGCAGGAAGTAGCGCGCGGGGTTCTTGGGCACGGGCGCGTAGTAGTCGTTCGATCCCATGACGAAGGCGCCCGGGGCGGAGGACAGCAGCGGTTCGAGCGCGTGCAGCAGCGGCTCCAGCGCGTCGACGTGCGCGAGGTTGTCGCCCGTGTCGACGACCAGGTCGGGCTCGAGCGCGGCGAGCGAGCGGACCCACTCGATCTTGCGGCGCTGCGTCGGGATCAGGTGCAGGTCCGAGACGTGCAGGACGCGCAGGTCGCGCGTGCCCGGCGGCAGGACCGGCACGGTCGCCTCACGGAGCGTGAAGAGCTTCGTCTCGACGTGCGCGTAGGCGATACCGGCCACGCCGACCGCGGCGACCGCGCCGATCCCGCGCAGGACGCGACGCCCTCGACCGGCGATCAGTCTTCCTCTCCGCCGCCGCCGCCGTCGCCGCCCTGGTCGCCGCCGTCGCCACCCTGGTCACCGCCGCCGTCGCCGCGTCCGCCGCCGTTGTCGCCGCCGTTGTCACCGTCACCGCCGCCGTTGCCACCACCGCCGTTGCCACCACCGCCACCGTTGTCAGGCGTGGAGGGGGTCGTCGGCTTGGGCGCGGGGGCGTTGATCCGCTGCCAGTCGGGGTCGGAGAAGCCCACCACGGGCTTGTCCGCCATGACCTGGTTCATGTAGTCGCGCCACGTCGGCGCGGCGAGGCTCGACCCGTACCAGTACGAGAGGGTCCTGCCGTTGATCGTGAAGCGGCCGTTCATCGGCACGTCGCTCTCGGCGTTGCCGATCCACACCGCGGTGGCGACCTGCGGCGTGTAGCCGATGAACCAGGTGTGCGTGTTGTTGTTCGCCGTCCCGGTCTTGCCGGCCGCCGGCCGGCCGTCGGCGAGCGCGTTGCCGCGACCCGATCCCTGCGTGATGACCTGCTGCAGGGCGTACGTGACCGTGTTGGCGATGGTCGGGTCGATCGCGTTCGCCTGGCAGTTCGCGGACGGGACGGCCATGTCCTCGCCGTTCGAGCCCACGACGCGCGTGATGGCGACCGGCTCGCAGTAGGTGCCGCCCGCGGCGAACGTCGCGTACGCGGCGGCCATGTGCATCGGGTCGGAGTTCTGCGTGCCGAGGATCATCGACGGGCGGACCTTGACGTCGCCCGCCTCCTCGAGCATCGACGGCCGGAAGCCCGCCGCCAGGGCGGTGTTCGCGACCCCGCACAGGTCGAGCTGGCTCGCCATGGTCGTGTAGGCCGTGTTGACGGAGTTGTAGGTCGCCTTGAGGACCGTCATCGACCCGCTGCCGGGGCCGTCGGAGTTCGCCGGCGTCCACGGGTCACGGCCGAGCTCCGCCGCGTCGCAGCTCGCGTGGAAGTCCCTCCTGCCGACCCAGGTGCGCTTGTTCGCGCTGACGGTCTCGTAGAGCGAGTGCCCCTCCTGCAGCCACTGCGCGAGGACGAACGGCTTCCAGGTCGAGCCGGGGGAGAAGCCGTTCGACGAGCCGTGCGCCTGGTCGACGCTGTAGTTCACCGCGGTGGTGTTCGGCGCCGGTTCCTGCGTGTTGTCGAACGCACGGTTCTGCGCCATCGCGAGGATGTTGCCCGTCCCCGGCTCGATCGAGACGATCGCGTCCTCGAGCTGGCTGGGGTCGTCGGCCGGGACGGCGGCGGCGGCGTGCTGCTCCGCGGCCAGCTGCATGTTCAGGTCGAGCGTCGTGTAGATGTCGAGGCCCCCGCGGTAGAGCAGAGCCTTGCGCTCGTCCTCCGTCTTCCCGAAGACGGGGTCGGAGATGATGACCTTCGTGACGTAGTCGCAGAAGAACGCCGCACCGCCGGAGGCCTGGCACCCGGCCTCGAGGGGCTGGATGTTCAGGGTGTCCGCGAGCGGCGTCTTCCACCCCGTGTCGTACTCCTCCTTGGTGATGTACCCCTGCTGGTACATCGTGTTGAGCACGATGTTGCGACGCCGCTGCGACTCCTCGGGGTTGCTCGTGGGGTCGTACGTCGACGGGGCCTTGGTGATCCCGGCGATCGTCGCCGCCTCGACGTAGTTCAGGTCGACCGCGCTCTTGTTGAAGTAGTGCCGTGCGGCGGTCTCCACGCCGTAGACCGAACGCCCGAACTGCGCGATGTTGAGGTAGCCCTGGAGGATCTCCTCCTTGGTCATGCGCTTCTCGAGCGAGATCGCGAGCTTCGCCTCGCGCGCCTTGCGCCCGAGCGAGTCCTCCTTGGCCTCGTACAGGGCCATGGTGTCGTCCTCGCGCACGGCCTTCTCGATGAGCACGTTCTTCACGTACTGCTGGGTGAGGGTCGAGGCGCCCTGCGTCGACCCGCCCGTGAGGTTGTTGACGACGGCGCGGGGGATGCCCTCGACGTCGACGCCGCCGTGCTCCCAGAACCGCTTGTCCTCGATCGCGATGACCGCGTCCTTCATGGCCTGCGAGACCTGGTCGAGCGGGACGACGATGCGGTTCTCCGTGTAGAACGTCGCGAGCAGCGTCGTGCCGTCGTTCGCGTAGACGCGCGACTGCTCCGCGAGCGGCCCCGGCTCGAGGTCCTCCGGCAGCTCGTCGAAGACCTCGACCGCGGTGTCGGTGGCGGTGTTCGCCCCGGCCGCGAGCGGCACCAGCAGACCGGCGGCGAGCACACCGCCCACGCTCGACACCAGCACGAACGCGAGAAGGAGGGCGATGAGCTGGTACGCGTTGATCTGCCGACCGCGCGGGCGCACAGGGGAAGCCATGGTGCCAACCCTACGGGAGCGATCTGCCAGGGGCTGCGGGATCCCCGGGACCGCGGGTGTGCGGGTTGTGTGAGCATCCCGGGCACCGTCTTCTCACGGTCGGGCCTCGGGGCGTGCCGGGAGACGGCCGACTACGCTCGCCCCATGGCAACCACCTGGGAGTACGCGACCATCCCCCTCATCATCCACAACACGAAGGCCGTCCTCGACCAGTGGGGCTCCGACGGCTGGGAGCTCGTGCAGGTCGTGACGGGCCCCGACGGCAACGGTCTCGTCGCCTACCTCAAGCGCCCGACCGGGGAGAAGTAAGTGGCGGGCTTCCCTGCCGGGACGATCGCCGCGCGCCTCACGGAGCTCGGCCTCGTCCTTCCCCCGGTGGCGGCACCCGTCGCCGCCTACGTGCCGGCCGTGCGCTCGGGGCGCTACGTCCACACCTCGGGTCAGCTCCCGTTCGTGGACGGTGCCCTGCCCACGACGGGCAAGGTCGGTGACGGCGAGGGGCTCGTCCCGCCCGCCGACGCCGCGGCCCTCGCCCGGCGGTGCGCGCTCAACGCGCTGGCGGCCGTGCACGACGTCGTCGGGAACCTGGACCAGGTCGCTCGCGTCGTCAAGGTGGTCGGCTTCGTCGCGAGCGACCCGTCGTTCACGGGTCAGCCCGGCGTGGTCAACGGCGCGAGCACCCTGCTCGGGGAGATCTTCGGCGAGGCGGGCGTCCACGCGCGCAGCGCCGTCGGGGTCGCGGTCCTGCCGCTCGACGCGCCCGTCGAGGTCGAGATCGTCGTCGAGCTCGCGGAGTAGAACCGGCAGACGCGCCACCCCGTCCCGGGTTCACGCGGACCGTCGTGCACGGCGCGGAGGGTCGTTCCTCCGCGCCGTGCACGCGCGTAGGCGTGGCGCGGCGGCGCGTAGGCGCGTGCACGGCTACGCCGGGGGGTCAGCGCGCGCGGCGCTCCAGGCGGTCCAGGTCGAGCAGGACGACGGCGCGTCCCTCGCGACGGACCCAGCCGCGCGTGGCGAAGTCGGCGAGCGCCTTGTTGACGGTCTCGCGCGACGCGCCGACGAGCTGGGCGAGCTCCTCCTGCGTGAGGTCGTGCGCGACGCGCACGCCCTCGTCGGTCTCCTCGCCGAAGCGGGTCGAGAGGTCGAGGAGCGCCTTGGCGACACGGCCGGGGACGTCGGAGAACACGAGGTCGGCGAGCGTCTCGTTGGTGCGCCGCAGACGCCGCGCGAGGGCGTTGAGCAGGTGCTTGGCGACGCTCGGGTGCTTCTCGATCCACTCGACGAGCTGGTCGTGGCCGAGCTCGTAGATCACGGAGTCGGCGACGGAGCTCGCGGTCGCGGTGCGGGGCCCGGGGTCGAAGAGCGAGAGCTCGCCGAACATCTCGCCGGGTCCGAGGATCGACAGGAGGTTCTCCCGGCCGTCGTTGGACCGGCGGCCCAGCTTGATCTTGCCGCTCGCGATCACGTAGAGGCGGTCGCCCGGCTCTCCCTCGCGGAACAGCACGTCGCCCCGTGAGAGCTCGATCTGCTGCATCGACTCGAAGAGGGTGCGCGTCTCGTCCGCGTCCATGGTCGCGAACAGGGGGGCGGAGAGCACAACGTCGTCGTCCACGCGGGGTGTCCTATCGTCTCGTCCTGGGAAATGGTCCAGCACAAGTCTGCCCTACCGTGGCAACTCCGGTGTCGGACGGGGCCGCTACGGTGGTCGGGTGACCCCCACGGAGACGGCCCGCGGTGCGCCGGCGAAGCCCGAGTCGCACCTGGCGCTCGTGCGCCGGGCGCGGCGCACCAACCGGGAGCTCGCGGTCACGTACCCGGACGCGCGCTGCGAGCTCGACTTCACGACGCCGCTCGAGCTGCTGGTCGCGACGGTCCTGTCGGCGCAGACCACGGACAAGCGCGTGAACCTCACGACGCCGGCGCTGTTCGCGAGGTACCCGGACGCCGCCGCCTACGCGGGCGCGGACCGCGGCGAGCTCGAGGAGATCCTGCGCCCGACGGGCTTCTTCCGCGCGAAGGCGCGGTCCGTCATCGGGATCGGGCAGGCGCTCGTCGAGAGGTTCGACGGCGAGGTGCCGGGCCGGCTCGCGGACCTGGTGACGCTGCCGGGCGTGGGCCGCAAGACGGCGAACGTCGTGCTGGGCGACGCGTTCGGGGTACCGGGCCTCACGGTGGACACGCACTTCGGCCGGCTCGTACGGCGCCTGGGATGGACCACCGAGGAGGACCCGGTCAAGGTCGAGCAGGTCGTCGGCGGGCTGATCGAGAGGTCGGAGTGGACGATGCTGTCGCACCGGCTGATCTTCCACGGCCGCCGGGTGTGCTTCGCGAGGAAGCCCGCGTGCGGCGCGTGCACGATCGCCCGCTGGTGCCCCTCCTTCGGGGTCGGAGAGGTCGACCCGGCCAGGGCCGCGAAGCTCGTCAGGACGAGCTGATCCCCGGGCCTCGCGCCCCGGGTCAGCGCTCGGCCGCGACCGCGCGGGGCAGCCAGTCCAGCAACAGGTCCGTCACCGCGTCGGGGGCCTCCTCCGGCAGGTAGTGCCCGGCGTCGTCCACGACCTCGAAGCGGAAGTCGCGGGCGAGCGCGGCGCCGTCCGCGTCGGCGAGCTCGCGGCGCAGGAGCCCGTCGCGCCCCGCGTGGACCTGCAGTGCGGGGACGTCGATCGGGTGGCGCAGCGCGGCGAGGAAGCGCCGCCCGTCCGGCCGGGGCGTGGAGCGCACGGCCCAGCGCAGCGACTCCATCGCGGTGTGCGCGGCGAACGGGATGCGCATGACCGTCCGGTACGTGTCGACGACGTCCGGGGCGAAGGGCTGCGCGGCACCGGTCGCGAGGACCTGGGCCACGAGGTCACCGCGCACGAGGGCACGCTCGGGCAGGGTCGGGACCTGGTAGAACGCGAGCTGCCGGGCCGCGGCGGGCGTGAGCAGGCGGCGCGCGGACGTGTGCAGCCGGGCCGGGTGCGGGGCGGAGAACGCGGCGACGCCGGCGGTCACGGCCGGCTGCAGCGCGGCCATCGCCCACGCGAGGCTGCCGCCCGTGCCGTGGCCTACCACGACGGCCCGGCCGGAGCCCAGGGAACGGATGACCCCGGCGATGTCGCGCGTCCGGGTGGGGGCGTCGTAGCCGAGGGGCGGCTTGTCCGAGGCGCCCGCGCCGCGCACGTCCAGGGCCGCGACGCGGTAGCCGGCCGCCGCGAGCGGCTCGATCTGGTGCCGCCACGCCCACCAGAACTGCGGGAAGGAGTGGAGCAGGACGACGAGCGGCGGTCCGGGGTCGCGCACCCCCCGGTCCTCGGGCCCGGCGAGCGCGACGTGGAAGCGCGCGCCGTTGGCCGGGACGAACTCGTGGCGCCACGCGCCGTCGGGCAGCGCGGAGGTGAAGTCGGAGGGGTCTGCCGTCACCCGGACGAACCTACCGGCGTGCCGGGACCGCTCTCGGCCGCCGAGCCGGACGAGCCCGCGTCCTCGGTGTCGGCAGCGGGGCGCCGGTCCTTCGGCGGGTCGAACCGGTAGCCGACGTTGCGGACCGTGCCGATGAGCTGCTCGTGCTCGGGTCCGAGCTTGGCGCGCAGGCGCCGCACGTGCACGTCGACCGTGCGCGTGCCGCCGTAGTAGTCGTAGCCCCAGACCTCCTGGAGCAGCTGGGCGCGCGTGAACACGCGCCCGGGGTGCTGCACGAGGTACTTGAGGAGCTCGAACTCCTTGTAGGTGAGGTCGATGGGGCGCCCGCGCAGGCGGGCGGTGTACCCGCTCGCGTCGATCGCGAGCTCTCCCGCGGCGATCTCCTGCGGTCCGTCCTCCGCCGGACCGCGCGCGGAGCGCTCGATCACGAGGCGCAGCCGCGCCTCGACCTCGGCGGGCCCCGCGCCCTCGAGCAGGAGGTCGTCGGCACCCCACTCCGCGGTGACGACCGTGAGCCCGCCCTCCGTGAGGACGAGCACGAGCGGGACCGTCAGCCCCGTCGCGTGCAGCAGCCGGCACGTGGTGCGGGCCGCGACGAGGTCCCTGCGCGCGTCGAGCAGCACGACGTCCGAGTCCGGCGCGTCGACCAGCGCCGACGGTTCCATGGGCAGGACCCGGATACGGTGGGAGAGCAGGCCGAGCGCGGGCAGGACCTCGACGGAACCGCCTGTCGCGGGGGTGAGGATCAGCAGGTCGGCCATCCGGCACCTCCTTCCGGGTCGCGGGGCGTCGTGCCCCGGGCGTCGACGCGTGGCGCCCGGACCCGACGAGCCGCTCCGGGCCCGTCACGTCGTCGGCCACGTTCTCGGTCCGTGGATGGTCACCGTATCGCGTGCCGGGCGCAGGGAGCGTGACGTCTCACCGTGACGCGCGCCGAGGGCACCCCGGCGCGAGACTCTGAGACACTCTGAGGCGTGCTGCACGACTCGACGCCCCACCGCGACCCCCGAGCGGGGCGCTGACCGCTCGTGGACCTCTCGACCCGTGCCGTCGTCACGGCGTGCCTGTCCGCAGGTATCGCGGTGGCCGCCTTCTTCGGACCGCTCCCGCTCGTCGTCGCCTCGGGCGTGCTGGCCCTCGTCGTCGCGATCGGCTGGCCACGCCTCCTCGACATACCCGTGCACGGCGGGACGCGGGTCGTCATCGGGATCGCCGGGGTGGGTGCCGTGGCCGCGACCGCGGCGACCCGCGGCGAGCCGGCGCTGCGGCACCTGCCCGTGGTGCTCGCGCTGGCCGTCGTGCTGGCGTGCGTCGCCGAGCTCCTGCGCCGGGACGGGCGCCCACGCCTCGTCGAGTCGCTCATCGGCACCGTGAGCGGGATCGTCGTCGCGACGGCGTGCGCCGGCTGGATCGCGACCGGTCGGACCGACGCCGGCGAGTCGCTCGTCGTGACGTGCGCCGTCGCGCTCGCGGTCGCGTCCGCGGTCTCCGCCCTGCCGCTGGGCGGGTGGACGAACGCGCTGCTCACGCTCGGCCTCGCCGTCGCCGCGGGCGGTGCGGTGGGGTACGTCATGCCGGACCTCGAGCTGCTCAGCGGCGTCTGGTCGGGCGTCGTCGCCGGGCTCCTCGTCGCCTCGCTGCACGTGCTGTTCGACCAGCTGCCGGACCTGCGGGGCCGTCTCGGGGCGTTCTCGGCGTCGGCGCTGCCCGTCGCCGTCGGCGGGACCCTGATCTTCGTCGTCGGGCGGGTGATCGTCGGATGACGACCGGGCCGCTCCCCGCGGCGCTCCTCGTGGCCGTGCTGGTCGGGACGGCGGTGCTGGGCCTGTGGTGGCAGCGTCGCCAGGGCGTCGTGCGCGCGCCACGGTCGACGGCGGGCCCGGTGGACGCGACGCGCTTCGACTGGGCCGCGCACGGCGTGGACGTGGGCGCCCGGCGGACGTTCGTCCAGTTCTCCGCCGAGCTGTGCGCGCCGTGCCGCGCCACGGCGCGGGTCCTCGGCGAGGTCGCCGCGGCGCACGACGACGTGACGCATCGTGAGATGGACGTCGACGACCACCTCGACCTGGTGCGAACATTCGCCATACTGCGCACGCCGACCGTCCTCGTGCTCGACGCCCGGGGCCGGGAGGTCGCCCGCGCCAGCGGGGGGATGAACCGGGTCCAGGCGCTCGCGGCGCTCGCCGTGGGCGACGACGCGGGCTCGCGCGGCGCCTGACCCCGTGCCGTCGCCGACGGCCGTGACCGAGGAGGACCGCATGAGCGACCAGGCAGACCCGGACGCCGTCGAGCACGCCGCGCCCCCGGCCGGGATCGACCCGCGCGGCCCCCGGGCGGGCGCGGGCATCACCGCGGTCCTGCTCGCCGTCGTGATCCTGCTGTGGACGTCGCCCGCGGCGCTCGTGCTGCTCGCGGTCGTGGCGGCGAGCTTCCTCGTCGGAACGCTGCGCGGTGCGCAGGGCACGTGGCAGGCGTGGGTGTACCGCACGGTGCTCCTGCCCCGCATCGGCCCGACGGCGGAGCGCGAGGACCCGAGGCCGCCCCGGTTCGCGCAGGGCGTGGGTCTGGTCATCACCGCCGCCGGCGTGGTCCTGGGGCTGCTCGGGGTCGGGGCGGCCGTGCCGGTCGCCGCGGCGCTCGCGCTCGTCGCCGCGGTCCTCAACGCCGCGTTCGGGCTGTGCCTGGGCTGCGAGCTCTACCTGCTGATCCGGCGCGTCACGCCGGCGCGCTGAGGTCCGGCTCAGTACACGAGCGCCTGGGCGCCGTCGCGGAGCGCCTCCTCGACGAACACCGCCGCGCCGGCGATCCGCACGCCGGGGAGCACGTCGTCGGCGGTGATGCCGCGCCGGGCCGCGCACTGCGTGCACACGGTGAGGGTGCCGGCCGCGAGGACGGCGTCGAGGAGGTCCGGCAGCGGCGCGGCGTGCTCGAGCTCGAGCTCGGCCGCGCGGCCGGGGAGGCCGAACCACGCGGCCTCGCCGGTGAGCCACAGGCTCACCTCGACACCCGCGGCGACGGCTGCCGCCGCGACGGTGAAGGCCTGGTTGGCCGCCTCGGGGCGGTCGAGCCCCGACGTGGTCTTGACGACGAGCGAGCGGGACGAGGGCGTCACGGGTCCGGTCACCCGCCCGAGCGTAGCCCTGGTGCGACGCACCGGCGTGCGCCGTCCGCCCGGCCGGTAGGTAGGATCGGGCGCATGAGTCCGCACACTCTCGAGCTGATCTTCCTCGGCCTGCTCATCGCGGCGACGGTCACCATCACGTGGTTCGCGGGGTACGTCGTCTACAAGCTCTACCGCGGCCAGCGCTGACGTCGACCGGCGTGCGGCGCCCGCGCCGCGCACGGTCTCGTCACGAGGCCCCGATCCCGGGAGGTGGTCGTCCGTGCCCTTCGAGTTCCCCGAGGGCCTCGCGCCCGAGGTGTACCCGCTCGCCTGGCTCGTCGGGAGCTGGCGCGGCGAGGGCGTCGTCAAGTACCCCGGCGTCCCCGAGACGCCGTTCGTCAACGACGTCGTGCTCGACCACGACGGCGGCCCCTACCTGCGCTACGAGTCGACGCTGCGCGTCCTCGACCCGCAGGTCCCCGAGACCGTCCCCGCCGAGGGGGAGTGGCCGGAGCGCGACGCGGCGACGCTCGACGCCGCGGCCGCGGACGCCCCCGTCTGGTCCACCGAGACCGGCTACTGGCGCGTGTCGACCGACCGGCCGGACGGGCTCGAGGCCGACCGGCACCCGCTCGAGGTGCTGCTCGCCGACCCGGCCGGCCGCGTGTCGGTCTACCTGGGTGCCGTGGGGAACGGGCGGGTCGACCTCGCGAGCGACCTCGTCGCGCGCACGTCCACGGCGTCGGAGGTGACGGCGTCGAAGCGGCTGTTCGGCCTCGTCGAGGGTCAGCTGCTGTGGGTCTGGGAATTGGCGGCCTTCGGTGAGCCGTTGCAGTCGTACGCGTCCGCGAAGCTGACCCGGCGCCCGTCGGCCTGACGGGCCGGTGCCCGCGGGACGCGACGACGAAGGAGGACCACCGTGACCACCGGTTACACCAGCCCGCTCCTGACCCGGCACGGCGCCGTGCCCGCGACCGGCCCCGACGAGGGCGTCGCGTGGCACTACGGCGACCCCACCGGCGAGCAGCGCGCGCTGCGCACGGGGGGTGCCGTCGTCGACCAGTCCCAGCTGGGCGTCGTCACCGTCACCGGTCCGGACCGCCTGAGCTGGCTGCACTCGATCACGTCGCAGGACCTGGCGGACCTCGCGCCCCGCACCTCGACCGAGCTGCTCGTCCTCTCGCCGCAGGGGCACGTCGAGCACGCCGCGTCCGTCGTCGACGACGGGGAGACGACGTGGCTCGTCACCGAGCGCTCGCACGCGGCCGACCTCGCCGCGTGGCTCGACCGGATGAAGTTCATGCTCCGCGTGGAGGTCGTGGACGCCACCGACGCGTGGGCGGCGCTCGGCGAGCCCGTCGACGCGGAGGGAGCCGAGGGCGAGCCGGTCACCTGGCGCGACCCGTGGCCGCGCGTCACCGGCGGCGGCACGCGCTACGGTCCGCCCGAGGACCGGCACCCCGGCCAGGAGCGCCCGTGGCGGCTCGTGCTCGTGCCGCGCGCCGAGCTGGCCGACGCCGTCGCGGCCCGCGAGGCCGCCGGGTGGCGCCTGGTGGGGACGTGGGCGACGGAGGCCGCGCGCGTCGAGGCGTGGCGACCGCGGCTCGCGACCGAGGTCGACCACCGCTCCATCCCCCACGAGACCGACTGGCTGCGCACCGCCGTCCACCTGCACAAGGGCTGCTACCGCGGCCAGGAGACCATCGCGCGCGTCCACAACCTCGGGCGTCCGCCGCGCCGGGTCGTGATGCTGCACCTCGACGGGTCGGGCCACCTGCTGCCGGCGACGGGTGCGGAGGTCACGCTCGACGGGCGTGCGGTCGGGACGGTCACCTCGGTCGCGCGTCACCACGAGCTCGGCCCGATCGCGCTCGCGGTCCTCAAGCGCAGCGTGCCCGAGGACGCGGAGCTGCTGGTCGACTGCGACGGCGGCGCGATCGCCGCGGCGCAGGAGGTCGTGGTGCCCGGCGAGGGCGTCTCCGTCGACCGTCCCGGCCCGCGCGGCGAGGTCGCGCGAGGGCTGACGCCGCGGGGCGAGGGCGCCCCGACGAGCATGCTGTGACCTCGGGGTCGGCACGGGGCGAGGCCGCCGGCCCCGGCGCCGTCGACGTCGCCCGGACGGCCTGGCGCCGGCTGCTGCTGCGCGCGCGGATCCGTCAGGGCGGGTCGCGCGTGCGCGCCGCGCTCGTGCCGATCCTCCAGGCGGCGGCCGCCGCGGGCATCGCGTTCGCGATCGCGCGGTACGGGCTCGACCACGCCGCACCGTTCTTCGCCCCCGTCTCCGCGTGGATCTGCCTCGGCTTCAGCCCGGACCGTCAGCTGCGCCGCGTCCTCGAGCTCGCGGTGGGCGTGGCGATCGGCGTCGGTCTGGGCGACCTCGTCGTCCACGCGATCGGGTCCGGGTGGTGGCAGGTCTCCGTCGTGCTCGCGGCCTCGGCGCTCGCGGCACGCTTCATCGACCGCGGCGCGATGCTCACGACGCAGGCGGGCGTGCAGGCGATCGTCATCGTCGCGCTGCCCGCGACGCAGTCCGGTGGCCCGCTGGGACGGTGGACGGACGCGCTCGTCGGAGGCGCGGTCGCGCTGGCGATCGCCGCCCTGACGCCGGGCGACCCGCGGCGCCGGCCGCGCGTGCTCGGCGCCGAGGCGACGTCGGAGCTCGCCGACGTGCTCGTCGTCCTGGCGCGCGGGCTGCGCACGCGTGACCGCGCCGACCTGGAGGCGGCGCTCGTCAAGGGGCGGGCGTCCGAGGGCGCGCTCGAGGAGTGGCAGTCGTCGGCGTCGTCGGCCCGCGAGCTCGCCCGGGTGAGCGCGGCGGGCCTGCGCCACCGCGACGAGCTGGGTGTCCTCGAGCGCCAGTCGGTGCTCATGGACCGCGCGATGCGCAGCGTCCGGGTGCTCGCACGGCGCGCCGGGCCCGTCGCGGGCGGCCCGGACGGCCGCGCGCTCGACGACGTGGCGGACCTCGTCGCGCGCTTCGGCGCGGGCGTGCACGTGCTCGCCGAGGCGGTGGGCGCAGGCCGCGACCCCGCGGTCTCGCGCGAGGTCCTCCTCGAGGTCGCGCGCAGCGCGGACCCGCACGCCCTCGGCGACGGGGACTGGCAGGTGCAGTCGCTCGTCATGCTCGTGCGATCGCCGATCGTCGACGCGCTGGAGGCGGCGGGCGCGACACCCGAGCAGGCTCGGGAGGCGCTCCCCGAGCTGTAGGACGGGCTCGCCCGACCCTCGGGTGGGCAGGTGCCGCGAACCGGGACGATCTTCACCCTGCACGGCGGTGCTCCCTGCCGGTACGGTCGGGGGCATGGAGGTCCCCGTCAGCGCCCTGCGCGCCGAGCTCAAGTCATGGATCGAGCGGGCCAGGGAGGGCGAGGAGGTCGTCATCACGGACCGGGGCGTCCCCGTCGCCCGGCTGACCGGCGTCGCGACCGCGGACCTCGTCACGGAGCTCGTGCGCGACGGCGTGCTCGTCCCCCCGGCGGGCGTGCGTCCGGTCCACGCGGTGCCGACGTCCACCGCTGCCGGCGCGGGCGAGGCCCGACCGGCCGGTCCCGAGGCCGGCCGGTCGCCGGACGCGGGCCGGTCCGCCCGGCCGTCGGGCGTCGCCGCGCTCGTCCGTCGCATCCGGCGCTGAGGCCCCCGATGGCCCTGGTCTACTTCGACGCGAGCGCTCTCGTGAAGCTCTGCGTCCCCGAGCCGGGATCCGCCCTGGCGAGCCGCCTGTGGAACCGCGCGGACGTCGTCGTGACGAGCCGGCTCGCGGACGTCGAGCTGCGTGCCGCGCTCGCGGCGGGCGCCCGCGCGGGCGTCCTCGACGGTCCCGGGCACGACCGTGCCCTGGTCACGTGGGACGTGCTGGCCCCGGCGCTGCACCTCGTCGAGGTCAGCGGGACGGTCACGGCGCGCGCCGCGCGGCTGGTGGCCGACGGCGCGGTGCGCAGCAGCGAGGCCGTGCACGTGGCGAGCGCGCTCGCCGTCGCGCACGACGACACGATCGTCGCCACCTGGGACCCGCACGTGGTGACCGCGGCCCGGACCGCCGGGCTGCGCGTGGTCCCGTGGCCGCTGATCGGAAAGTAGGCTCGTCCCGTGGGAATCATCGGGTCGCTGCAGTGGATCGTCTACCTCCTCCTCGCGCTGGTCGTGTTCGGGACGCAGCTGTTCGCGCTCGTCGACGCGATCCGCCGCCCGGCGGGCGCGTTCACCGCCGAGGGAAAGCTCACCAAGCCGATCTGGCTCGCGATCCTCGGGGTCGCGGCCGCGCTCGGCTTCCTCTCGCTGCCGCTGGGTGGTGGAGTGAACCTCGGCTTCATCGGGCTCATCGCGGTCGTCGCGGCGATCGTCTACCTCGTGGACGTCCGCCCGCGCCTGCAGCCGTACGGCAACGGTCGCGGCAAGGGGAGCGGCGGCGGTCGTCCGGGCGGCTGGTGAGCGGCCGGTGAGCAGCTCCGTGGGCGGCGCGGCAGACGCGCGGGTCCGCGGCGGGGTCGCGCACGGCGCGGTCCCGCTCGCCGAGGTCGTGCGCGGCGACCTCGTGGAGTCCGTGCACCTCGGCCACCTCGTGCTGCTCGGCCCCGACGGCGAGCCCGTGCTCGTGCGCGGCGACGCCGACGCCGTGATCTGGCCGCGCTCGAGCGTCAAGCCCTTCCAGGCCGTCGCCATGCTGCGGCACGGGCTCGCGCTGCCCCCGCGGCTGCTCGCGCTCGCGGCGGCGAGCCACAACGGCGAGCCGGAGCACCTCGCCGGCGTGCGCGAGATCCTCGCGGGCGTCGGCCTCGACGAGTCGGCGCTGCGCAGCACGCCGGACATGCCGCTGTACCCGCCCGCCGCGTTCGCGAGGCAGCTCGAGGGCGACGGCCCGTCGTCGGTCACCCAGAACTGCTCGGGCAAGCACGCGGCGATGCTCGCGCCGTGCGTCGCCGCGGGCTGGGACACCGCCACGTACCTCGACCCGGCGCACCCGCTGCAGCGTGCGGTCCGGGACACGGTCGCCGAGCTCACGGGCGTGCCCGTGGAGCACGTGACCGTCGACGGGTGCGGCGCCCCGCTGTTCTCCACGACCGTGCGCGGGCTCGCGCGCGGCTTCGGCCGCCTGGCCGCGGCACCGTCGCACGACCCGGGCTCCCCGGAGGCGACGGTGGCCCGCGCGATGGCGGAGTTCCCCGAGATGGTCGGCGGGACCGGCCGGGACGCGACCCTCGCCATGCGCGCGGTGCCGGGGGCCGTCGCGAAGGACGGCGCCGACGGCGTCTACGGCGCGGGTCTGCCGGACGGGAGCGCGCTCGCGTTCAAGGTGCTCGACGGCGGGTCGCGTCCCCGGCCCGCGGTGCTCGCCGCCGCGCTGGACCGGCTGGGCGCGGCCGACGTGCCCGGGGCCGACGGCGCGGCGCTCGCCGCGCTGGGCGAGGTCCCGGTGCTCGGCGGGGGCGCGGCCGTCGGCACGGTCCGGGCCGTGGCAGGGGGCGACGACCGGTGAGGGCCGTCGTGCAGCGGGTCTCGCGGGCGAGCGTGAGCGTCGTCGCGGAGGACGGGTCGGTGCAGGTCGTGGGGTCGGTCGACCGCCCGGGGCTGCTCGCGCTCGTCGGCGTGACGCACGACGACGGCGACGCGCAGGTCGAGACGATCGCGCGCAAGATCGCGGAGCTGCGCATCCTCGCGGGGGAGCGGTCGGTGCAGGACGAGGGCGCGCCCGTCCTCGTGGTCAGCCAGTTCACGCTCTACGCCGACACCCGCAAGGGGCGTCGTCCGTCGTGGAACGGTGCCGCGCCCGGCCCGGTCGCGGAGCCGCTCGTCGACGCGGTCGTCGAGCGGCTCCGCGAGCGCGGGGTCGAGGTCGCGACCGGCCGGTTCGGCGCGCACATGGCCGTCGAGCTCGTCAACGACGGGCCGGTCACGCTGATCCTGGAGGCGTGACCCGCCCTACCGCAGCCAGCCGCGGCGCTTGATGTACGCGAGCGGGATGACCGCGGCGACGAGCGTGAGCAGCACCGTGAGCGTGAACCCGTAGGGCCGGTCGAGCTCGGGCATGTGCGTGAAGTTCATGCCGTAGAACGACGCGATGAGCGTCGGCGGCAGGAACACGGCCGTGATGATCGTGAACACCTTGACGATCTGCGCCTGCTTGACGTCGAGCGACGTCATGATCGCCTGCTGCAGGTAGCGCACCTTGTCGTGCTCGAACCCGGCGTGCTCCTTGACGCCCTCGACGTCCGCGACGAGCGTCTCGACGAGACCCGCGAGCACGGGGTCGCCGTCCGCGATCTCGCTGCGCAGGTGGCGCGCCGCGCGCGCGAGCGAGAGCTGCGACTCCTGCGCGCGCGACACGATCTCCTCCGCGCGGTTCATGCGTGTGATCGTGTCCTGCATGTCGCGCACGCCGATCTCCCGGCCGCGCGCGTCCACGCCGCGCGTCGCCTCGTCGATCTCGTCGGACATGTCCTCGAGCAGGTCGCTCGCGTGCGAGACGACGCGGTCCGCGGCCTCGTTGAGCGCGTAGAGCAGCGCGTACGCGACGCCGTACGACGAGCCGATGAGCCAGGGCGTGCGGCGCAGGCGCGCGACGGCCTTGTCGAAGACGGGGTAGTGGCGCTCGGGCTGGGCCGTCACGACGACGTCCGGCGAGAGGGCGAGCACGATGCGCTCGTGCAGCACCTGGTCGCCGTGGCGGCGCGTCGCGACCACCGGGAGGTACACGTGGGCGTCCGTCTCCCACACGCGGCCGCCCGCGGCGGCGAAGTCGACGCCGTGCTCGGCGGCTCGCGCCGTGGCCGCGGGGTCGCCGGCGGCGACCTGGACCCAGCGCGAGCGGAGCACGCGGGCGTCGAAGCGCGGGGTGCCGGCATCCGGCGTGCGACCACGGAGGTCGGGCAGCGTGGTCGTCATCAGACACCTCCGGCGGTGACGTGCGCGAGCAGGAGCGCCACGCAGATGAACAGGTACAGGCCGACCGTGAACGAGATGGACTGCCGCTCGAGGTCGGGGCGGCGTCCGCGGCGGGCGGCGCGGTCGGAGGTCCGTAGCGTGCGGTGCGGCGCACGGCGCGCGTGCGGGTCCTCCCGGGTCTCGGGGGCAGGCGTGCGCTGGGTCATCGTGGTCGTCCTTTCCGGCGGGCACGGGCGCACCGGTCGTCGCGCGGGTGGGCGACGGCGCACGGGGCGTCCGTGGTGGAGGTCCAGCGGTGCGCGCAGGGCGCGCACGCGGAGCGCACTGGCGGCCTCCCCGCACGGGACGATCGGCGGTCCGGGCCTGGGTCGGGCCCCGGGTCGGGGGCTCCGGGTCAGGGGGCCGGACGAGGGCCACGGGGGGTGAGCGCACAGTGCACGGCTCTATGACTGCTGCCGTCGGGCATGGCTCACCTCGCTCTCGTGGCGGCGGCGCCGGGGGCGCCGCGCCCGGGCCGGGGCGCACGGGGACCGTGGCCACGGCGGGGATCGGGGCTCAGGCTAGCCCGGGTCGTCGCCGCGGGCAAGCCTCGCGCGACCCCGGTGGCGGCCGTGTGACCGGCAGGAAACCATGAGGAGATCACTCGTTTACGGAGGGTTGTTAACATTTCACCCGGTCGACGGGCGACGACGCCCCCGGACGGAGGGTCCCGAGATGTCAGGTCTGCACGACTACGTGGTTCCCGAGGCGGTCCGTCGCGCGGACATCCGCTCCGCGCGACGACTCGAGCGCCTCTCGTCCCGTGCCCAGGAGGTCGACCTCGCGCTCGCCGCCGTCGGCGAGGGCCACGGCGCGCTCGTCTGGACGGCGGAACCCGGGATGGGCGCGAGCGCGACCCTCGAGACCGTCTGCGAGGCCGTCGTCGCGCAGCGGTCGACGCGTCCGGCCGTCGTCCTGCGGTGCCGGCCGCCCACGGTGCCCGCGGCGCCGGGCTCCGCGGTCGCGGCGCTCGTCTCGCAGGTCTCACAGCTCGCCGGGCGCGCGGCCGCGCGCGGGCTCCGTGCGCCCGACCTGGCCGATCCGGCCTCCTCCCGCCTGCCCGACGTCGCGGCGGTCGCGCTCGCGGACCTCCTCGTCGAGGCGTTCGGCGGCGCGACGGTCGTGGTCGTCGCGGACGACCTGCACCTGCTCGACGACCCGAGCCGGTCCGTCCTCGCGAGCCTCGTCGCACAGCGCCGGGCGCCGGTCGTCCTCCTCGCCACGGCGCCCGCCGGGTCGCTCGACGCCTCGTCCGGCCCGTTCGAGCTCCGGGGCGTCCCCCCGCTCGCGCCCGCCGACGCGCTCCACGTCCTGCTCGTCGAGCGGCGCCTCGCGGTCGCGCCGCACGTCGCCGCGCACCTCGCGCGGCTCCTGCGGGGCAACGCCGCCGCGATCACGCAGACGGCCGCCCTGCTCACGCCCGAGCAGCTCGCCGGGAGCTCGATCCTCCCCGACCCCCTGCCCGAGGTGCCCGCGGTGCGGTCGCTGCTCGGCGACCGGCTCGCCGCCCTGGACGACGGCGAGCGGCACGCCCTGCTCGTCGCGGCGGTCGCGGTCGTGGACCGCACGGAGCTGCTGCTGTCGGCCACCGGCCTGGTCGTGGAGGAGGTGCTCGACGGCCCGCTCGCCGAGCACCTCGCGCTCGTCGGGGGCAGGTTCGCGTTCGTCGACCCGCGCATGCGCTCCCTCGTCCACGCGGACGCCCGGCTCGCGGAGCGCACCGCGGCGCACGCCGCGCTGGCGTCCGCGCACCACCGCGCGGAGGAGGAGGACGTCGCGGTGTGGCACTCCGCGCTCGCGACGCTCGCCGGCGACCCCGGGCTCGTCCCGGGTCTCCTGCGGATCGCGCGCCGGCACCTCGACCGCGGTGACGTCGTCTGGGCCCACGAGGTGGCCCGGGAGGCCGCGAGCCAGGCGTCCCGGGAGCACCGCGCGGAGGCGTTCGCGCTGGCCGGCACCGCCGCACTGCGGTCGGGGCACGTCCAGGACGCGGCCGACTGGCTCCGCAAGGCGTCGCGCAGCGGCGACGACGCGCTCCGGGCCCGCACGCTCGGTCCCCTCGTCGCGGCGCTCACCCTCGCGGAGGGCCAGGTCCCCGACGGCGTCCTGTCGCCGTACCTGCGCGTGGGCCAGCCCGACGACCTGGCGCCCGACGCCGTCCCGGGCGTCGTGACCGGGGTCCTCACCGCCGCGCGCCTGCACGCCGAGCGCGGCGACGGGGTGAGCGCGGCCCAGCTCCTCGACACGGCGACCTCCCTGGCCGCGTCGTGCGACGACGACGGCACCGCCGCCGGGCTCGCCCTCGCGCGCTCCTGGGCGGCGGTCTTCGGCGTCGGTGAGCCTGCGACCGGGCCCGACGCGGGCCTCGGGCCCGACCACGAGGCGTACGTCCAGGTCTGCCGGGCGTTCGCCCTCGCCGGGGACGACCGGGTGGACGACGCGGCGCAGGCCCTCGCGAGCGCCGTCGCGTCCCTCGCGCCGGTGCGCGACGGCGGGCGCTGGTTCGACGGACCCGACGTCGCGCTCACCCCGCTCGCGGAGGCGCACGTCCGCCTCGCGCAGGCACTCGTGGACGTGTGGCGCGGCACCCTGACCCGCGCGGCCGACGGGCTCGCCGAGGCCGCGTACCGCCTCCCGCTGGGTCTGCCGCTCGCGGGGCTCGGCGTGGCCGCGGCGCGGCGTGTCGACATGATGGCGCAGGGCGTCGTGGGCCCGGTGGCGACCGCGCTGGAGGAGACGTGCGCGAGCCCGACCTCGCGGCCCGTGCGCCTCGGCCTGCTCGTGGACCGGGCGATCGGGGCGGCGTTCGCGCACCACGTCACCCAGGCCGCGACGCTGCTCGAGCTCGCGGCCGAGCGCGAGCGTCCGGACAGCGCGCGGATGCTCCCGCTGCCGGGGCTGGACGACGTCGAGGCGTGGATCCTCGCGGGCCGTCACGACGCGGCCGAGCGAGCGCTCTCCCGGCGCCGGGTCGACGTGAAGGAGCTCCCGCCGTCGCTGCGCGCGGCGCTGCTGGCTCGGGCCGACGTGGCGCTCGCGGCGCCCGACGACGTCGAGGCCCCGCTCGAGCGCGCGACGCGCGTGAACCGCACGACGGCGTCCCCGTACGAGCACGCCCGCACCGACCTCTGCGCCGCCCGCGCGCTCGTGCGAGCGGGTGAGCCGCAGCGGGCGCACGGCCTGTTCCTCTCCGCGATCGAGCTGTTCGACGACGCGGGCGCGGACGCGTGGGCGGGTGTCTCCCGCGAGGAGCACGCCGACGTCGTGCGGCACCTCGGCGGGCCGGTCGCCGACGAGCCCGACGACCCGCCCGCCGCGGCGCTGGCGAGGTTCCACGCGACCCCGGCCGTCGTCCGGCGTGCGGTGCCGCCCGACGCGTGCCGGCTCGCCGTGCGCGAGAGCGACGTCTCGGACGAGGCGCTCGCGGACCTGCGCGTGCGGTGGGCGGACGAGCTCACGGAGCGTGAGCTGGACGTCGCGCTGCTCGTGGTCCAGGGAGCCTCGAACCGGGAGGCGGCGGACCAGCTGTACCTGTCGGTCCGCACGGTCGAGGTCCACCTGGGACGGGTGTTCCGCAAGCTCGGCGTGCGCTCGCGCGTCGAGCTCACGGTGCTCGCGCACCGCGTCGGGCGGTGACGGGCCCGGCCGCGGCGTCGTCCCGGCGCCGCCGCCTACGGGATATCCCCTACCCGCCGGGTAAGTTCGCAGCGGGAACAATGTGGGAAGCGCGGATGTCCCCCGGGCGGACCGGCGAACTACGTTCGTAGGGACCCGAGGACGACGGCGACGTCGGGGAGCGACGCCGTCGACCACCCGTACGAGCATCGAGGTAGGACTCATGAACACGTCCGTGCCCAGCCGACCACCCCGCTCCGGGCGCCGCCGCGGCGCGCGCCTCGCGGCGCTCGCGACCGCGGCGACGCTCGTCGGCGGTCTCCTCGCCGGCGTCGCGCCGGCGCAGGCCACCGAGACCGACCAGGCCGCCGCCGCGGCAACCGCGAACCCCGGCGACAGCGACGTCAACGGCTACCGCAACGTCGGCTACTTCACCCAGTGGGGGGTGTACGGCCGCGACTTCCAGCTCAAGAAGGTCCAGGACTCGGGCGCGGCCCAGGACCTCACCCACGTCAACTACTCGTTCGGCAACATCCACCACCAGGACCTCACCTGCTTCATCGCGAACAAGGCGCAGGGCACCGGGCCGAACGGCTCCGACGGCGCCGGCGACGCGTGGGCGGACTTCGGCATGGGCTACACCGCGGCGACCTCCGTCGCGGGCGTGGCCGACACGTGGGACCAGCCGCTCGCGGGCTCGTTCAACCAGCTCAAGCAGCTCAAGGCGAAGAACCCCCACCTGCGCACGATGATCTCGCTCGGCGGGTGGACCTGGTCCAAGAACTTCTCGCTCGCCGCCGCGACCGAGACGTCGCGGGAGAAGTTCGTCTCCTCCTGCATCGACCTGTACATCAAGGGCGACCTGCCGGTCGTCGACGGCCGCGGGGGCCCGGGGGCCGCCGCCGGCGTGTTCGACGGCATCGACATCGACTGGGAGTGGCCCGGCTCGCTCAACGGCGAGGTCGGCAACCACGTCGACGCCGCGAACGACGCCGCGAACTTCAAGCTCCTCCTCGCCGAGTTCCGCGAGCAGCTCGACGCCTACGGTGCGCAGACCGGCAGGCACTACCTGCTCTCCGCGTTCCTCCCGGCGAACCCCGACGACATCGCCGCGGGAGGCTGGAACGACCCGGAGATCTTCGAGTACCTCGACTACGGCAACGTCCAGGGCTACGACCTGCACGGGGCGTGGGACACCGCGCTCGCCGGGCACCAGGGCAACCTCTACGACGACCCGGCCGACCCGCGGGCGGCGAGCCGTCAGTTCAGCGTCGACAAGGCCGTGCACGAGTACCTGGGAGCCGGGATCGACCCGTCGCAGCTCGGCGTCGGGCTCGCGATGTACGGGCGCGGGTGGACGGGCGTCGGCTCCGCCGAACCCTGGTCCGCGGCGACGGGGGCCGCCCCCGGCACGTGGGAGGCGGGCAACGAGGACTACGACAAGCTCCGCACGCGCGGCACCGACCACTACGACCCCGAGACGGTCTCGGCCTGGCGCTACGACGGCGACCAGTGGTGGAGCTACGACAACCCGCAGTCCGTCGCCGCGAAGGCCGGGTACGTCGCCGAGAACGGTCTCGGCGGCGGGATGTGGTGGGACCTGTCCGGGAACCACGACGGCACGCTGCTCGGTGGGTTCACCGACGCGCTGCGCGCCGCACCGGCGGGCCCGGTCGACGGGACGGACGGGCCCACGGACCCCACGGACCCGACCGATCCCACGGACCCGACCGATCCGACCGACCCCGGGGACTGCGAGGCGGCGTGGTCGGCGACCGCCGTCTACACGGGCGGGGCGACGGTGTCGTACGAGGGGCAGAGCTACCGGGCGAAGTGGTGGACGCAGGGCGACGTCCCGGGCGCGGAGCAGTACGGGCCCTGGGAGGAGCTGGGCGCGTGCTGACGCGCGTCGTCTCCTCCTGACGGGCGACCCGCGGGTACGGGGGAACCCGTACCCGCGGGCCGCCGTCGTGTGGTTCTCCCGCATCTCGACCAGCCCTCGCGCTCGCCGGCGCGGAGGGGCCGACGAGAGCCCCCGCCGCCCGCCCCAGCGGGCTACGGGGGCTCTCCGTCCGCGAAAGGCACACTCCCGTGCTCCTGCACAGACACGTCCTTCCCCCGGCGTCCTCGGGACGCCCCGACCGACCTGCCCGCCGCTGCCGCCGCGGGCCATCGCGTCCCGCGCCGCGCGGCCGAGCCCTCGGCACGGTCGTGGCCCTGCTCGCCCTCGGTCTCCTCACGGCCTGCACGGCGGACCCGGTCGGCGACGCCGATGCCGCCACGGCCACGACGACCGCCGACGACCTCGGCGGGTCCGGTCCTGCCCCGCAGGACCACGACGCGCACGACGACCACGCGGACCACGGGACGCAGGTGCCCGTCGGGCCGCTCGAGCTCCCCGCCGCGGAGTACTGGTCGGTCCTGCAGCCCGCGGACGGACTGACCCAGGTGCGCGCGGGCGGGTGCCCCGAGGGCGCCGTCTGCCCGAGCTTCGAGGTCCTGTCCGGCGTGGCGCTCGACGGGGTCGACCCGGCGAGCGCTTACGTGCCCGACGGCGCGACGTGCCCCGGGAACGACGTGCTCGCCGCCCGCGCGATCGAGAAGGCGTCCGAGACGGACGTCGAGGTGGCGGGCGCCGCGGCCTCGCTCGCGCGCTGGACGCTCTCGTGCGCCGATGCCGCCGGGACCGAGGTCCGCACCGTCGAGCAGCTGCAGTGGTACGTCCCGGACGCACCGGGCGGGCCGGTGCTCGTCATCGACCGCTGGGCCTTCGAAGGGCTCGAGTCACGCCTCGCCGCCGGGGGCTGGACGGCCGCCTGAGCAGCCGACCGGGCGGCGTGGTCAGCTCTTGCGGGCGCGGCGCGTCAGCAGGACGATCGCGGCGCCGACGACGGCCAGGCCCGCGGCGATCGTGGCGTAGAGGCCGACCGTCGCTCCGGTCGAGGCGAGGGACGAGGCGAGGGTCGGGTTCTGGCTGCCCGCGACGGGGTTGTCGACCGTGGTCACGCCGGGGAAGCAGTTCTCCGTCTCTGCCGGGTACGTCACCGGGACGGTGACCTCGGGGTTCACGGCGAACGTGACGTCGACCGTGCCGTCGGCCCAGCCGTGCGTGGCGGTGTTGAGCCACATGTTGTTCACGAGCTCCCACCCCTCGTCGGCAGGGAGGTCGACGAAGCGCTCGGGGTACGCCCCGGGCCACAGGACGCGGCCGGTCAGCGGCAGGTCGGCCATCACCTCGTCGTCACCCTCGGGGTTGTGCCACGTGAGCGTGACGGTCGAGTTCGGCGTGCCGGTGACCTCGACCCCGTACTCGAGGTAGGTGACGCCCGCCTCGCACAGCGGGGTCAGGACGTCGACCTTGATCGTCGGCTCGGGCGTGCCCGGCGGGTTCGTGGCGCACTGCGGCGTCGACGGCGGGTAGGCCACGACGGTCTCGGCCGTCGGGTTGACCTCGAAGACGACGGTCACGCCGTCGCGGACCCAGTCGAACTCGTCGCCGACGACCCACTGGCCGTCCACCAGGCTCCAGCCCGGCCAGTCGACCGGGTTCCCCGCGTCGTCCACGACGGCACCGGGCCACAGGACGCGGCCCGCCAGCGGCAGGCCGGACTGCACGACGTCGTCGCCGCCCGGGTTCACCCAGGTGATCGTCAGCGCGTCGTCACCCTCGTAGCCCTCGGGGAGCGCGAACGCGTAGTCGAGGTAGGGGACGTCGCCGTCGCACACCGGCGACGCGAGGGTGATCTCCGGGACGTACGTCTGGGGGTCGGTGTCGGCGAGCGCGGCGGTCGCGACGGCGGGGACGGTCAGGAGTGCGGCGGCAGCCGAGAGCGCTCCGACGAGCACCGCCCGTCCTGTGCCGCGGGGACCCTTCGACGTTCGCATGGCTTCTTCACCCGTCCTGGATCGAAAGAATCGGAAGATTGGTGTTCCGGTGAACAGAGAGCCCCGGACGGCGTTCCGTGATGCACCGGTGCACGTGACCGGTGGGCACGGGAAGTATCAGGTGCCGCCCAGGCTAGCGACGTTCGGGCCCCGAGCTGGACGATCGTCCGGGTGAATCTCGGCCGACGGTCGCATCGTTATCTCGCCGTGATCGACGACCCGTGCGACGTCACCCGCAGGTGGCCACCGGGACGACCTCGAGGCCGGGCTCCGAGGCCGTCGGCGTCGTCCACAGGTCGATGGTCCCGCCGTCGAGGACGACCCCGGCCCGGGCCGGGGTCGAGACCGTGAAGGTCACGTCGGTGCTCTCGCCGGGACCGAGCCCGACGGGCAGCGCCGCGGCCCGGCGGCCCGCGACGTCGGCCACGAGCGTCCCCGCTCCCGCACCCCCGAGGCGCACCGAGTCGACCTGCCCGCCGCGCGGTGGGTAGAGCGTGACGATCGTGCGCACGGTCCCCGGCTCCACTCCCGAGATGCCGCCGCCCGTGACGTACCACGGCAGGCTCGTCGCGGCGTCGGCGGGTGCCGTCGAGGTGAGCGTGGCGCGGAACGCGTCCACGCGACCGTCGGCCGTGCACGCGCTGGCCGTGAGCCGGACGTCCGTGTCGAGGTAGTAGCCCATCTTCCCGCCGGTCGCGTCGTTGAGGAACACGCCCACCGAGGTCGCGGCACCCTCCGCGGTGTCGATGTCGCCGGCGACGACCGTCCCCGAGAGGTGCTCCTGCTCGTCGGTGCGCGCCGACCAGACCAGCACGCGGTGCTCGTCGGCACCCCGGACGAGCGCGTCCCGCGCGAGGCCCGGGTCCGCCTCGCCCCCGAGGAACGCACCGAGGACGCGCGTCGCGACGGCGGCGAAGAACTCGTCCGTCTGCGGTCCCGGCTCGAGCTGCGCGTAGGCGTCGGAGAGCAGCGTCTGGACGAGGTTCTCGGAGTCCAGGGTCAGCGTGTCCGTGCCGTCCGGCCCGAGGGCGACGTCGAGCGGGCCGGTGGCCTCGAGCAGGTAGGAGAGGGCGACGGGGTCCGTCGCGACGACGCCGTCGACCGTCTCGCCCTGCGACTGCTCCCACATCGCCGCCGTGAGCGCAGCGGTGGTCGGGAAGTCGGGCGTGAGCGGGGTGTCCTGGACGTACCGCCCGACGCGGTCGGTGAAGAGCTGCTCGACGCCCGGGTCGAGGGGGAGCACCGGCTCCGCGAACGGCGGGACGTCGCCGGTCGAGGCCTGGCGCTCGAGGGCGACGCGGCCGCCGTCGACCGTGAGCACGGCGAACGCCCCGGGGATGCCTCCGCCCGCGCGGAGCTCGGCGTTGTTGAGCGCGACGACGAGGTACCGGCGCGGTCCGTCGGCACCGAGCATCGCGGGGGCGAGCGCGGTGAGCCGGTCGGCGGTGCGGACGACCGGGCGCAGGTCGTCCGTGCGCTCGACGAGCTGGGCGTACGGCTCGGCGATCTCGGCGTGCAGGGCGTCGGGGTCGACGGTCGTGAGCCGCGCGTCGATCTCGTCGAAGGTCCGGGCCGCGTCCGCCATCGCGGGGGCGGCCGCGACGAGCGGGGCGAGGTCGACGCCGTCGCCCGTGAGGGTGAGCGCGTCGCCGTCGACCGTCCCGAGCGCCTGGGCGAGCGAGGGCAGGATGTCGGCGGCGAGGTCGTCCACGGTCGCGGCGGCCACCGAGAACGCGCGGACGTCCTGGCCGACGAGCGGGAGGTGCGCGGCGAGCGACCACAGCGGGCCGTCGGTGCTCGCCCGGGCCTGCGCGGTGAGCGGCTGGACCTCGGCGAGCACGGCGTCCGCGGTCCCGACGTCGCCCGCGCGCAGCGCCTCCTCGGCCGCGGGGACCTCGTCCATCGCGCCGAGGAGCGCGTCGCGCGCCGTGAGGGCGTCGCGCACGAGCAGACCGGCGGCGACGAGGAGGAGCACGACCACCAGGAGCAGGCCCCAGCCCACCCAGCGGCCCCAGCGCCGCCGACGACGGCGCGGGTGGCGCGGGCCCTGCGGGGACGGCCGACCTGCGAGCTCCGTCGTCGTCATGCCCCACAGCGTAGGTGCTGCGTGGTGGCAGGATCGGTGCTGTCCCGGGTGAAGAACCGCGCACCGACGACGAGGTCGGCCGGGCGTGCGTGCGAGCCTGCGAGGCGCCTGCAAGGAACCGGGGCGCCGCGACACAGAGCGGTTGACAGCCCTGCCCGCCGACGAGGAGCCGCCGTGACGACCGACGCGTCGCCCGACGAGAAGCCCGCCGAGACGCCCGACCCCGGGCCCGACGAGCGGCGCGAGGTCGCGCCCCACGACGAGACGTGGTTCGCCGCGCTCTTCACCGCGCACTCCACGGCGCTCCACCGGTACTTCCGCCGCCGCCTGCCGAGCGCCGCGGGCGGCGTCGGCCCCGACGCGGACGACCTCACGGCCGAGGTCCTCGCGACGGCGTGGCGCCGGCGCGACGACGTGCCGGACGGCATCGAGCTGCCGTGGCTGTACCGCACCGCGGGCTTCGTCCTCGCGAACCACCGGCGCAAGTCGCGCCCCGTGCCCGTGGCCGAGGTACCGGAGCGCAGGGACGAGAGCGCCGACGTCGAGCACGTCGTGGTCCAGGACGACGAGGTGCGCCGGGCGCTGGCCGCGCTGTCCGCGCGCGACCGGCGCATCCTGCTCCTGCACGCGTGGGAGGGGCTCGGGGGGGACGACCTGGCCGTCGTCCTCGGGACGTCGCGCGGGGGTGCCGACGCCGCGCTGTCCCGTGCTCGCGCACGCCTGCGCACGGCATGGACGGAGCCCGCGACGGTCGCGCAAGACTCGGGCGCCTGACGACACATCACGGGTAGACCCACCGACCGCGCCCCGCGCGGTGCGGCCCCTGCGGTACTGGAGGTCGACATGACCACGAACACCCCCGAGCAGCCGGACGACGCGGCCCTCGAACGCCTGCGTGCCGCCGATCCGGCGGCCGGCACGACGCCCGACGAGCAGGTCCTCGAGGCGGCCGTGCGCGGCCGCGTCCCGGAGGCCTTCGAGGCCGTCGAGGCCGGGACGGCGTCCGACGCGCCGTCGGCGCCGCTCACCGGCCCGGACGGCCCGGGAGGTGCCGTCGAGGACGAGCTCGCCGCCCGGCGCGCGCGCCGTCGTCGTGCCCCGCTGCAGGTCGCGGCGGCCGTCGCCGGCGCCCTCGTGGTGGGGGCGGGCGGGTACGCGCTCGGCGCCGGGGGAGCGGTCGGGGCGGCCGGGGACTCCCAGGCGGTGTCCTTCTCGACGAACGCGGGGCCCATCGAGCTGGGGGCGGCGGGCTCGGCGGGTGCGGCCTCCGAGGAGAGCGCCGCCGTGGCGCCGGAGAGCCTCGCGGCCGGGTCGCGCGTCGCGTCGTCCGACATGGCCTACGCGGGCTTCTGGGGCGGGCGCACCGTGTTCCACCAGGACGGGCTGTCGACGCAGGGCGCCGCGGCGGACGCGTGGGCCTACGACGCGGCCGGGGTCTTCTCGCAGGAGACGGCGCGCCGCGTCGCGGACGCGCTCGGCGTCCCGGGCGACGTGCGCGAGGAGTACGGGTCGTACACGGTCGGCTCCGACGACTGGACCGGACCGTCGGTCTCGCTCCAGCCGGACGGGCTCGCGAGCGTGAGCTACAACGACCCGACGAAGGACCCGTGGGGCTGCGTCGTCGTGCAGCCGATGCCGGCGACGCAGGACGGGTCCGCGGGGTCGACGGACGACGACGCGTCGTCGAGCACGGCGGTCGAGCCGGGGACGTGCGCCGAGCCGGAGCACGGCGCCCCGCCGGCCGGCGATGCCGCCGTCGACGAGCTCCGCACGGTCCTCACCTCGCTGGGCCTGGACACAGCGGGGTACGAGGTCCTCGCCGACGAGCAGGTCGCCGACCAGGGCGCGCCGCGCGCGACGACCGTGACCGCGTACGAGGTGGTCGACGGGCAGCGCACGGGGACGGCGTGGAGCGCGACGTTCTCCGGGGCGGGCCTGTCCTCGCTCTACGGTTCCCTCGCACCGCGCGTGCCGCTCGGGTCCTACGACGTCGTGAGCCCGGCCGAGGCCGTCGAGCGCCTGGGCGACCCGCGGTTCAGCCCCGGCGGGCCGATCGCGTTCGCGCGCGACGCGACGCTCGAGCAGGCGGTCCCGGAGACCGCCGTCGAGGCCGAGACCCCGACCGTCCCGGCGACGGTCCGAGCGGGCACCCCGTTCTCCTGGCCGGTGACGGACGTGACGATCACCGACGCACGGCTCGGCCTCGCCGTGCAGTACCAGCCCGACGGCGCGGCCGTGCTCGTGCCGGCGTACGAGCTGCGCGACGCCGACGGCAGCACCTGGTCGGCCATCGCCGTCGCAAGCTCCCACCTGACCTTCACCCCAGCTCCCTGACCCCGCCCGTCGAGCACGACATGACGGTCGTCATCGCCCGGATACCGACCGCCATGTCGTGCTGGGCGCCTGCTTTTGCATGATGCAAGCGACCTGCCTCGCGAAAGTCAGTCTGCTTTTGATTGACCATCGACAAAAGTGTGACTAGGGTCGCAGCAGACCGGGCACCGCCGGGTCGGAGAGCGTTCACGCGCCCTCTTCCGCGGTGCGTGGTCCGGCGGTGGCAGGGAGGCCATCGCCGTCGTGCACGGCGGCGCCCCGGCGCTCGTCGACGGGAACGGGAGCAACGATGCACCTCTTCGCCCCTGACGGATCAGCCGACCGTCCGGCTCCGGACGCTCGCACCGGGCTGTGGCTCGTGGGCGCCCGCGGCTCGGTCGCGACCACCGCGACGCTGGGCCTGGCCGCGATCAGCGACGGTCGTGCGGCACCGACGGGATGCGTCACGGCGACCGAGCCGTTCGCGTCGGCGCCGCTGCCCGCGTTCGGCGACCTCGTGGTGGGCGGGCACGACGTCTCGGACGTGTCGATGGTCAAGCGCGCCGAGCTCCTCGTGGAGGCGGGCATGATCGCGCCGCGGCTGCTCGTGGCCGCCCACGCCGCGCTCGAGCGGGCAGACGCCGAGGTGCGCCCCGGGTACTCGACGCACCACCACGCGGGGCAGGCGACACGGCGCGAGTCGCAGCAGGCAGCGGCGGAGCGCCTGGCCGCGGACGTCGTCGACTTCCGGGAGCGGCACGGCCTCGCGCGCGTCGTCGTCGTCGACCTCACCTCGACCGAACCGCTGCCCGAGGTCCTGCCGGAGTTCTCCGACCGCGACCTGCTGCGCGCCGCGCTCGACGACCCGGCCCGTGCGGTCCTGCCCGCGAGCTCGCTCACCGCCTACGCCGCGGTCCTCGCGGGCGCCCCGTTCGCGGAGTTCACACCGTCCGCGAGCATGCACCTGCCGGTCCTCCTCGAGCTGGCCGCGGAGCGCGGCGTGCCCGTCGCGGGCCAGGACGGCAAGACCGGCCAGACGTGGCTGCGCACGATCCTCGCCCCGGCGTTCGCCGCCCGCGGGCTGCGCGTCCTGTCCTGGGCGGGCGCGAACCTGCTGGGCGGCGGCGACGGTGCGACGCTCTCCGACCCCGAGGCGGTGCAGAGCAAGCTCGCGTCGAAGTCGCGCGGCCTGCAGGACCTCACGGGCAGCGACGTCACGCCGCTGCACATCGACAACGTGCCCGACCTCGGCGACATCAAGGTCGCGTGGGACCACGTGCACGTCGAGGGCTTCCTCGGCTCTCGCCTCACCCTGCAGACCACGTGGTCGGCGTACGACTCGATGCTCGCCGCGCCGCTCGTCCTCGACCTCGCCCGGCTCCTCGCGCTCGCGGACGCCGCGGGGTACGCGGGTCCGGTGCCGGAGCTCGGGTTCTTCTTCAAGGACCCGTGGGGCAGCGACGTGCACGACTTCGCCGCGCAGACCGTGGCGCTCGCGGACTGGGTCCGCGCGGCGGGTGCTCGCGTCGGCGCCGACGCGGCCGAGCGGTGACCGGCTCGTTCCGCGACCACCTCGACCTCGTCCGCGCGCCCGCGGTCCTGTCGGTGGTCGGTGACACGCTCGCGGGCGCGGCGGCGGCCGGCCACGCCCTCACGCCCCGCCGCGCGCTGCTCCCGGTCGCGTCCGCGTGCCTGTACGCCGGCGGCATGGCGCTCAACGACTACGCGGACCGGCACCTCGACGCGCTCGAGCGCCCCGAGCGCCCCATCCCGTCCGGACGGGTCACCGAGCAGCGGGCGCTGCAGGTCGCCGTCGGGCTCACCGCCGCGGGCGTGGGGCTCGCCGCCGCGGGCGGTGGCCGTCGCGCGCTCGCCGTCGCGCTCCCGCTCGCCGCGAGCGTGTGGACCTACGACACGATCGCCAAGGAGCGTCCCGTCGGCCCCGTCGTCATGGCCGCGTGCCGCGGCCTCGACGTGCTCATGGGGGCAGGCGTCGGGCACCTGCGCGCCGCGCTGCCCGCGGCCGCGGGGATGGCCGTCCACACCGCGGGCGTCACGCTCGTGTCGCGCGGCGAGGTCCACGGCACGACGTCGTCCCTCGCCACGACCGTCGCCGCCGCCACCGCCGTCGGCGGGGTGTCCGTCGGGGTCGGTGCGCTGCGTCACCGGCGCGGTCCGGGCACGGGTCCTGCGTCGGGCCGTCGCGCGGTCACGGCCGTGGTCGGGGCGGTGGCCGCGGGCGCGTACCTCGCGACGTGCCTGCCGCGGCAGGTCGACGCGGCCATCACGCCGTCCGCCCCGAACGCGTTCGCCGCGACGAAGGCCGGCATCCGCGCGATGCTCCCGCTCCAGGCGGCCTGGGCCGCGCGGGGCGGCAGCCTCGCGTCGGTCGCGGTCCTCGCGGGTGTCGACGTCGCGGGTCGCCTCCTGCGGCGTGCGGGTCGCCGACCGGGCCGCAACGAGATGAGCGAGACGTGAGCGGGACCGCGAGGCCGGTCACGCTGCCGTTCACCCTCGGCTACGGGACGAACGGCTTCACCGACCACCCGCTCGACGACGTGCTCGACGTGCTCGACCACGAGGGCTACGGCGCCGTCGCGCTCACCCTCGGGTTCCCGCACCTCGACCCGTTCGCGGACGGGTGGGGCGAGCGCGTCGACGCGCTGCGCGACCGGCTCGCCGTGCTGCGCGGTGGCGAGGGGATGCGCGTCGTCGTCGAGACGGGCACGCGCTTCCTCCTCGACCCGTACCGCAAGCACCGGCCCACGCTCGTCGACGCCGAGGCCGGACCCCGGATGCGCTTCCTGCGCCGTGCGATCGAGATCGCCGCGGCCCTCGACGCCGAGTGCGTCTCGTTCTTCTCCGGCGTCCTGCCCGACGGCGCGTCCCCGGCCGAGGGGTGGGCGCGCCTGCGCGACCGCCTCCCGGAGCTCGTCGAGGAGGCCCGGGCGCTCGGCGTGCGGCTCTCGCTCGAGCCCGAGCCCGGCATGCTCGTCGAGACCGTCGGCGACGCGCTGCGGCTGCGGGAGGAGATCGGTGCGCCACCCGAGCTGGGGATCACCGTGGACGTCGGGCACTGCCTGGTCGTCGAGCCCGAGGGCGTCGTGGGTGCCCTGCGGGCCGCCGCGCCGTTCCTCGCGAACGTCCAGCTCGACGACATGCCGCGCACGCACCACGAGCACCGGCCGTTCGGCGAGGGCGAGATCGACCTCCCGCTCGTGCTCGCGACGCTCGCGGACGTCGGCTACACGGGCGTCGCCGCGGTCGAGCTGCCCCGCCACTCCTACGACGCCCCGGGTCTGGCGCACCGCTCGATGACAGCGCTGCACCGGGCCCGGGACCACCGCCCCCACCACCCCCAGGAGGTGCCATGACCGAGACCGCCCGCCCCGACCCCGGGACCGCGGACCGGACGACCCACCAGGCCCCGAGCGACGGCTCGCGCTGGCTCGCCGAGGCGCGTGCCGCCGTCGGGCAGGACCCCGCGGCGGTGTCGCGGGCGTTCGCGCTCGCCGGGCGCAAGGTGGGCCGGTCGCCACGACGGCCGGACGGCGACCCGGCCGGGATCGTGCACGGGACGGTGGACGACGACGCGCGCGCCGGTCTCGTCGTCGTGCTCGCCGACGCGGTCGCGCGCAGGAGCGGTGCGGACGCCGACCCGGCCCTGGCCGCGCGCCTCGCGGACCTCTACCAGCACGGCGACACCGCCGAGCGACGGGGCGTGCTGCGCGGGCTCGACGCGCTCGCCGAGCGTGGGGCGCTCGCGGGCGACGGCGCGACGTCGGTCGTCGCCGTCGGTCGCGACCTCGCCGCCGACGCGCTGCGGACCAACGACCAGAGCCTCGTCGCCGCGGCCGTCGGGCCGTTCGCGGCCGCGCACCTCGACCAGCACGCGTGGCGCCACGGCGTCCTCAAGCTCGTGTTCATGGGCGTGAGCCTCGACGCCGTCGCCGGCCTCGACGACCGCGCGGACGACGAGCTCGCGCGCATGGCGCGCGACTTCGCCGCCGAGCGCCGCGCCGCGGGCCGTGTCGTGCCCGACGACGTCGTGCGCCTCGCCCCGGACGTCTTCCAGAACAGCACCGAGAGGGACGCCTGATGCGCATCTTCGACCCCCACATCCACATGACCAGCCGCACGACGGACGACTACGAGGCCCTGTACGCCGCGGGCGTGCGTGCGCTCGTCGAGCCGGCGTTCTGGCTCGGGCAGCCGCGCACGAACGTGGGGTCGTTCCTCGACTACTTCGACGCGCTGCTCGGCTGGGAGCGGTTCCGGGCCGCGCAGTTCG